>JAJYJB010000031.1 GCA_021789735.1 Nitrospirota bacterium
AAAAAACAAACGCTTCTTAAAAGGTAGCAGGGTGCTGGTCCTGACAAACGGAGGCGGGGCGGGAGTGCTGGCCTCCGACGAATGCGCCAGACAGGGTTTTGAACAACCGGAGATACCACCGGCAAGCCTGGAAAATTTCAGAAAGATCTTCCCGCCGTTTTACGGCATGGGCAACCCGTTTGATCTTACGGCCCAGGGCAGCGACAGGGATTACCTGTACATACTACGGGAGCTAGGGGACGGCCTTTCTTTTTTCGACGGGTTTATAATAATCGCCCTTACCGCAGTCACCGGTATAACGCCGGCCCTTGCCGGGATGCTTGCGGATTTCAAAAAAAGGACCGGCAGGCCGCTGGTCCTCCATACCGGGCAGGACGAGACCGGCAGGGAGCTTGGCCGCGAGGCCAGAAGGGCCGGGATACCCTCCTTTGACACACCGGAGCGGGCGGTCCGGGCTCTGGGCCATCTACTTTCATGGTAAAAGAAAAAGAAAAAAAGCTGTTTGAAGAATTCATGCGCGCAATACCCGGCCCGCAGCCCATGGAACACGAGGCAAAACACCTGCTCTCCGGACTTGGCCTTTCAGTGCCTGAAGGCGTTTTCATTGAAAAACCACAGAGGAAACTGTTGAGGGAAACGGTCCTTTTAAAAACGGGCCGCTTGGGTTTACCTTTGGCGGCAAAGACGGTGGCACCTGGCATCCGCTCCAAGAGCGAGGCCGGAGGAATAAGGCTGCGGATAGAGACGAAGAGTGAGCTATTGGAGGCCGTCAGCGGGCTGATGGAGATGGAAGGGGCCAGGGGCGTTCTGGTCGAGCGAATGGTCGAGGGCGGAACAGAGGCCATAGTGGGCGGGCTGATAGACGCCCAGTTCGGCCCGGTAGTGATGTTCGGGCTTGGCGGCATCTTCACGGAGGTCTTCAGAGACGTATCTTTCGCCCTGGCCCCAACGGGGCCGGTTGAGGCCCTGAGACTTGTATTGAGGATAAAAGGCCAAAGCGTGCTTCAGGGTATGCGCGGCCGCCCGCCTGTGGATCTGAAGGCCCTCACGGCCGCAATAGTCACGGTCTCCAGGCTGATGGCCACAGGGCTCATAAAAGAGATAGACCTGAACCCGCTTTCCCTTTTTCCACAAGGCGCCTTCGTGCTTGACGCCAAGATTTTTGTATAGCCCTCTGCCCTTCTTTTCTATTCAGAAAGCAGCCTGTTCAGTTCATTTCTCAGATCATCTATCCTGTAGGGCTTCTTAAGAAAAGCCTTGAAGCCCGCGTCCTGGTAACTGGACGCTATATTATCATTGGAATATCCGCTGGACATTATGGCCTTTACCCCTGGGTCCAGCTCCCGCAGTCTCCGGAGCGTTTCTGCCCCTCCCATCCCGCCACGGACGGTAAGGTCCAGGACCACAACATCAAAAGGCCTCCCTTCCGACATGGCTTCCCGGTATTTGGCCAGGGCCTCCGCGCCGTTGACGGCAAGCTCCGCATGATGTCCCAGGGTATCCAGCATTTCGAGCAAGAGGCTGCGGATCAGCTCCTCATCATCCATTACCAGTATCCTCCCTGCGCGCCGGTCTTCGGACACCGCGGCACTCGGGCCGGGGCCGACCTTTTGTTTCGTGACGGCCGCCGGCAGATAAAATGAGAAAACGGTCCCTTTGCCCAAAACAGACCGGACATCTATCAGGCCGCCGTGGTTCCTGATGATCGAATATGATGTCGCCAGCCCCAAGCCGTTCCCTTTCTCTTTTGTCGTGAAATAAGGGCCGGTCAGACCCGTGAGACAGTTCGAAGCAATGTCTTCCGGTGAGGGGTTTCCCGGTGAGATCGCCGGACGGAATTCCCACCTGGCTGCAATATGCCCTGTTTGCGGTGAGTATACGGAAGTCCCTGTCCAGGACGATGAAACCTTCATCCACTGAATTCAAAATGCTCCAGACGAACTCCTCACTCCTCCGCAGCGCCAGCTCAGCCCGCTTGAGCTCCGTAAAATCCGATGCGGAGCAGACCATGCCTACGAGCCTGCCGTCGCCGCCGCACGGTTGTCATTGAGCCTCTGCCTGAAGCTGTCCACCAGCATGCTTGTGGACAGCCATACGGAAACTGCGGATATCAGGACCATCGGGATGGCGATAAGCGGAAGAAAATTGGTGAGGAGCCTTGTTTGAAGCTTTTTCACATTTTTTTTAAGGCAATTTTTTAAGAACGAGGGGATGGAATATGGGCTGCCCGAATCTCTTCGATCCGTACTCCCCTATGAGCTTCTGAATCGGGTCCGATTTCATGAAATCCACGAACAGCATCGCGGCCTTGTAGTTGACGCTTCGGACCTTGGCGGGGTTTACGGCGGTCACCCTGTAAGGATTGAACAGGCGCCTGTCGCCCTGGAACACTATATTAAGCTCCAGCTCCTTTTTGTGGAAGAGGTAAGTGCTTCTGTCAGACAGGCAGTAGCTTTTTTCCTTCGAGGCCATCTGGAGCGTCTTGAGCATACTGCTTTTAGCCTCCTTATACCACCCTCCTGACGGCTTGACCCCCGCCAGTTTCCACAATTCCAACTCCCTTACCTGGGTGCCGGACCTGTCCCCCCTGGAGATGAATGGCGCTTTTTCGAAATAGATCTTCCTGAACGCATCCCTTGCGTCCGCTGAGGTTTTCAGTTTGGCGGGGTCACCGGGAGGGCCCAGTATTATAAAGTCGTTATACATGATCGTAACGGGGTAGACAACCGGAGTATTTTTGTGCTGTCCGCCGGGGCGCTGTTCTTCCCTTTGGAACAGCCGGACGTTGCGGCTGCGGCAATGAAGACCATAAGAACAAGAAAGTTCATACGAAAAGGTCTCATGGCCGGTTTTTTATAAAAAAGATATTTGCCAAATCAATCAAAAAAAAAAAAATGTGAAAATGGAAATAAAGGGGCGGCCTATGCCTCTTTGCCCAAAAAGCCGGGCTTTACTGCCTTTCTCCTGACTATCTTGACCCATTCAAACCAGAAGACACTGATCAGCCCGGCGCCCAGGCAAACAGACAGCTCCCTGAAGTCCAGCCTGCCGAACCGGAATACCTCTCTCAGGGAGGGCACATAAAGCACCGCGGCCAGAAATATGCCCGCCCCCCCTATGACCCACCATAACGAGGCATTTTTCACGCGCAGGGAGGCGGCCGCTGTCAGCAGCCATGAACGGTTGGTAAGTATGAGGGCCAGGTTTGCGACGATCAAAGTGGCAAAGCTCATGGCTCGCACCTGCGCCTCCCCCCGGCCTGTTGAAAAAGCAAACAGGAAGACCGCCAGCACGAACACCAGCACGCTTGCCCCCTGCAAAAGGCCGGTTGCCACGATCCGGCCGGTGAAAATGGATTTTCCCTTTTCCTTTTTCATTTTTTGCCCCGCCCCGCCCGGCTGGCGTTCCATTATATCCGCCTCTTCCGGCTCGGCCTCGAACACCACTGAGCATGCGGGGTCTATTATAAGCTCCAGAAAAACTATGTGCACCGGAAGGAGCACAAGCGGCATGCCAAGGAGAACGGGTATCAGGGACATGCCAGCGATGGGGACATGCACCGCAAGCACGTAGACTGTCGCCTTTTTAAGGTTGTCCAGTATCCTCCGCCCCATCCGGACCCCGCGCACTATGGAAGAAAAATCATCATCGAGGAGCACTATCGAGGCCGCCTCCCTGGCCACGTCCGTGCCTCGCCCGCCCATGGCTATCCCTATGTCGGCCGCCTTCAGGGCGGGAGCGTCGTTCACCCCGTCGCCCGTCATCGCCACTATCTCGCCCCTGCTCTTGAAAGTTTTTACTATCCGCAGTTTCTGGTCCGGGGTAACGCGGCAGAATATATCGGCAAGGCCGATCTTTTCCCCCAACTGCGCATCTCCCATCGCCTCAAGCTCCGGGCCGGTAATGATATTTTTTCCAAGGCCTATCCGGGAAGCTACTACCCGGGCTGTAACCGGATAGTCCCCCGTTATCATCACAACCCTGATGCCGGCCCTCCGGCACTCGTCAACGGCCTCCGGCACGCCGGGGCGGACCGGGTCGGCAAGCCCCACAAGCCCCAGAAAATCAAACGTAAAGGCGTGCTGCTCATTAGGCAAAGCGGGCGGCAAAGCGTTTTCTTGCGTTTTTTGAGTTTTTTGAGTTTTTTGCCCAAGGGGGCCGGCCCCGGGTTTTATCTCCAGCGTTGATTTGGCAACGCCGATGACGCGCAGGCCTTCGGCCGCCATTTCATCTATCCGGGCGGCAAGTGCGCGGAACTCGTTTTCTCCCATGTGGCATATGTCCGCCACCGCCTCTGGGGAGCCTTTGGCCGCTACAACGTACCGGCTGTCGTCCTTCGCCTTCCAGACGCGGGACATCGCCATCAGTTCCTTAGACAAGGGATATTCCTGAAGCAGCTCCCAGTCCTCATGGATATGCCCGGTGTTTTGGAGCCAGCGGCTGCCCGCCGTCCTGAGGGCTTTTTCCATGGGGTCAAACGGGTCCTTGCGGCTGGCCAGTATCGCGTATTCGATCACCTCGTGAAACTCCTCGGGCACCGGTCCGCCTCCGGCAAAAAAATTTAAAAAATCAAAAAAAGCAAAAGGACCGTCGCCTCCCGCCCGGAATATCTTTTTGACCTCCATCCGGTTCATGGTAAGTGTGCCTGTTTTATCGACGCACAGCACGGTTGCGCCCCCCAGGGTCTCAACAGCCGGCACCCTGCGGGTAAGTACTTTTTTACCGGACATCCGCCACGCGCCAAGGGCCAGAAAAACGGTAAGCACCACCGGGAACTCTTCGGGCAGAACGGCCATGGCAAGCGTGATGCCGGCTAGAAAGCCGCCCAGCCAGTCCATCCTCGTTATCCCGTATGCCACCACGACAACCACACACAACGAAAGGCCCGCCGCCAGCATGTAGCGGATGAGCCTGCCGGTCTCCTGCTGGAGCGGAGTGCGCTCCAGCTCTATTTTTTCGAGGGACGTTCCGATCTTGCCTATCTCCGTGGCGGAACCGGTGGCAAGGACCTGGGCTATACCCGTCCCCGCGACAGCCAGAGTGCCCGAGTAGACGAAAGGCGAGGGGCCGCTTAAACTTAAAAACCCCGGGGGAGACACTCTGGAAGGAGCGGCTTCCCCGCCGGAATTTTTTTTAAAAGCCGTTTTACTTACCGGCGCGGATTCCCCTGTCAGGAGCGACTCGTCCACCGAAAGGTTGAGGCCGTGGAGCACTACGCCATCGGCGGGCACCCTGTCCCCTTCAGAAACGACGACAATATCTCCCCGCACGACCTCCCGGCCCGGCACCCTTCTGTTCCTGCCATCCCTCACCACGAGGGCCCGGGGGCTCGTCAGGTCCCTCAGGGCCTCAAGCGCCCGCTCCGTCTTGTTCTCCTGGTATAAGGTGATGCCCGCGACGACGGCCACAAAACCCAGAAGCATCAAGGCTTCCTGCCTGTCGCCAATAAAAAGGTAGATGGTCCCGCCGGCTAGCAGCAGCAGGAGCATCGGCTCCTTGAGGACGCCCAGGGCGATTTTGAACAGGTTTTTTTTCCTGGACTGGGGCAGTTCATTCGGCCCGTCCTCTTTAAGTCTCCGGGCGGCTTCGGACTCCGTGAGCCCCTCTATTCTGGCCGGGTCGAATTTAATTGAAGCGGACATAGCTAAATTTTACAGGATTTTATAGCCCGGCTTTCTTCATTTCCTCTTTTATGCGCCCCATAGCCAGTGCCGTGGCGGCCTTTACCGGCAACTCGTTCTCTTTTTTTGCCTTTTCCAGCACCAGTTCCGTGTTTTCCCTGATCTTCCGGGATATGGCCTTGAACGCCTCATCTTTCCCCTTTTTGGCGTATTCCATCGCTGCCATGATAACGCCTCCGGCGTTGGCTATGAAATCCGGCACGGAAAGTATGCCTCTTTTTTGAAGCGCCTCCTCGGCCTGCCTGGTCACGGGCAGGTTTGCGCCCTGGAGAATGAGCTTTGCCTTTATGGAGCCCGCATTGTCTATATTTATGACGTCGGCGGTCGCGGCGGGTATGAGGATATCACATGGAGCGGTCAGGACCTCCCATGGTTTTTGCCTCATGGCGCCGGCGCTTTGATACCCCGCAACGCTGCCCGTTTTATCCTTGGCCGTGACAAGGCCATCGATGTCCAGGCCCGCCGGGTCAAAGACCGTGCCGCCGATATCGGCCGCGGCGACGATCACTGCCCCTTTGAGAGCCATGAACTTTGCCGCGGCCTTGCCCACGCTCCCGAAACCGTGTATCGCGACCCTGGCCCCCTCAAGCCCGATGCCCGCATAACGGCAGGCCACCTCCGCGCATTCGGAGAGTCCGTAACCGGTAGCCCCCAGCCTGTCCAGCGGCAGCCCGCCCATCCGTTCAGGCAGCCCTACCGCCCGCCCCGTCTCTTCATAGATCCAGGCCATGCACTCCTCATCGCTTCCCATATCCGGACCGGGGATATATTCGTTCAGGCTCTCCGTGAGAGCGGCGAAGGCCTGAAAGACCTTTTTTTTGTCAGGGCTCGACGGGTCCAGGGATATCCCGGCCTTGCCCCCGCCATGGGGCAGTCCGGCAATGGAATTTTTAAGCGTCATGGTGCGCGCAAGCCTGCGCACCTCCTCGGCATTCACCTGGCGTCTTACCCTTACCCCGCCCATCGCCGGACCAAGCGCAACGTTGTCCACAACCACAACGGCGTTCAGCCCGGCACTGGAGGAATGGAGATGGAGCACCTTAAGCGGCCCCAGTTCGTCATATTTTATATTGCACATATCCTGTTTCTACCAGAAAACGGGCTCAAGGTAAAGGGCGGTTATCTTTAATGGACAAACTCCGGACAAGTGCTAGACTTTAGTTAAACAGGGTTTTTAATTTTTTAATTTAATTTAATTTTAGGGCCAGGCCGTAAAGACCACAGGCAGTCCTTAACCAGCAAACATTTAAACAAAAATCCTTCTCCCTTTTTTTACGGAGGAGCCCATGAACAAAGATTATCAAAACGACCGCAGAGGTATAGGGAAAGAGGAATCCGACGGGCTGTGGAGGGAATTCTACAGTTTCGAACCCGTGGACGACGGCTTGGATTACTGCTGCCAGATCTTCATGGATGTCCCATACATCGAAATAGAAGTAAAAACAGGGGCTTTCCTTAAGATCGAGGTCTTTCCGGTGGACAGATGCCCAAAATGCGGACGCTGGCTGAAGGACATGAGAAAGCTGAAGGGACACTGAAAAAACAAAAAAACCTTTTTTGTTTTTTGTGGCGCTGTCAAAACCATAGGTGGCAGCATGCCAATGGCAGTTGAGGAGCACCCCCCAGTCCAATTTCCGGTCCCATATTTTATTGCTTGACATGCATTCCGGCTTAATTTAGAATCTTTCTATACTGATAATGAATCTAAATTAAATTAAAAATTTAAAAACTGGAAAAGAGCAGCAAAACAGAATGGGCCAAGGCAAAGGAGGAAATGAAGATGGAAGGATGCTGCGGGCTTAGAGTGGGACAGAAGGTATCTGATTTCAGGATCGAGACCTTCGACCCGGAAACAGGCGGTTTTGGGGAGATACGTTCAGCGGACCTCAGAAAGAAAGGTAAATGGACGGTGCTTTTCTTTTATCCGGCGGATTTCACGTTCGTCTGAGCCACCGAATTTGCTGACCTGGCAGGCCAGCATGCAAACTTCAGGGCCGGTGGTGCGGAGCTCATTACGGTAAGCACCGATACAAAATTCGTGCACCTCGCCTGGCAGATGGATGAGCCCATGCTGAAGGGGGTCAAATACCAGATGGGCGCGGACCCGGCAGGCAAGCTTTCCAGGATGTTTGGCGTCTATGACGAGGAGAGCGGCCTTGCGCAGAGGGGTGTTTTCATAATCAGCCCCGAAGGCGTGGTTGTAAGCTCCGAGGTAAACCATATAGATGTAGGAAGAAACGCGGAAGAGCTGCTGAGGAAACTGCAGGCCAACATTTACAAAGCAGGCCATCCGGAGGAAGTATGCCCGGCCAAATGGCATCCGGGCGAAAAGACCATGAAGCCGGCCCCGGAGTTCGTGGGAAAGGCCGAAGGGGCATACGTCCAGCAGGAGGCCCTGAGACATTAACACCGACACAGGAATTTTTCAGTTTCCTCCCAGGGCGGGGGAAGAGCTGTAAAAAACAGCAACCCCCTCCTTCCCCTGCCCTGCCCCTTGAAAAAGAAAAAAAAAACCAAAAATCCCTCCCCCTGATTGCGCCAGGGATGCCGGCACCTTCTCCTATAACCCGTACCGGCATCTCCGGCGCCTTTTTTGAACGGGCTTGATAGCGGTCAGCAGCGGATTGACTCTGCCGCCAAAAGCATATAGATTCGCTTTATGGGCATTGTGGAAATCGAAGGCCTTGGCAAGTCATTCGAACCCGGCTCGTATGCGCTGAAGGACATAAGCTTCAGCCTTTCACGCGGCCAGATACTTGGTATCCTCGGCCCTAACGGCGCCGGGAAAACCACACTTATCCATCTGGTCCTAGGGCTGATCCTTCCCACTGAAGGCTCCATCCGTGTATTCGGAAAGGTCCTTTCTCCACGCACGCGGACGGACATACTCAAACGGATGAACTTTGCCTCCAATTATGTCTTTCTTCCCCAGACGCTCACGTTATGGGAGAACCTCATGGTCTACGCCATAATGTACGAAGTCAGGGAGCCCGCCCGGAAATGCGCCGAAGCCTTAAGGATGTTCGGCCTGTATGACAAACGGCACAAACGCGCAAAGACGCTGTCCTCCGGCCAGATGATGAGGCTCTGCCTCTCAAAAGCGATGATAAATGACCCCGAGGTGCTGCTGCTGGATGAGCCCACCTCCGGACTGGACCCGGAGATAGCCAGAAGAACGAGGCGTCTGCTTGTCGAGCTCAGCCGTGAAAAGGGCCTTTCCGTAATGTACACATCCCATAACCTGTGGGAGATGCAGGAGGTGTCCGACAGGGTGCTTTTCCTGGACGGGGGCAAGGCGCTGCTGGAGGGCCCCTCTGCCGAGCTCATCGGCCGGTACGATGTAAAAAACCTGGAAGAGCTTTTTTTCAAGGTCCTCGGAAATGGATAGCGAGCGCACCCCGCAGGGCAAGCGAGCGAATGCAATCAATGGGGCTAATTCCTTACATTCGATGCCCGCAGGGCATAAAAGCGGACGATGAGACCCCGTCATATAGCGGCCCTCTGCCTGAGGCAGATATATCTCTACAGGAGAAGCCTTACCAGGCTGCTTGAGACCTTCTACTGGCCTACGATGGACCTGCTGCTATGGGGATTCGTCACGCTTTACCTGCAGCGCTCATCCCATGGGCGGATGCCGTTGTTCGTCTCCTATTTCATAGGGGCCCTTATTCTCTGGGACGTCCTTTTCAGGGCTGAACAGGGGATATCGGTCTCTTTTCTTGAAGACATGTGGTCCAGGAATCTTATTAACGTCTTTGTGGCGCCCGTCACGGTCACCGAATACCTTTCCTCGCTCATGGTAATAAGCGCCATAAAGGTGATCGCGGCCTTCGCAGTGACCTCATCCCTGGGATGGCTGCTTTACTCCTTCAGCATCTTCAAGCTGGGCATATACCTGCTGCCGCTTGTCCTGAACCTGGTGGCGATGGGATGGACCATAGGAATACTCACCACCGCCCTTATTTTGCGCTACGGGCTGGAAGCGGAGATACTGGCCTGGGCGCTTGCCTTCCTTTTCCTGCCCTTTTCGGCCGTATTCTACCCGGTTAGGATATTGCCCCGCGCCCTGAGGACCGTCGCCATGTTCATACCGGCCTCACACGCCTTTGAGGGAATGAGGTCCGTCATATCCAGCGGGGTCTTCCCCCCCGCGGAGTTCGCCTATGCCGCCGGGCTCAACATTCTTTATATACTGCTGTCCGTCTGGTTTTTCATGAGGGTCTATAAAAAAGCACTTATCAGTGGCATAATACCTAAAATTGGAGAATGAGATTGAAATTTCGATTTTTATTGATTATTATGTTCGCAGCAAAAATTGAAAAATCCCCGTAGGGGACCAAAAACCGATCAAGGAGGAGTAATGCAACCGGGGAATGTGATGATTGCGCTTACGGCGCTGCTCATCGGGCTGGCTTTCGGCTTCGTTCTGCAGCGAGGAAGGTATTGCATGAACACGGCTTTCAGGGACGTCATCTTCATCAATGATCTCACCCTCTTCAGGGCTTATATCTTTGCCCTGATCATCGCCATGATAGGCGCAAACTTTCTTGAGGACATGCACTGGCTGGGCGGCGACGCATACGGGCCATTCACCCTCGCCAGGCAGGTCTTTGCCCCGGTGGCAAACATAGTGGGGGGGTATATCTTCGGCCTGGGCATCGTGCTTGCCGGCGGATGCGGCAGCGGCGTCCTCTACAGGGTGGGCGAAGGCCTCACTTCAGCAGTTGTAGCCGTACTTGGCTTCGGCCTCGGGATCATCACAACCACCAAGGGCGTGCTGAGGCCCGTTTATGAATTCCTGAGAAGCTACAAGGTAACCATGACCGCGCCTGACGGAAGCACCATATACGGCATCAGCCTGCCGGACCTTTTTGGCGGCGGACACCTTGCAAAATGGATAATAATAGCGGTCTTCACCGTAGTGGCAGGGATATTCGTCATCAAGGGGAAACCTTTCGAGAAGAGCGCCGCCAAGGGCTACAAGTGGTCTATCACCGGGGCGCTGATAGGCATACTGGTTGTAGTGGCCTGGTGGGCCTCAGGCGTTTACGGCGGCATGCCCAGGGGGATTTCCTTCACCGGGCCCCTGTCGGAGGCCTTCCTGGCAGTGATCCAGCGAAACAGCGGCTCGGGCTACCCCATGTTCGATTTCTTCGGGCTGAAGATAACCTGGAGCGCCATATACATTCTGATGGTCCCGCTTGGCGCTTTCCTCAGCTCGCGTGCGCTCAAGGAATTCAAGCTGAAAGTCCCCACGGCAGCCGAACTCATGACCGTATTTGGCGGAAGCCTGATGATGGGCTTTGGGGCCGCCACGGCAGGTGGCTGAAACATCGGTCACGGGTTGACCGGTGTGTCGACCTTGGCGGTATCCAGCATCGTCGCTACCCTCTTTATCGTTCTTGGCAACTGGACGATGGTGTACTTCAAGTTCATAAAGCCTATGAGGGATTAGGCGGCAAAAACAAAAAGCAAAAAACCTTAAGAACGGTCTGTTATTTCGGAGAGGGGGCCTCGGCCCCCCTCAATTTTTCGCTCCTCTGTTTTTTCAATCCACGATAAAGACATCCTCTCATAACTGTAATTTCAAGTTGAAAACGTCAATTTTGCTGCGATATAGTTAGGCCAGCAAAAGGGGGAATTTCATTTATCCGCAAAAAAAGTTTTTTGCTTTTTGCCATCCTGTGGGAAGGAGGTGGAAACGCTTAGAAAAATTCTTTCCGTAAAAAGCAGCGGTCTTCAGGTTTTTCTAAAAGAGGGGAATTAAAAGGGAAAAGTTTTTTAAAAGGGAGGAATTAAATGAAGAAAGTTTTACTGGTTGTGACGGCGCTTGCTTTGCTGGCCGGAGGCTACTATCTAGCATCCTCTCACACTGCCGTGGCCCAGGCGTCTGGCAGGGAAAACCTGTCCGGCATAGCCTTTATCGCCGGTCACGGCGGGCATCTGGCTATGATCAACCTTGCCACGCTCAAACCGCCCACGGACATCCAGAATGACAGGATAGTAATAACCGAGGCAGGCAGCGAGATGGAAGGGACGGTCGCGGGCATTCACATCGAGGACGTGAAAAGAGCGGGCGGCATCCACGGAAGCGCACTCATCGGGAAAAATCTCTATGTCGGCCTGCTTGACGGAAGCGTCGTCAAATACAACCTGGACACCGGGGCAGAATCCAGGCAGTACAAGATAGGCAGCAAGTTCTGCGACGCGGTCATAGGGCCCGGCGGCAAACACATCTACTTTGAAGACATGGCGGACGGGCACGTTTATGAATTTGATTACAAGACCATGAAACTGGCGGACAAGATCCCCGTAGGCGCAAGCGTATGCGGCATTCAGTGGACAAAAAACCATGATTACGCATACGTATCCGGCATGCCCGACGGCACCGTTTATGTGCTCGACTGGAAGACAAAGAAGGTGGTCCAGAAGATACACGACGACTCCATGACCTTCCTCCACCAGATAAGGATGACGCCAGACGGCAAACAGCTCTGGGTGACCTGCGCCAACGAGTTCGACCCGGGCCTCAAGCCGGGCACGCACACCCCGGAGATAATCATTATCGACACCGCCACCAACAAGATAGTTGACCACATCAAGATGCCCGGGATGTTCGTGCATGACGTGGTCTTCAGCCCTTCCGGAAAAACCGCGCTGGTGACTGCAAGGACTTACAAAAATGACAGCGAGCTCATCCTGATGGACGCCGCCACGCACGAGATACAAAAGAAGGTCTCCACCTGTTACAGTTGCCATGGCGACTACGGCATCCATGTGCGCATGGACAACGGGTCTCCCCTTCTTTGCGGCATGACCGTGGCCTGGGGAATGAAGCACAAGCCAAAGACGTTCTAGGCCTGAAAAAAAGAAAAAGAAAAAAAAGAAACATTTCAGGCAGGAAAGAGGGGGCGGGTTTTTTCTGTTCTTCGCCCCCTTTCTCCAGGCTCGTCAGGCAAAAAGCCGGTCTTTTAATATTTTTATAAAATATGCGGCTGTAAAGTCTTTACAGTAAAAAATATAAAAGCCGCAGAGGGGAAATGGTGTGGGAACCAGACTGAATATCGTTTCAGTAGCCATCAAGAACATAAGAAGAAAAGTCATACGGAGTATCCTTCTGCTGCTGGCCGTCACCGTGGTGACAGGCACCATCTTTTCCGCGACACTGTTCATCTCCAGCATGAGAAACGCCTTGAGAATAGGCACATACAGGCTTGGCGCCGACGTGCTCGTCGTACCGGAGAAATACGAGAGCGAGGCCCGTTCCGCCCTGCTTTCGGGCAAACCCGAGAGTTTTTACATGGACAGGTCCGTATTTGACGAGGTCAAAAAAGTGGAAGGCGTAAAGGACGCCTCCGCGCAACTTTTCATAAAACCGGCCAGTTTCAGCTGCTGCTTCAACGTGAACACCTTCCTGGTGGCCTTCGATCCCAAGACGGACTTCACCGTTTCCCCGTGGCTTGCCAACCACCTCGGGAAACCGCTTGAGGGAAACGATATAATCGTCGGGCGGCTGGTGCCGGTGGCCGTTGGGGACACCATCCCTTTCTACGGGACTACGTTCAAGGTCATGGGAACGATGGAGTCTACAGGGATGAGCTACTTCGACCGGTCCGTTTTCATGACCATGGATGCGGCATACAATATGGCCGAGGCATCCAAAGAAAAGGCCATGCAGCCCATTTCCATAAACAGGGACCAGATCTCCGCCGTCCTGGTGAAAGATGCGGAGGGGTACAGCCCGGACAGGGTCGCCATAAAGATAGAAAACGCCATCCCGGGAGTCAAGGCGATCGCATCAGACCAGGTAATAAGCACGGTCAGAAAACAGCTTGCGGGCCTGCTTAAGGGGATCGTTGCGGCCAGCTTCATCATATGGGTGCTGGCGCTTCTGATGATGGGCTTCGCCTTTTATATGATAGTCAATGAAAGGCAGAGGGAGCTTGGCCTTATGATGGCCATGGGAGCAAAAAAACGGCATATATTCGGCCTCATAATGAACGAGGCCGTATGGATATCCCTGCCGGGAGGCATACTCGGCCTGGCAGTGGGCTCCGCGCTCCTTTATTTTTCAAAGGACCTACTGCTGCACAGCATGAGGCTGCCTTACCTGCTGCCCCGGACGTCTACACTGTCTGAGCTTGTGGCCGGCGCGGTGGTTTTCTCGGTGCTCACGGGTATTCTTGCCTCCCTTATACCTGCGGCGATGGCAAGCAGGATGGAACCGTACGAAGCGGTAAGAAAAGGTGAATGAGAGGGAACACATGGGGAAAAAGAACGCTTTTATTTTTACCAGGTCCGCCGCTGCCGCCGGCCTTGCCGTTTTGCTTGCCTGCGCCCTTCCGGTTTTATCTTCATGCGGGAAAAAGGGACAGCAGCAGAGGGCCGGGAATGTCATCGAGGACCAGGGCCAAAACAAGTTCCTCGCCCTTAAGGAGCGTCTCCAGAAAAAACCCGGTGACGCAGGGGCATGGTACGACCTGGCAGACCTCTATTACGAGAACAGCCTGTTTGACAAGGCCGCGGAGGCCTATAAAAAGGCCGCCATATTGAAACCGGACGGCTACACTTACCTGAAACTGGGCATGTCTTATGACGCGGCCAATGAGCCGCGGGAGGCGGCGGCCGCCTATGAAAAGGCGGTCAGGCGCATGCCCTCCTACGCGGTGGCGTACAATAACCTGGGAGCGGCCTATGGACGGCTTGGTGAAAGTGGCAAGGAGTTGGCTGCGCTTGAAAAGGCCGTAAAACTGCGCTCACATTACGCCACGGCCAGATACAACCTGGGGTACGCATATTTGAAAAAAGGAGATAAAAAGGCCGCCATGAAACAGTATGAGGCGCTGGATAAGTTAAACCAGGGAATGGCGGATGACCTCATGAAAAAAATAAAGTCCGGCAAGAGCGCCGTTGGCATTGCAGGCACATAGGAAGGAGAGCAGGGGAAATGCCTCAAGTTGTGGTCGAGCACCTGAACAAGGTTTTCAAGATAGGGGACTCTCAGTTCACGGCAGTTCATGACGCCAACCTGACCGTGGAAAAGGGAGACTTCATATCGATCATGGGGCATTCCGGCTCCGGCAAAACGACATTGCTTTCGATCCTGGGCGGCGTGTTGAACCCCAGCACCGGCCACATCTATGTGGACGGGCAGGACGTGTACAGCATGGACGACGGCAGGCTGGCCGATTACAGGGCGTCCAAGATAGGTTTCGTTTTCCAGTTCTCTTCACTCGTGCCCGTCCTGACCGCGAAGGAAAACCTGTTACTGCCCACCATCTTTTCCCCGAACCGCACTGGCGGCAGGGAAAAACGGGCGCTGGAATACCTTGAGCTTGTCGGTCTGGCCGACAGGGCCAATTCGCGCCCCTTCCAGCTTTCGGGCGGCCAGCGCCGCAGGGTGGCGATAGCCAGAGCCATTATGAACAGGCCCGAGCTGCTTTTGGCAGATGAGCCCACCGGCGACCTCGACGAGGAGACCGAGGCGGAAGTGATGGAGTTTTTTGACAGGATCAACCAGGATATGGGAATAACTTTCGTTCTTGTCACTCACGACAGGATTCTGGCGGAGAAGGCCAAACGGAGGTTCAGGATGCACGCGGGGAAGCTCAGCGATGTCTCGCAGGACACCGGCCATGCGACGGCTGCCGGGGCAGCCTGAGATAAAATAAATCCTAAGCCGCTATTTTTCCGTCAGACGATCTTGCCGTCTACCAGGGAGATGACCCTTTTGCACCTGCCCGAGAGGTCCTTGTCATGCGTGGCTATTACAAAGGTAATGCCTTTTTGGGCGTTCAGCCGGGAAAGGAGATCAAAGAGCTCCTGCCCAGTCCGGGTGTCCAGGTTGCCGGTGGGCTCGTCTGCAAGCACGACGTCAGGGTTCAGAAAAAGCGCCCTGGCCACGGCCACTCTTTGCTGTTCGCCCCCGGAAAGCTCCCCCGGCCTGTGATGGAGTCTGCCTTTAAGGCCCAGTTCCTGCAGAAGCCCCCTGGCGCGTTCTTTTAATTCCTCCCGGTCCGCCTTTCCGGCAAGGAGACCCGGCATCATCACATTCTCAAGGGCGGTAAACTCCGGCAGCAGATGGTGGAACTGAAAAACGAACCCCACCCTCCTGTTCCGGAACTCCGTTATGGCTTTCTCGGAAAGCCTGAACACGTCGGTGCCGTCGTGCAGCACCTGCCCGCCAGTCGGCCGGTCCAGGGTGCCCAGTATATGGAGGAGCGTGCTTTTGCCCACTCCGGAGGCCCCCACAAGGGCTACCATCTCCCCGTTTTTTATCGTGAGGTCTATGTCTTTAAGGACATTGAGCTCTCCGGCCGGATGCCTGAATGTTTTTTGAAGCCCCTTTGTTTCTATCAAATCAAAAATTCCCCATCAACTTTAAGGCAAATCAAAAATTCTCTGTCAAAAAAATTTTTTTATTTTTTTGTTTTTTCCCGTCTAAACCAGCTGGGACATCTCTTTTATCTGTTGGAGTTTCTTCAATGCCTTGCCGGAATCAACCGCCTCCGCGGCCATATCGAAGCCTTCGCGAAGGCTGGTGGCCGCGTTTGCCACCAGCAGCGCGGCAGCGGAGTTCATCAGCACAATGTCCCTTCCGGGGCCGGGCTCGCTCCTCAGCACCGCAAGGGCCATGGCCGCGTTCCTGTCCCTGTCGCCCCCCTGTATGTCCTTCAGCTCCGCCCTTTTCAGGCCGAAATCCTCCGGAGATATAATGAAATCCTGCACATTGTTATTGGCATAACGGGAGACCACCGTGCCGTCGCACACGGTTATCTCATCCAGGCCGTCCTCCCCGTGCACCACCATGGCGTCCTCCGCGCCCAGTTGGCCAAGCACATGGGCAAGCGGGTTGGTGAGCTTGTCCGTGAAGACTCCCATTACCTGTCTCCTTGCGCCCGCCGGGTTCGTAAGCGGGCCCAGTATGTTGAATATGGTCCGGATGCCGATCTCCTTCCTGGGCAGGATGGCGTATTTCATGGCGGGGTGGAAAAGGGGGGCGAAAAGAAAGCCGAACCCAGTATCAAAAAGGCATTTTTCCACCTTTTCCGGGGAAAGGTCTATCTTTACCCCAAGGGCCTCCAGCACATCCGCGCTTCCGGTGGCGCTTGAGACCGAGCGGTTGCCATGCTTCGCCACCGGCACGCCGCAGGCGCTAACGACTATCGCCGATATCGTGGAGACGTTAAAAGAGCGGGACATGTCCCCTCCGGTCCCGCAGGTGTCCAGAGTCCCGTGGGGCGACTTTATGCTGATGGCCCTTTTCCTCATGGCCATGGCGGCCCCGGTTATCTCACCCACCGTTTCGCCCTTCATCCGGAGCGCGGTCAGGAACGCCCCTATCTGAGCCGGCGTTGCCTTGCCCTCCATTATCTCATCCACGCACTCCGCCATCTCGGCTTCGCTAAGATTCATACCAGTAGTAAGCATGTTCAGGGCTTCTTTAATCATCAGGACAGCCTCCCGATCCTTAGAAAGTTTGCAAGCAGGTCCTTCCCCTTCATCGTAAGGATAGACTCCGGATGGAACTGTACGCCCTCCACCTCGAATTCACGGTGGCGCACACCCATTATTTCCCCCGCCCCGGTCCAGGCGGTTATCTCCAGGCAGTCCGGCAGCGACTCCCTCCTTATTATTAGGGAATGGTACCTGGTGGCCTCAAACGGACTGGGTATGCCCTCGAACACGCCCTTCCCGTTATGATAGACAAGCGACGTCTTGCCGTGCATCAGCACCTGGGCCCGCACTATCTCTCCCCCGAAGGCCGCGCCTATGGACTGGTGTCCAAGGCATACCCCCAGTATGGGGATCTTTCCGGCGAACTCGCGTATCGTATCCACGGAGATCCCCGCCTCCCTGGGGGTGCAGGGCCCTGGAGATATGACTATCTTGTCCGGGGCCATCTCTCCTATCTCCCGGACGCTTATCTTGTTGTTCCTGTAAACCCGCACGTCCTCTCCCAGCTCGCCAAGGTACTGCACAAGGTTATAGGTGAAGGAATCGTAATTGTCAATCATCAGCAGCATTTTCTGTGGCCCTCTGAATCTGTATTGTCTTTCGGCATCAAATTTTCCGAAAAAACAGAAAAAACTCTTTCGGCCGTGTCCACGGCCTCCATCATTGCCCTGGCCTTGTTGACCGTCTCGGCGTATTCAAGCTCCGGGACTGAATCCGCCACAATGCCGGCCCCGGCCTGGACGTACACCATCCCTTCTTTCATTATAAGCGTTCTTATGGTTATACAGGTATCCATATTGCCGGAATAACCGACATAGCCGACCGACCCCGCGTATGGGCCACGCTTTACAGGCTCCAGCTCATCAATGATCTCCATGGCCCGCACCTTGGGGGCGCCGCTTACCGTGCCGGCGGGGAAACACGCCCTGAGCACATCGAAAGGGCCAAGCCCCTCTTTAAGCCTGCCGTCCACATTGGAGACGATATGCATAACGTGGCTGTAACGCTCCACCACCATCAACTCAGGCACTTTTACGCTGCCGGTCTCAGCTACCCTGCCCACATCGTTTCTGCCCAGGTCCACAAGCATGATATGCTCGGCTATCTCTTTTTTGTCCGACAGCAGCTCTTTCTCAAGCGCCTGGTCCTCTTCCGGGGTTTTTCCCCTTCTCCTTGTGCCGGCTATGGGCCTTAAAGTTATATTGCCTTCCTCAAGCCGCACCAGTATCTCCGGCGAAGACCCCACGATATGGCCTTCCCCTGTGTCTATGTAATACATGTATGGCGAGGGATTTATTGCCCTTAAGGCGCGATAAACGCTGAATGGATGGGCTGGGGTGGATTTCTGAAAACGCTGGGACAGGACAACCTGCACTACGTCGCCCCCCATGACGTACTGTTTTGCCCGTTCCACAGCGTGCATGAATTCTTCCTTGCCGCCAAAAGAGGACACGAAGGAGGTGGCAGGAGCTCCGCTTGGGGCGTCCGGGGCTCCCTGAGCCGCTCCAAGATCGCTTTCCATCCCGGCCAAGTCCCCTCCCTCCATATCCCCTACGGGGGTTTTACATTTCCCCGATGCGAGCCTGCGGACAATGGAATCTATCTTTTGCAGGGCCTCTCCATATGCCTCTTCCAGGTTTTCTTTTTCTCTTTCCCCATCTTCCGGAAGATGGACGTTTACCACCACCTTTACCTTCTGCTTCAGGCTGTCGAATATCAGGATGGTGTCTGTAAGCATCAAAAACATGTCTGGCATATCCAGGCCGGGGCGGCCCTTTCCGGGCAGTTCTTCCATGAACCTCACCATGTCGTAACCCAGGTAGCCCACAAACCCGCCATAAAACCTGGGCAAAGAGGAGTCCCCGGAAAGAACGGGCCTGAAGCCGCCCATAAATTCCCGGACCTTTTCCAGCGGATCGGAGGCCTCCATCGCCTGGATCTTTCCCTGCCTGTCGATCTCCATCTTGCTGCCCCATGCGCGGATAGTTGCCTTTGGAGAGAGGCCCAGGAAGGAATACCTTGCCCATTTTTCGCCTCCCACTACGCTTTCAAGCAGGTACGATGGCCGCTCGCCAAGCCGCAAAAAGGCGGAAACAGGCGTTATGGTATCGGCAAAGACCTCCCTGTAAACCGGGATAAGGTTGCCCTTCTTGGCAAGCTCCGCGAACTCCTGCCTGCCAGGTGTAACTCCCATGTCTGAAATTCCGTGTGTCTTCATTTTTATTTTCCTGTGTCCCTTAAGGCCCCGAATCTGGATTATATCCTATCCCAGAGGCCAAAATCTTTGTTTTTCATGAAATAAAAAGGCCACGGAAAGAACTTTCAATTTCTCCCCGTGGCCCTGCAGTTTTCACCGTTAATTTAAAAAAACTATAGCGAAAAACCTCCCGGCCGCGGCCTCTGGAGACGCCAACCCCTGAACGGAAGCTCATGGTCCGAAAGAAAAAGACCATATCCCGAGGGCGCATGGCCCGAAAACGTGCCGGTAAACATGCTTTATTTATAACAGCTTTGCCCGGAGGAGTCAAGGCAAGGCACCAGTTTGTCAAGGCAAAATAGAAATGTCCTACTTTGGGCAAAGTAGAAATGGCCTGATTGCCGCCGGGAAAGAGCATCCTGTCTGCCTTGTTTGGCGCAAGCCGATCCGCCTCCCCCGTTGCCTCCTTGATTTTTTGCACGGGATTGTAAATAATATAGCTTCCAGCCCGCCGGAAGCAGGGGCAAAGATGCACAGAGGGCGCAATGCGGGTGTAGCTCAGCTGGTAGAGCACAACCTTGCCAAGGTTGGGGTCGCGGGTTCGAATCCCGTCGCCCGCTCCAGATTCAGATCGCGCCCCTGGGCAGTTTTTTGTTTTTTGTTTCAGACGAATAAATATCCGGGCACTCAATGGATATCGCGCGTAACCCCGAAGGGCAAGCGAGCGAATGTGACGGACCAAAAGTTCCCTGCATTCGATGCCCGGCCCGAGGGAATACATAGCAAATATCCGTTTTCAGACAGGCGTAATCCCGGCGGCGTACCCAAGTGGTAAGGGAGAGGTCTGCAAAACCTCGATGCAGCGGTTCGAATCCGCTCGCCGCCTTTTTCTTTTTGTTCCCATTAGCCATTAGTCAAATAAGACATGGCCGTTCAGGTCAGGTCTGAAGCGATCAAGAGTTTTGCAACCCCTTTTAAAAAAAGGGGTTGCCTTAAAAAACCTGTTTTAGCTATGATATCCGGTATAGAATTCAGGCATGAAAAAGCAGTTTTTTTTGGTTTTAATCCTGTTTCTCCTCATACCGGTTGCGATGGCGCGCCTGGCCTCAGCTGCCGGGCCCGCCGCTTTACTGAATACACCCGATTCACTCAACACTCCGTCCGCGGTACTTAACGCACCAGCGATAATCTCCATAAAAAAACTTAAAAAACCCCTGGACACCGGCAACCAGGCCGGGGAAGAAAAGAACAAAAACACACCCGCTGTAACAGCTGCCCTGCATTTTCAGAATGCGGTCAACCTTATGAAGTCCGGCGATTACAAGCAGGCGCTTTCCGAATTCAGGGCATCCCGTGCGGGCCTTCCGTTCCTGGATGATTACGTATGCTTCTATGAGGCCAGGATGTGCTGGGACATGAAAGACCCGGGACGCGCCGCAGGCTATCTGAACGAATTATTGAAAAACCATCCCCGGACCCCCCTGGCAGCCAAGGCAAAGCTCATGGCCATAAGCATGGCCACTGATAAAGACACTCTCATACCGATGCTTGAGGACTTCACAAGGCGCTATCCCGGCCACGACGGCATGGAACTCCGGCTTGCGCAGCTTCTCATGGAAAAAGGCAAGACGGGACCATCTGATAAGATGCCGGCTGATAACATACAGGCCAATAAGATAGAGGCCGGGAAGATACTGGAAAATATCTATGTCCGGGCCGGTAATCTCTCCGCTGAGGCCCTGGCGGAGCTTGGAAGGCAGCCCACTCCGGAGGAAACGCTCATGAGGGCGGAAAACCTTCTGAGAAGCGCCCATCCGCGCGAGGCGGAACATGAACTCCTTTCGATGCCTGACGACCCCGGCTACCTCAAAGACAAGATGGATCTGCTAGGTGGGGCCCTTTTCATGCAGAAAAGATACAACGAGGCGGCAGACGTTTATTCCAGTGTGGCGGACACCTACAAAGCCGCAAGAGCATATTACAGGGCGGGTGACGAGGATAATCTCAAAAAAGCGATCGATGAGCTTTCAAGCGCCAATGACAGGAAGGCTTCCTATCTGCTATTGGATCTTGCCTCGATCGAAAGGAGAAAAGACAATAATTTTGCGGGGGCGATCCTGGAGCTTAAGGAAGCCAGTGAAAAATATCCATGGATCGCGGAGGATGCCATGTGGGAGACCGCGTGGCTTTACTACGTGCAAAAAGATTACAAGGACGCGGCGCGCATCTTCTCAAAACTCTCCAATCTTTACGATGAGCCGGAATATCTCTACTGGCAGGCCAAAAGCCTTGAAGGCCTCGGTGGGACCGCAAACGCCGGCCACGCCCTGGACATATACCGGAAACTGGTCAGTGAGGATGAGGGTTATTATTCTGTCCTGGCCTCCTTAAAGACGGGCATCCCCATAAAAGGGGAGGTCCTTCCGGAGCAGGCCGTGCGGCAGTTGAAAAACTCCGCGGCGTTCATGAGGTTCAAAGTGCTTATGACGGCCGGATTGAGGAACGAGGCCCTTTCGGACCTGGCCTACGACTCCAGGAACTGCATGAACAGAAACACCCTGATATGGATCGCCAACCAGCTGAAAAAAATGGGGGCATTCAGGAACGCGATCGCGGTTGCAATGAGGCTGCCGGAGGACATGCAGCCAAGAAACGTTTTGTATCCGCACGCCTTCTGGGGGCGCATAGAGAAAGACTGCTCCACCACTGGGCTGGATCCGTACCTTGTCCTGTCCGTTATGAGGGAGGAAAGCCGCTTTGATCCGCAGGTGTGTTCCCGGGCGGGCGCAATAGGACTTATGCAGCTCATGCCCCAAACGGCCAAAAAATACTCAGCCCCTTTGCGCCTCGTCATAAAAGACAAAAAGAGCATTTACAGCATAAATGCGAATGTCGCCCTGGGCACCTTCTACCTGAACAAGCTGTATAACGATTTCAGGGCCATCCCCCCCACCCTGGCGGCCTACAATGCCGGAGAGGCGGTGGTCAGGAAATGGCTGGCAGAGGGGAATTACGCCTCCTTCGATGAGTTCGTTGAAGACATCCCATACGACGAGACAAAAAATTACATAAAGCGTATAATAACCACCTATTACAGGTACGGCGGTGAAGAGGCAACTAAGGACTTCTTCCTCGCTGACAAAACGGGAAATCCCTGAACGGAAACGGCACATGTCTGAAGAACATAATTTATTCGGCGCCCGGGAGGGGCAAAAAACGCCGGGAAACGGCAAGGAGGTCAAGGAGTTGGAAACGTTGAAAAACCTTGAAACACAGATATCCGGAGCCATTGAGAAGATAAGGCTCCTTAAGGACGCCAAGACGGCCCTGGAAAAAAGGGTAAGCGAGCTGGAGTCCACGTTGGACAGCAAAAATGAGGAACTGCTCCGCGTAACGGGCGAGAAAAACAGCATCAGGGACCAGATCGAAGGGCTTTTGAACGAGCTGCAGAACATTGAATCCTGAGAAAAGCAAATAAAAAAATAAAAACGGGAAAACAAAAAAAAGATAACCGGAAAGAAAAAGACGCAATAAAAACCGCAAAAATGCTTAAAAAATCCTAAAAATGCCGGGCAGGCACCTTAAATAGATTTGCAAAACAAGGCCGAAATCCGAATTCTGGGGCAGAAATACACTATACGGGGCGACGCGTCCGAAAAGGAGATGAAAGAGCTTGCCTCTTACGTGGACGGGAAGATCAAGGAGATCCTTGATAAATCCCCCAGCATCGCTCCACTGAACGCCGCGATCCTTGCCGCCTTGAACATAGCGGGGGAATTCCATAAACTCAGAAAAGAACAGCAGGAAGTGGCCTTGCGCCTCACCGAAAAGACCCAGACCCTTTCAGGCCTGTTCGAATAAAATAAAGCCAGGCAGAGCAAAAACCCTCCATACGTAGTTTTTAAAGTTTTCCCTGTTGTGTTCCGATTAGAAGATAAAAACACTTCCGCGGCTGCCGGGTGGCAGTACCGCAGGCCCCGGACTGCCGGGGGGGTTCTTTTTCCGTCTTTTGTCTTTTGAAAAATTTTTAAAAAGGTGCGGCTTAAGGCAAAAAAACAAAAAAAAACAAAGAACATGAACCTTGTCAGAAAGAAATTCGGCGAACTGCTGGTAGATGCAAAGATAATCGACGAGCAGCAACTGGCCTATGCGCTGTCGCTCCAGAAGGAAACCAGGCAGAGGCTGGGACAGGTGCTGATAGACCTGGGCTACGCGGGCGAGCAGGAGATAGTCGAGGCCCTCTCAATTCAGCTTTCCCTGCATGTCTTCCATGGCGAAGGGGCATCGGCGGACGCGGAAATGAAGGCGCTTATACCCAAGGACCTCGCACTGAAAAAAGGCGTCCTTACAGTCTGTGTCGAAAACCGGAAATTATACCTGGCCATGACAAACCCCCTGGATTTTCAGACCATAAACGAGATATCGTTCCGGACGGGCAGGACCTCCGTCATTCCCCTGGTGGCCGGCGAGTCCACACTCCTGGAGGCCATCGAGAAGTTTTACGGGAACACCGAGAGCGCACCCGAAGGCAAAAGCACATGGGAAGTGCTCCAGGAGATACAGGAGACCGAAAATATAGAGTTTGTGCAGGAAACCCAGGAGGATGAAAAGGACCCCAGGGACGTCTTCGGCAGTGACGACCCTCCCATTATAAGGCTTGTGACCATTATCCTTTCAAATGCCATAAAGGCCCGTTCCAGCGACATCCATATAGAGCCCAGGGAAAAGGACGTCAGGGTCCGTTACCGCGTGGACGGAAGCCTGAGAGAGGCCCTCACCTTCCCAAACCAGATTAAAAACCATGTAATCTCCAGGATAAAGATACTGGCCAATCTGGACATCACAAAAAAAAGAACGCCGCAGGACGGAAGCGCGTGCCTGAAAGTGGAAGGCACAAGCATAGACCTGAGGGTATCCGTGCTGCCTTCCATTCACGGAGAAAAGATCGTTATAAGGGTGCTGAACCATAATATGGGAACCAAGAGCCTGGAGGACCTGGGCCTTCCCGAAGACACGCATGAGCGTCTCCTCAAGGCATTCTCCCAGCCCCAAGGCATGCTGCTTGTAACAGGGCCCACGGGAAGCGGCAAGACTACCACCTTATATGCCATCCTTAACCGCATACGCTCCGATTCGGAAAACATTGTGACGATCGAGGACCCCGTGGAGTACAAGATAGATAACCTCACCCAGGTCATGGTGAATGAATCAGTCGGCCTTACATTCGCAAACGCATTAAGGAGCATACTCAGGCAGGACCCGGACATCATAATGGTCGGGGAGATAAGGGACCTGGAGACTGCCGAAATTGCCATAAGGTCTGCCCTCACGGGCCACCTGGTTTTCAGCACCCTGCACACCAACGACACGGTCGCCACCATAGCAAGACTTACGGATATGGGCCTGCCGCCCTATTTCATAAGCTCCGCCTTAAGCGGAATACTGGCGCAAAGGCTTCTGCGGAGGATCTGCGAAAATTGCAAGGTCCCGGCGGAGCCCCCCGTTGACACGGGCGCGGGCATCTTCGCGGGAATAAAACAGTTTTACAAGGGGGAAGGCTGTCCGGCCTGCTCCAACACCGGGTACTACGGACAGACAGGCGTATATGAATACCTGGAGGTAGGGTCTTCCCTGAAAATGCTGATCTCGGATAACAGGAACGAAGATGCGCTTTTCGAGGCCGCAAGGCGCAATGGGTTGAAAACGCTTATGGACGCGGCAATAGCCAAAGTGGCTGCGGGCGTAACCACTCCCCAGGAAGTGCTCTCAAAGATACCGCTGCCCCGGACGGAACCCTGACGCCACTCCGGACCGTTCCTCTTCTGACAGACTGTAAAAAAAGAAATCTACGGTTTTCTACACCCTGAAACTTGCCGCGGCTGAGCGGGCCAGGTCCACTAGCCCGGCGGGCATCAGGCCAAGCGCAAGGACGGCACATGCCGTTATTCCCAGCGCGACCCTTGCACCCAAAGAGCGCTCCAGCCGGAGTTCCTTCGTACCTGGTTCTCTCATATACATGTACATCACAACCCTCAGGTAGAAATAGGCGGACACGACGCTCATCACCACGGCTATAACGGCAAGCCACAGATAGCCTGCCTTGATGACCGTGCTGAACAGGTAGAACTTCCCAGCAAAACCGGCAGTGGGAGGTATGCCGGTAAGGGAGAACATGAAGATCAGCATCAGGGCCGCCAGCAGAGGATGCGTCTTTGAAAGTCCCGAGTACTCATCCAGGTCCTCGGCCTTGACCCCTTCGGTCGTAAGCAGTGTCACTACCGTAAAAGCCCCTATGTTCATGAACGCGTATATGAACAGGTAACTCATGGCGCTTGCAAGTCCCTCCGCGCCTCCGGCCGCTATGCCCAGCAGCACGTAGCCGGCATGGGCTATGGAGGAATAGGCAAGCATCCTTTTTATGTTTGTCTGCGCTATGGCCAGGATGTTCCCCGCGACCATGCTGAGGATGGAAAGCGCTATTATGAGGCCGGTCCATTCGAAGCTCATCGGGCCCAGGGCCAGCATCAATACCCTTCCGATAATGGCAAAGCCGGCCGCCTTGGGGCCAACGGACATGAATGCGGTGACGGGCGTGGGCGAACCCTCGTAAACGTCCGGGGCCCACATATGGAAAGGCACGGCCGCTATCTTGAACCCGAAGGCCGCTACGTAAAGTATGGTAGCAAAGGCCAGAACGGGGTTGCCGGAAAGGCCATGGGACGTTATGTACGACGATACCTGGCCGATCTCCGTTGAGCCGGTAAGTCCGTAGGTAAGGGATATGCCGAAAAGAAGAAGCGCGGAGGCGAACGAGCCAAGCAGGAAATACTTCAGGGATGCTTCATTAGAGCGCAGGCTGCCGCGCAGGAAACCCGCCAGCACATATAGTGAAAGGGACATGAGCTCCAGACCAAGGTATACGGTTATAAGGTCGCCAGCCGAGGCCATCACCATCATGCCCGTGGTGGCAAAAAGCATCAGGGCGTAATATTCCCCATGTTCCGCCCCTTCCACAGCCAGATATCCGGCGGACGCAATGGCCGGCAACACAAGGCCTATCAGAAAAATGACCTTAAAAAACAGACTGTACCCGTCAGCAACGAACATGCCTCCCCATGCGGCCCCCTGGTTTCCGCCGGTAAGGGCGAAAAAAGCGCCGGCCGCGGCCGCGCAGGTGAGCAAGGCAAAGACGGATTTCCTTTTTATGACGAGGTCCAGCAGCAGGATGGCCATTGCGGACACGGCCAGGATCGCCTCTGGAAGGATTACCATAACCTGTGTCCTGAACAATGGAGATACCTTCTTTCGGGTCTGAAAAAATAAAATATTTCCATTGAGGATACTATACATTCAAAACGGCTGTCAATCCGCAGCAAAGATGGGTAGACATAATGTATTAAACCTGTCCAACCTTAAACGCGTGGGTTAAGCTTTAAGGTTGACAAAAAGCTCAGAGCCACAATTAAGGAGGACAGGTGAAAAATTTTAGCATGTTTAT
>JAJYJB010000032.1 GCA_021789735.1 Nitrospirota bacterium
TTAACTTTCGACTTCCTTATTGGAGATGCTACCAAACGGCTGATCGGAAAAGGTTTTTCGGGCTTCCAGCCGGC
Source organism: Nitrospirota bacterium (assembly GCA_021789735.1). The sequence continues at coordinate 75 of JAJYJB010000032.1, forward strand.
CTGCCGCCACCTGTACTTACATTTTATAGCTTTCACTTACATTGGAACGCTTCAGTTCAGGGGCTGTCAGCAAATTCAAAACGGGCAAATCGCATCCCGAAAATGCCCTATAAACGCCTTCCCGCCCTCCCGGGCCTTTCAAAAAAGGATTTATCGTTTAAAAATGGCCGATTAGTGGTTGTTATCTAATGTTTCTATTTAACATATCGGAAATTTCTATGACGTACTTTTACACTTTTACTTGAAGAATTCACTTTATATGGCAACTGAGGCACAGCTGGCTGTTGTTATTTGGCATGACTAGTCTTGCGTGGGTTGTCTGGTACGGGTCGTGGCAGGTAATGCAGGTTATCTTGCCGCCAGCTAGCACTATCCTGGGGTCGGTTACCTGTCTATACCCTGCCTGCGGGCTATAAGTTATATTGACCGGGTGGTCCTCCTGGGAGGTACGCAAGGCAGGAGGCTGGCTGTTGTGACACCGCAGACACTCATCCGTGATGCTCTGTATATTGCTTGCGTTTCCGATGTGGGCGGTATTGATCAGGCATGCCATCCCCTGGGAGCAGTTGTTGTGGCAGGCGCGGCAGAGCTGCGGCGCAGGCTCTCTGGGGTAACATGTCAGCCCGTTGCAGTCATGGCAAGTCTGGCAGATCATCTTCCCTCCGGGCCCTACTGGCCACGAGGGAGGCACGGATACTCCCGGCCAAAGCGGGTGAGTCGGCAGGGCCATGGGATGACAAGCCAGGCACTGGGCCACAGTGGTGTCGGGCGAGTGGTTTTGCGCATATGCCCTACCGCCCATTGAAAACATCAATATTATTGACAGAAGAATATACATGGTTTTTTAGTGAACGTTTTAAAAAACTGTTCCGGGTTCGCAGGCTGTTCCTGATTAAAGATTTACCACCTCAGATATATGCTGTCAAGACTTTACCGGCAACCTTGGGTAGTGTTTTTGTTTTTTGTGCCCCCTCATGATTTCTTGTGACTTCAGGGCCGATATGATATATTAACGAGTGTCGAATTGAGGCTGAAAAAACCGCCCCGATGGACCTTTTTTAAACTTGCAGGAAACCGGAGGATTAGTAGACCTTTTGTTCAAAGGGACGACTGTGATATGTGTAAGGCGCGGCTCCGAGGTCTGCATCGGCTGCGACGGGCAGGTGACGCTCGGGGACACGGTGCTTAAGCACAACGCGAAAAAAATAAGGAAACTCTACGACGGAAGGATATTGGCCGGTTTTGCGGGCGCCACCGCCGATGCGTTCACCCTTTTTGAGAAGTTCGAGGAAAAGGTCGAGGCTCTGAGGGGCAATATCGTGAAGGCCGCGGTCGACCTGGCGAAGGATTGGCGGACCGACCGCGTGCTGCGCAGGCTCGAGGCCCTGCTCATAGTAGCGGACACGGAACATACGTTCATTCTTTCGGGCAACGGTGACGTCATAGAGCCTGAACGGGGGGTTGCCGCCATCGGCTCCGGGGGGATGTACGCGAAATCTGCCGCGGTCGCCCTTCTGGACAATACAGACCTTACGGCAACGGACATAGTGGAGAGGGCCATGAAGATAGCATCCTCCATCTGCATATATACCAACGACCAGATACTTTTAGAGAAACTGTGATGGACAATCTTACGCCAAGGGCGATAGTAGAAGAGCTGGGCAAATACATTGTCGGGCAGGAAAAGGCCAAGCGCGCTGTGGCCATAGCGCTCCGTAACAGGTGGCGCAGGCAACGGCTTTCCCCCGAGCTGAAGGACGAGGTCCTGCCAAAGAACATTATAATGATAGGCCCCACCGGGGTTGGCAAGACGGAGATAGCCAGGCGTCTGGCCCGGCTCGTAAACGCGCCATTCATTAAAGTGGAGGCGTCCAAGTTCACTGAAGTGGGCTACGTCGGGCGCGACGTGGAGTCCATAATCAGGGACCTGGCCGAGACATCGCTGAACATGGTGCGCACTGAGCACCTGAATAAAGTGATGGAGCGCGCCCGCCAGCTTGCCGAAGACAGGCTCATAGATCTGCTGCTGCCCCCGTTAAGGGGCCAGAGAGGTGCATCCGTCACCGATGAGGAAAGGGAAAAGCACCGCGAGACAAGAGATAAGCTCCTTACCAGGCTCAAGGAAGGCAAGCTGGACGACAGGTACGTGGAGATTGAGGTCAGGGAGAAGACCCTGCCCTTTGGCGTGGTCTCCAACGTAGGGCTGGAAGAGCTTGAGGTGAACCTGAAGGACATGCTTGGCAGCTTCCTGCCTGAAAAGACAAAAAGAAGAAAGGTGAAAGTGCCGGAGGCCCTCACACTGCTCACCGATGAGGAGGCAAACAAGCTCATAGACATGGACAAGGTGGGCCGCGAGGCGGTGGACAGGGTCGAACAGTCCGGCATTGTCTTTGTTGACGAGATAGACAAGATAGCGGTAAAGGGCTCTGGCTACGGCCCCGATGTCTCCAGGGAGGGCGTCCAGAGAGACCTTCTGCCGATAGTCGAGGGCTCTACCGTGAGCACCAAGTACGGCCCGGTCAAGACCGAACATATACTTTTCATAGCCGCCGGCGCCTTCCATACCGCAAAGCCCTCGGACCTCATCCCGGAGCTTCAGGGCCGCTTCCCTATACGCGTGGAGCTGGACCCGCTTGAAAAAGACGATTTCATAAAAATATTAAAGGAGCCCCATAACGCCCTTTTAAAACAGTACGCGGCGCTCCTGGCGACCGAGAGCGTGGATATAGAGTTCAAGGACGATGCCGTAGAGGAGATAGCCTCGATAGCCGCCTCTGTAAACGAAAAAACCGAAAATATCGGCGCCAGAAGGCTGCATACCGTTCTTGAGAGACTGCTTGAGGACATATCCTTCGAGGCCCCGGAAAAACAAAAGAGCGTCCTTGCCATTGACAAGGCCTACGTGGATGAAAAGCTCTCCGAGATAGTGAAAGATGAGGACCTCAGCCGTTATATCCTTTAGGGCCACCCTCGCCTTTTTTCTGCTTTCTGTTCTGATCGTCCTTTTTTCAGCCGGATGCGCCACGGTCCAAAAACCGCAGGAGATGCAAATGCCACAGGGCATGACCTGCCGCGCCTCCTGGTACGGTCCGGATTTTAATGGCAGGCTCACCTCTTCAGGCCGGATATACGACATGTATAAGAGGACTGCTGCCAGCCCCCATCTTCCGTTTGGCACAATACTGAATGTCGTAGACCTGGAAAACGGCCGCTCCACCAGGGTGACCGTCAACGACAGGGGGCCGTACAAGGACGGCAGGTGCCTGGACCTCTCGTACCGGGCGGCATTGGATATCGGCCTCGTGAGCCGGGGCACCGCGATGGTCCGGATGAAAATACTTGGCAGGGACCCTTCCTATTTAAAATCCGTGCGTTACGGCCCTATGCCCCGTTATGGCCCCTACACGGTCCAGGTCGGCTCCTTCGGCGATCTTTCAAATGCCCTAAGACTTAAAGATGCGCTTGAAAGAACATATGAAAATGTTCATATTTACAGGATATTCTTGCGTGCGCACAGGGCTTTCTACAGGGTATGCGTGGGCCGCTTCATGGACAGGAGGGGCGCTGACCTGGCCGCGCAGAAGCTGGCCCTGGAGGGTTACGGAGCCCTTATCACCGGATACAGATAGCAGGACCAACACGTCCAGGGGCGACCCCCCCAACTTCCAAAAAAACCTCGTACCGGGGGGTTGACCCCCTACCAGCTGAGAGGGCCACGCGGGGCTTGGCCCGAGCGTAAAATAAGGGGGGGGTTAAAAAATAAAAGGGCCGTGCCCGCAGGATTCCCGGAAGAACCATTCCCCCATCACAGCGTAATATTGGTAAATAAACCGGAAAGCATAAAGCATAAAGAAAAATCGGTCCGGTCGCTTAAAACAAAAAACTTGACTTGCCATGCGCGGCTGATAGCATTTTATAAGACTGAACCGGGAAAGGAGGTGAAAGAGGATGAAGAAGACGCTTGATAAGAAGGCGCTGGAGAAGGAGGCGATCTTCTGGGGCGGACTGAAGAGGCAACTCAAGGAAAATCCTGTGAAGATATGCCGCAAATGAAGCAGTTGAAAGAGCTGACGCTCGAGGCTGCCGGTCCGGCAGCCAAATATGACTTTTTCATTCAGTGGCATCTGACGGAAGGGTGCAACCTCCGGTGCAGGCACTGTTACCAGACGGGGCAGTCACGCGGAGCTGACCTTTCCATGCCTGAGATCAAAGAGGTAGTCTCGGAGATATCAGAGGCCATGGAGGACTGGGCGAAAAACTACCAGATGGATTTTTCGCCCAGTTTCAATCTTACAGGTGGAGAGCCGCTCTTAAGGGAAGACCTGCTCCAGGTGATAAACGAAACCCGGGCGCGGGGGTTCGATGTCTTTCTCCTCACAAACGGCACACTCATAACTGCCGGGAAGGCCAATTCGCTTGCTAAGGCCGGGGTCAAAGGCGTGCAGGTGAGCCTGGAAGGCCCGGAGAAGATACATGATTCCATCAGGGGCGCTGGCAGCTACGCAAAGTCCATGCTGGGAGTAAAAGCCCTACTTGACGCTGGGCTGATTGTCACCCTGAACGCCACACTTTCCAATATCAACGCCAAAAACCTCCCTGAAATGGTCTCCATCGCCATGGACAATGGCGTCCAGAGGCTTGGCTTTTCAAGACTCGTGCCCTCGGGCAGGGGCGCGGGCCTCATGCCGGAGATGCTTTCCCCTGGGCAGGTAAAAGAGCTGTATGAAAATCTTCTTTCCATGCAGGTCGAGGGCCTGGACATCGTGACCGGGGACCCGGTCGCCTCCCAGATGAACATAAAAAACTCTCCGGATACTAGCTGCACCGCCTCGGGAGGGTGCGCGGCCGGGATATCCGGCTTCACCATCCTTGCCGACGGCACCGTGACCCCGTGCAGGAGGCTTCCGCTTCCGCTTGGCAATGTCCGGACAGACTCCATCCGGCAGATATGGGCATGCTCACCGGTGCTTGAAGCCCTGAGAGACAAAAAACGCTACTTGGGCAAATGCGGCTCCTGCAGCAGATGGGCCATCTGCCGGGGGTGCCGCGCGATAGCGCACTACAGCGCCGGCGGGCCGGAGGGATATCTCTCTGAAGACCCGCAGTGCTTTATCCCTCGGGCATGACCTGCATCATCATAACGCCGCTTTCCCGGCCTGCCGTATCAGCATCATATGAAACCCTCTGTCCCGGAAAAGAGATATTGACGGTTTTTGTCCGCCTCCTCACAAAAAAACCCTGAAAGCCATTTTTTATGAACACTGTGGCCCTCCTTCACCTCCTTTTGTTTTATAATCTATAGATGCTTGGTCCCCTTGCCGATAAAATAGCCGCCGGAGAGCGCATCACTGCCGCTGAGGCGCTTAAGTTGTTCAACTCCGAAGACATCTTCACCCTTGGCGAGCTGGCCTCGGCGGCCGCAGAAAGAAAAAACGGCAACAGGGTCTATTACATTAGGAACATCCACGTGAACCCCACGAACCTCTGCGTCAACAGGTGCAGATTCTGCGCCTTCAGCCGGTCCCGCGGAGAGGAAGGCGCTTATGAGCTTACAAACAGGGACATCATAAAAAAACTCAAAAAGATCAAAAACACAAAAACGGAAAAAAATAAAAATGCCTTTGACGAGGTGCACATAGTTGGCGGGCTGCACCCGGACTGGGCCTTTGAACACTACCTGGAGATGCTCCAGGCGATAAAAGAGAATTTTCCCGGCGTGAGCATAAAGGGTTTTACCGCGGTAGAGGCGGACTACATGCGGAAAAAAAGCGGCCTGCCGCTGCGCGAGGTTTTCAAGAGGCTGAAGGACAGCGGGCTTGATGTGATGCCCGGCGGGGGAGCGGAGATATTCCATCCCGACGTCAGAAACGCGCTGTGCCCGGAAAAGTTGAGCGGAAAAGACTGGCTCAGGGTCATGAGGGAAGCCCATGGCGCGGGCATAAAGACCAATGCCACGATGCTCTACGGCCATATCGAAAATTATGAACACCGCGTGGCCCATCTTCAGAGCCTGAGGAGGCTCCAGGACCAGACCGGCGGGTTTCAGGCGTTCATCCCCCTTCCCTACCAGCCGGACACGGAGGTTGGCGGACATGCGCCCTCGGGCATAGAAGACCTGAAGTGCATTGCGGTCAGCAGGATATTTCTGGACAACTTCGACCACGTCAAGGCCTACTGGGTCATGCTGGGGGAGAAGCTTTCGCAGGTGGCCCTGCTTTTTGGCGCGGACGACCTGGAAGGCACCGTCATTGAGGAAAGGATCGCGCACTCCGCGGGGGCGCGCACGAAATATGGCCTTTCGGAGGCGGAGCTGGCGCGCATGATAAAAAAAGCGGGCAAAGAGCCCGCCCGCAGGGACTCTTTCTACAGGAGGCTTTCCTGAAATAATGGCATCTACCGCCCTGTCTCCTTCCCGGTTGAGCAAAAAAGAGGCCGTGAGGCTGCTTAAAAAAGGCGGCCTGCTTGAGCTTGGCCGTCTTGCTGACGGACAGAAAACAGCCCTTCATCCCGGCGAAACCGTAACGTTCGTCGTTGACAGGAACATCAATTACACCAATGTCTGCATAAACGAATGCCGGTTCTGCGCATTTTACAGGCGCGAGGGCGCTGCCGGCGCATATGTGCTTGGAAGGGATGAGCTTTTCGAAAAGATAAAAGAGACGATCGCCCTTGGCGGCACGCAGATACTGCTCCAGGGAGGGCTCAATCCCTCGCTCGGGATAAAATTTCACATGAACATGCTCCGGGACATAAAAGAGAGCTTTCCCCGGATAAACATCCATGGCTACTCCCCGCCTGAGATATGCTATTTCGCAAAATGCTCCTCTCTCACCATAAGGGAGACACTGGGCCTCCTCAAGGACGCCGGGCTTGATTCAATTCCCGGAGGGGGCGCGGAGGTATTGTCCGACAGAGTGAGGGAGGCCATCAGCCCTAAAAAGATACGCTCCTCGGAGTGGCTTTCCGTTATGAGGGAGGCGCACAGGCTTGGAATGAGGACGACCGCCACCATGATGTTTGGCTCGGTTGAGACGCCGGAGGACATAGCCTCCCACCTGGATGCCATAAGGGGGCTGCAGGAGGAAACGGGCGGCTTCACCGCCTTTATCCCATGGAGTTTTCAGCCGGGCAACACCGCTCTTAAAAAAACGGAGCCCGCCACGGCCGTCGATTATCTGAGGGTCCTTGCCGTCTCCCGCCTCTACCTGGACAACGTGCCCAATATCCAGGCCTCATGGGTCACACAGGGGCTCAAGATGGCGCAGGTGGCGCTCAGGTTCGGGGCCAATGATTTCGGCTCCACGATGATAGAGGAAAATGTGGTCGCCTCGGCGGGGGTGAGTTACAGCGTATCCATGGAGGACATCATAGAGGCCATAAAGACGGCGGGCTTCAGGCCCGCCCAGAGAGACACGAGATATAATATACTCAAATATTTTTAATTTGATTTGATTTTCTCCAGCCGGTTTTTTGATTTTGATTTTGTTTTTTGGCTCCGGCCTGATCCAAAAAATTTAAGGAGGACATGTTCCAGGGATGAATTCGGAACTCTTTGACGTGCTCATAGTTGGAGGCGGGCCCGCGGGTCTTACGGCGGCGCAGTACGCGGCCAGGGCCGGGCTTACCACACTGGTCATAGATAAATCCCCCACCGCGGGCGCGCTTGGTTTTGCCACCAGGATAGAAAACTATCCCGGGGTAGAGGGCGTGATGACCGGCAAGGAACTGCTGGACGTATTCAGGAGGCAGGCGGTCAACTTCGGGGCCAGATATGTGGAGGCCCAGGTGGTCGGCGTCAACATCACGGGAAACGTAAAGGAAGTCTTCACCATGGAGGGCGCTTACAGCGGGAAGACCATAATCATTGCGACCGGTTCGATGGGAAGGAAACCGGCCATAAAGGGAGAGGCGGAATTTCTTGGCCGCGGAGTGAGCTACTGCGCCATATGCGATGCCGCCTTCTTCAAGGGCAAAAAAGTCTGCGTGATCGGCGGCTCCGAGGAGGCGATAAAGGAAGCCGGAGTGCTTTTAAGGACCTGCGAGGAGGTCTACCTGATAAACCCGTCCCAGAAACTTTCAACAGAGGAGACGGACCACTCCGACCACCCCGTCCTTGGCGCAAAGAACCTGAAGGTGCTGTCCGGCACCACGGTCACCTCCATCGAGGGCTCCGATACCGTCGAGCGGATAAGGACCATAGATGCCGACAAGCGGGAAAGTGAGATAGAGCTGTCAGGCGTGTTCGTTTACCTGCACGGCAGCAAGCCCATAGTGGACTTCCTGACCGAGACGCTGGAGCTTTCAGACAGCGATTGCGTGGTCACGAACCGCATGATGGAGACATCCATACCAGGCGTGTACTCCGCGGGGGACGTCACCTGCGTAGAGGTGCGCCAGGTAGTGGTCGCCGCGGCAAACGGGGCGGTCGCGGCGCTTTCGGCCGAAAAGTTCATAACCCACAAAAGACACAGGAAATACGACTGGGGAAAGAAATAAACATTTTTTACATTTTTTCACTTGCTTGAAAGCGCAAGCTCCCTGCTCCGCATGAGGAAATCCGCGTAATCGGCGGGCAGATGGGAAAATATCTCCTCCGTTTGCCTGGACGGCAGGTTTTCCTGGAGCACGCCCAGCACCGCCTCCGCGTGATGCTCCGCCGCGGCGTACGTCACGCCTTCATGCTCCGCCACCATATCAAGGAATTCATCCAGGCTAAATATCTCGTGCTCCTTCTCATGCCTTGCCGAAAGCTCCAGACCGGGCGGAAGACTGCGCCATAGCCGGCCGGCCTTCTCCGCCGTGAGCCTCCTGGCCAGTATCACAAGCACCGCGCGCACGGCCCTTTCAGCCAGACTCTCTGAATCGAAATGCCCCACCCACTGGACCCTCTGGACAAACTGCTTGTGCGTCATCATACCTGCACCCCTTGGCCTTGTTTTTTTATTTTTTCGTTTTTTCCCGTTCCTGCCTAAAGTCTAGCAGAGATACCGGCTTGAAAAAAGACGGCGGTTTCCGGGATAAAAAGCCGCCTGCAGGGGCCGCTTCCGTCTCCTTGACAGCGCACTTTCTTGAATTAATATTTAATCAGAAAGAATGAGTTACACTGCAGCAAGCCGCAGTTATCGAATTTTCAAAAAGAAGGCCAAGGATTCCCCTCACCCCAAAAAAACCATCTCCCATTGGGAGAGGGAGCGAAGCGGAGAGTGAGGGGATGTTTACAAGATTAAAGATGTTCGTTAAAAAATAAAAATCCAAAATCAAAACCTGCGAAAAAACATAAAATTTCAAGGAGGAAACAGTCACCATGCCCAAAAAAACGCTTGACGCCGCTGCAGCCTTCCAGGAAGGGCAGTTGCTTTTTATCGAAAAGAAGATAAAAGAGAGCATAGAGGCGTTCACGAACGCGCTTGAGGCGGGCTCCGACCCGTTCATGACGTATCTGAGCCGTGGCTCCGCATATTTGCAGATGAAAGAGACGGACCATGCCATAAACGATTTCAGCAAGGCGATCGAGGCCAACAGGAAAAGCGCAAGGCCGCACTATTACCGCGGAATGGCGTACATGGTAAAAAGCGACTATGGCAAAGCGGCAGAAGATCTGTCCAGGGCGCTTGAGCTGGACCCTAAACTACGTGCGGCCAGGTTCGCCAGGGCGATCGCCTACGCGCGTTCAGGGAAAATGGATGAGGCCTCAAGCGATCTCAAGGACACCATCCCTGAGATGGAGGCCGGACTGGAAAAGTTCGCCGACAGCTACGGGATAGTGAAGACGGAGATGTGGAAGGTGATGTCCCAGCTCACGGGGGAGGCCGCGGAGGCTGAGGCGCCAGGCCTTGAACTGACACCGGAGGAAGTGGAAACCCTCAAGAAATGGCTCCTGGAAGGATAAACAGGACGGGTCATTGCAATAAATGCAAGTAATGGTCTCTTTTGCGGCGGCCCCCCGTCCATTAACACCGGGGCCTCCGCAAAGGCAAAAAAACATCTATAGCCTGAAAGCCGCCTTTTGAAGGGAAAGCCCTTCCCTCTTGCCAAGCACCGCGCTTGCATCGAGGAATTTTCTGTATTCGGCGTCCAGGCCGGAGAACACCGCCTCCAAGACCTCCGTGGGCATGGCGTCCTGGAGGACCGCGAGCGCCGCTTCCGCATGGTGCATGGCTTCAGCGGGAGATACCCTTCCGGAAGAGGTGGCGCTCATCTTTTCTGCTACCCGGTTAAAAAACTCCTGCAGCCCGAAGGTCTCATGCCCGGAAGCCGAAGACATGGCGGACGCGATCTCTTTTGGCATCTGGGAGGCCATTTTTTTCGCTATCTCCCGTCCAACTCTCACAGCCAGCGCAAATGATACGGCAAGGACAGCCTTTTCAGCGTCTTCGGCAGACCCGAAATGGCCGATCTTCTGAACGTGGGCAAGCACCTGGGAATATTTCATATCGCCTCTCCTTTTTGATTAGATGCTATCAGAGAAACCGCTCGCGGTACAGCGGACGGCGGGCAAAAGGCGATGGCCGATTTTTGTTTTTGTTTTTTTTGAGATATGTTCTAATGCGCCATGGAGTTGATTTTGTGCGCCAGGCAGCCGGCCCCGAAGCCGTTGTCTATATTCATCACGGCGATTCCTGGCACGCAGGAGTTAAGCATGGCCAGGAGGGCGGCAAAACCGCCAAGGCTTGCCCCGTAGCCAACGGAAGTGGGCACCGCTATGACGGGCTTGTCCGTCAGTCCGCCCACAACGGAAGGCAGCGCCCCTTCCATCCCGGCAACCACTATTATGCACCTGGCCAGGCCGATAGCGTCCCTGTTTCCCAGCAGGCGGTGGAGCCCGGCAACGCCCACGTCATACAGGGTTTCCACCCTGCTGCCCAGAAATGAGGCGGTAAGGGCGGCCTCCTCGGCCACGGGGATGTCCGAGGTCCCAGCGGAGACTACGAGCACCCTGCCCTTCCTTCCGCCCGTCCCCCCGGCCATTATGATGCCGGAGCGCTCATGATAAACGGCCCCCTTTATCCCAAGCCTTTCGTAGACTTCCGGGGAGGCCTTGGTTATAAGGAATTTTTTTGATCTTTTGTGCATGGCCAGGGCAACCCTGGCAACGTCATCCGCGCGTTTCCCGCTTGCCAGAATGACCTCCGGAATGCCCTGAAGGCTGGCGCGGTGATGGTCCACCTTGGCCACTTCCACTTCTTCATATAGGTGGTCCTTGAGATGGTTGAAGACGTCAAGGGCAGACATCTGCCCCTTGCCAAGCCCCCGGATAATATCTTCCAGCCCGCTTTTTCCCCTCTTTTGTCCCTTGCGGGGCCCGGATGCCTGCTTTTGTTTTTTTTGACCGGCCTTATTCGCCAAACTCATGCTTGAGCGAGCGGCCCATGAGCTCTTCCACCGCCCTGACCGGAGACTGGCCGTCAAAGACCACGTTATAGACCTGCCTTGCTATGGGCATCTCCACCCGGTGCCTGCCGGCCAACTCGACGACGGATTTGGATGTTGCAACGCCCTCCGCGATGGTCCTGTTCGCGGCGGATATCTGCCCGGCCGAATAACCGGCGGCAAGTTTTTGCCCGAATGTATAGTTCCTCGAAAGGCTCGCCGTGCAGGTGAGCACCAGGTCCCCCATGCCGCTCAATCCGAAGAACGTCCGCTCCATGGCTCCCATCGCCAGGCCAAGCCTCTTCATCTCGGCAAGCCCCCGCGTAATGAGCGCGGCCCTGGCGTTGTTCCCAAGCTCCAGGCCGTCCGAGATGCCGGCCGCTATGGCCACCACGTTTTTAAGCGCGCCGCCCATCTCCACCCCCGTCACGTCCCCGTGTGTGTAGACCCTGAAATAGTTCGTGTTCAAAAGCTCCTGGAGAAGGAGCGCCTCGGTCCTGTCATTTGCCGCAAGGGTCACGGCGGTGGGCTTCCTCTCCATGACCTCCTTTGCGAAGCTCGGCCCGGAGAGCACCGCCGCATCTCTGCCGGTAAGCTCCTTGAGTATCTCCGAGGGCCTTTTGAGCGTGGTGTTCTCGATCCCCTTGGACGCGCTTATCAGAGAGACTTTTTTGCCCGACAGTATACGCCCGGCATGGCCAAAAACGGACCTTATATGCTGCGTGGGCACAACGTTGATGACGTACCTCGCTCCCTCGAGCACCTCTTCCAGGCTGGAGGACGCTTTTATGTTCTGGGGCAGCTCAACCCCTGGCAGGTAGATGCTGTTTATCCTCGTCCTATTGATATCGAGCGCAAGGTCCTCCTCGCGCACCCACAGGGAAACATCGAGGTCCTTGCCGGCAAGGAGCGCCGCTATGGTAGTGCCCCAGCTGCCGGCCCCGATTACCGCGCTATAGCTCATATCCCGCGAGCTTCATGGCTTTTTCAAGGCGCTTAAGGGCGCGCTCCTTCCCGATTATCTCAAGCACATCGAAGATGCCAGGGCTTACCGTCCCGCCCGTAACGGCCACCCTCACGGGCTGGGCCACCTTGGCCAGCTTTGTGTTGCGCCTGGCAACGATCTCCTGGAACACCTTTTCAAGCGCATCGTGGGTAAACTCGCCGAGGGCGGAAAGCCCGTCTCTCACGTCCACAAGGTAATCGAGCGTATCCCTGTTCAGGAACTTCTCCCTGGCCTGCGGGTCTATCTCCACCGTCTCAAGCAGGTAAAAGGCCATCGAGTCGGCTATCTGGACCAGCGTTTTGGAACGTTCCACCAGACTTGCCACAGCCTTCACGAGCCACTGCCTGTCTACGCTTTCGGGGTCTTTTACAAGGCCCCTTGCCACCAGAAATGGCATTACAAGCCCGGCGAGCTCTTCAGGCGGGGTCTTTCTAATGTATTCCCCGTTCAGCCAGAGAAGCTTTTCGGGATTGAAGACAGCCGCCGACTTTCCGATGTGCTCCAGGCTGAACTGGGCCTTAAGCTCCTCCCTGGTGAATATCTCCTGGTCTCCAGAAGACCAGCCGAGCCTGGCCAGATAATTTATGAGCGCGTCCGGCAGGTAACCCATTTCCCTGTATGCCATTACGGATGTGGCCCCGTGCCTCTTTGAGAGGCGGGCCTTGTCATGGCCCATTATCATGGGCAGGTGCGCGAACTTGGGCGTCTCGTACCCGAAAGCGTTATATATGTGGATCTGCTTGGGCGTGTTGTTCAAGTGGTCATCGCCGCGTATCACATGCGTTATCTTCATCTCGACATCGTCCACTACCACCACGAAATTATAAGTGGGCGTGCCGTCGGAGCGGGCGATTATGAAGTCGTCGAGCTGGCCGTTGTCGAAGGACACAGGCCCTCGGATAAGGTCGTTCACGACGGTCTGGCCGGTCTGGGGCATCTTGAACCTCACCGATGCGGCGCGCCCTGGCATGGGCTCCTTAAGGAGCCTGCACCGGCCGTCATACCTGGGGGGCCTGCCTTCCGCAAGCGCCCTTTGCCTGCGCTCCTCAAGCTCCTCAGGTGTGCAGTAGCAGTGATACGCTTTCCCCTCCGCAAGGAGCTTGTCCACGCATGACTTATAGACATCGAACCTGTCCGTCTGCCTGAAGGGCCCCTCGTCCCAGTCGAGGTTCAACCATTTCATGCCCTCCATGATGGACCCGATATACTCTTCCGTCGAACGGCTCCTGTCCGTGTCCTCTATCCTGAGCACGAAAACTCCGCCTTCGTGCCTTGCGAAAAGCCAGTTAAAAAGGGCCGTCCTGGCGCCGCCTATGTGCAGATGCCCGGTCGGGCTCGGGGCAAACCTCACTCTGACCAATTCGCCCAAAAAAAACCTCCTGTAACGGGAATTTAATCTAAATCGTAACGCAAGCTCAAAATATAGCAAAAAGAAGATGGATGCATCAAGTTTTGCGGCATTTCCGATAATTGTACAGTTTTTTGATCCATGCAAAAGGAGCCGGGGGTGAACATGGCTTGCTCATTCTCGCTGGGGGGCTCTGCCCCGCGCTCCGAGGATTTGCCGAATGAGATTTTACCGTAACCCCGCAAGGTCTCATTCGGCAAATAAGCCGCCGCCATGCCCACCCCGCCTCCTTTTAACCAGCGTTTTTGTAGATCTTTATAAAACTGTACCATTACCATATTTCCTAAAAAACGAAAGCAGCAAAAGACATTCTTTCAAGCTCAACGCTCTCTTTTATAAAAAGAAGAAGGATGGGATTTTTGGCAATCGCGGCTTTTTCTAACGTGAGCGCATTTTTAATACAAGGAATTTTTTTGTCCCTGGCCCCGTTTTGAACCGCTCATCCCCCCTCAGCCCGGCCACCCATACGATGTCCCCCCCGGGGGCCACCACGATGGGCACCCCTCCGCGCTCGTCCCTCGGTATCTTTTCGTCCACGAAAAGGTCCTGCAGCTTCTTCTTTCCCCCGAAGCCCATCGGATGAAAAAAATCCCCGTCCCTCCTTCCGCGCACGGCAAGATAAACGCCCGTTTTCTCCGCATCAAGGACAACCATCTTTTTCCCGTCCACGTTTTCAGGCACATCCGCTTTTTCATATAACACATCCGCCGTAACGACGGCCCCGGTCTCGGGGATGGTGAGGCTCCCGGGGCATTCGAGCCCATAGGCCCCTATTCGCACCGGAGGCCTTGAGGTTATAAGTAGCGTCGAGTATTTCCTTACCGCCCTTATCCCGTGCGGCAAGTCCAGACTGTCGCCAGGAGCGCCGCTTTTTATAAGTCCTGTTATCTCTTCTATATGCCCGAAATCCAGCCCCCTCAAACCCTTGACCAGCTCAATGGCCGCGCGCAGGGTCCGCCTGAGAAGGGCGGTCTCCATCGATTCCAGGGGCACAAGATAGACCTCCACTTCCTCTTCCGTTTTCGACCTTAAAAGCCTCATGAGCGCCTTTAACACCGTGGATTCGAAATACCTGTCCTCATCGGCAAGCACCTGCGTGGTCCTCAGGATGGTTTCGCTCAGGTTGGGGTTGAACTGCCGCAAAACAGGCAGCAGGACGTGCCGTATCCTGTTTCTCTCATAATCGTCCTTCATGTTGGAGGAGTCCTGTACGTAGCCCGTAGAGGAGCCGGCCAGAAATTCCTCTATTTCGCTCCGGGAGGTCTCGATAAGAGGACGTATGATGGTCTTTTTTGTTTTGGTACGCCTTACCGGAGGGATGCCGCGCAGGCCTTTTGGGCCTGAGCCCCGCAGGAGCCGCATGAAGAACGTTTCCACCTGGTCGTCAGCCGTGTGTCCAAGCGCTATTTTTCCCGCGCCGAGCCTTGACGCGCAGGCATCGAGCAGCTCGTACCGGAGCGCCCTGGCCGCCTCCTGCTTTCCAAGCCGCTCCTTTTCCGCATACGCAAGGACGTCTATCTTCTCCGTGTGGAAGCCCACGCCATGCTGCCCGCATATCCGCCTTGCGAACTCTGTCTCGCCGGGCGTCTCATTGGGCCTGAGGCCATGGTCTATGTAAATCGCATGCAGAGCAAGTCCAAGATCCTCCCTGAAAAAAACCGCCAGCCCCTTGAGCAGGCTCACGGAGTCCGCCCCGCCTGAAAGCCCGATAAGCACAGTATCGCCCCGGGCGAGCATCGAGTATTTCCTTACGGTCTCCCGGACCTTTTTTTCGAAAGGGTCTTTCATGTGGAGTTTTAAATTTTCAAAATAAACAGTTTTTTATTGGTTATACAACCAAAGATTTATTAGCTATACAGCAAACCGAGCCCCCTCACCCTTCGCTTCGCTCAACCCTCTCCAGGGGGAGAGGGGATTTAGGGGTGAGGAAATATTTTTTGAGTATCAAGAATAAAAACAGAAGGCTCGGAATATGCGTTTTTAAAGCCTTACGGGCATGCCCCTGCCCCTCAGGTATTCCTTTGCCTGCCTGATGGAGTATTCCCTGAAGTGGAATATGGATGCGGCCAGCACCGCGTCCGCCTTGCCGCGTGAAAGCGCATCGTACAGGTGGTCGAGGGTGCCCGCCCCGCCGGAGGCTATTACCGGGATCGAGACAGCCTCGGAGACAGCCCTTGTGAGCTCGATGTCGTAGCCGTCTTTTCTGCCGTCCCTGTCCATGCTTGTAAGCAGTATCTCCCCAGCCCCAAGCTCCTCCATGAATCTCGCCCATTTCACCGCGTCAAGGCCCATCGGCGTCCTTCCACCGTGGATATACACCTCCCAGGACCTTTTATCACCCGCGGCCCCGCCTGATGCGGCTTTTTGCTCCTCCAGCATAAGCTCCGGATGAGCGTACGCCCATTCGGGGGCCTTGCCGGCCTGGCTTCCCAGGGCGAACCTTTTGGCGTCGATAGCCACCACCACGCACTGTGAGCCAAACCTCTCCGCGGCCTGCCTGATGAACACGGGGTCCTTTACCGCGGTTGTGTTTATGGAGACCTTGTCGCTTCCGGCCTTAAGAAGCGCCCGGATGTCCTCCAGGCTTCTTATGCCGCCGCCCACCGTAAGGGGCATGAAGACCTCTTCGGCCGTCTTCATGACGACATCAAGTATTATGTTCCTCTTCTCGTTGGAGGCGGTGATGTCCAGAAAAACAAGCTCGTCCGCGCCCTGTTCGTCATAGAAAATGGCGTTTTCCACCGGGTCACCCGCGTCTCTCAGATCAACGAAGCTTACGCCCTTGACCACCCTTCCGTCCTTCACGTCCAGACACGGGATTATGCGCTTGGAGAACATTTTTGGCTTGGCCTCAACCCTGTCCTTTGGCCAGCCTTATGGCCTCAGCCACGCTCAGTCTTCCGGTGTAGATGGCCTTTCCGGTTATGGCGCCCCAGAGTCCCTCTATCTGAAGGAGCCTTTTAATGTCCTCGATGCCCGAAATGCCGCCCGAGGCTATGACCGGGACGCCCGCGCTCCTGGCCATCTTTTCCGTCGCCTCGAAATTTGGCCCTGTAAGCATGCCATCCCTTGAGATGTCCGTATAGATGATGCCCGCGGCGCCGGCATCCTTCATCTTTTTGGCAAGCTCCGTGGCCTCCTGGCCAGTCGTCTCCACCCAGCCCTTTATCGCTACCTTTCCGTCCTTGGCGTCAATGCCGGCCACCACCTTCCCCGGGTGCCGTCCGCAGGCCTGCCGGAGGAACTCCGGGTCTTTGGCGGCAACGGTCCCAAGGATGACCCTCTCTATACCCATCGAAATCAGGAGGTCTATTGTATCCATTGTCCTTATGCCGCCGCCTACCTCCAGGACCATATCCACGCCCTGCCTGATGGCCTTTATGCTGTCCAGGTTCCTCTGCGAGCCGGAAAAGGCGCCGTCCAGGTCAACTATGTGAAGTATCTCCGCCCCGGCGGCCTTCCATCTTCTGGCGGTCTGCACCGGGTCATCCGAATACACCGTGGCGTCTTCGGCCCTCCCCTGCAGAAGCCTCACGCATTTGCCCTCTTTAAGGTCTATAGCGGGAATGATCAGCATTCGTTTAGTATAATATATATGCCGATGAAATATGCTTTTTCTTTTTCTTTGGCCGTGATCGCCGTGGCGGTGTTTCTCCCGTGCCTGCACGCCCAGGACCTCCCGTTCCGGGTGCCGGAAACGCTTACTTACGAGCTTGCCTGGGAGGGCATATATGCGGGCACCTCCACCCTGTCCATCTCACGTGACGGAAACGGCTACAGGATAGTGTCCACCGCCAAATCGGCCAACTACATATCGCTTTTCTACAAGGTCAGGGACCAGATAGAGAGCGTCACCAGGGGGAATTCCTTTGCCTCCGACTCTTATGACATCAATTCGCGCGAAGGGTGGCACGTCAAGCACCTAGGCGTGCTTTTCGCTGGGGACGGCGGCAGAAAAAAGACCGAGTATATAGATTACCTGTCGCGTTCCGGGGACAAGCCAAAGGAGTTCACGACGCCCCCGGGCATCATGGACCCGCTGTCCAGCTTTTTCTATGTACGCACCCTGCCGCTCGTGGTAGGCAAGCCAGTGTATGCGACCATCTTTGACGACGAGAAGGTGTGGAACGTGAAGGTGAGGGTCCTTAAAAAAGAGCGGGTGCAGACCTGGGCCGGGACTTTCAACACCATCGAAATAGAGCCCCTGCTTAAATCCGGGGGCATATTCCGCAGAAACGGCGCCATTTACATATGGGTGACGGACGACGCAAGGCACATGCCCGTCATGCTCGCAAGCAAGGTGAAGGTAGGCACCATAAAAGCAGTCCTCGAAAAGGCCCAATACTGATTGAAGATATCCCTCGTTGTTTCCACATACAACACCCCTGAATATCTGAAAAAAGTCCTTGAAGGCATAAAACTCCAAACGGAGCGGCCGTACGAGGCGCTCATAGCGGACGACGGGTCCGGCCCGGAAACGGCTGAAACCGTGGAGAGATGCCGCCGGGCACTGCCCTTTCCGGTGGTCCATCTGTGGCAGGAAGACCGTGGCTTCAGGGCCGCAAAGATCAGAAACGAGGCCATCAAAAAGTCCTCCGGAGACTACATAATCGCCCTGGACGGGGACTGCGTCCCGGAGAGACATTTCATCAGTGACCACGCGGCGCTGGCCCGGAAGGGGTTTTTTTTCCAGGGCAAAAGGATGCTGCTTGGCAGGCGTGCCTCGGCGTCCTTTGAACCGGCGCTTGCCCAAGAAACGGGTTTTCTTTTAAAGCTGTTTCTGTCGGGCGGGCTAAAGAACGCCCACCACCTTCTGAGGCTGCCCTTTATGCCGGGTTTTTCATTCGGAGGCCGCTCGCTCAGAGGCACCAGGAGCTGCAACATGGGTTTTTTCAGGGAGGACCTTATGGCCGTAAACGGTTTCAACGAGGATTTCGTGGGCTGGGGGCGTGAGGATTCGGAGCTCGCCGCCAGGCTTTACAAATACGGGCTTGGCAGAAAGAGCCATCCGTTCAGGGCCCTGTGCTTCCACCTCTGGCATGAGGAAAACGACAGGTCGGGCCTCGAAAAAAATGAAGAGCTCCTGGCCGATGTGCTGGCCCGCCCGGAATACCGGTGCAAAAACGGCATCTCGAAATTGGGGAGCTGATATGGACACGGAAAAGAAAAAGGGGAAAGAAAAGGTCCATGCTTCTGCAGCAATCATAGCCCGGAATGAGGCCGCGCGGATAGGACGTTGCCTGGGGTCCGTCGTTGGTCTTTTTGACGAGGTGGTCGTGGTCGTGGACTCAAGAAGCAGCGACGGGACGGAATCCATCGCCCGCAGTCTGGGCTGCAAGGTCTTTAAGGAGGACTGGAAGGGGTTTGGCGCCCAGAAGCAGAGCGCGGTGGAGAAATGCGCAAACGACTGGGTCTTTGTAATAGATTCAGATGAGGTCCTGCCCGCGGAAACGGCCAGGAAGATATCGGAGGCCGTGGCCTCCCCGAAGGCCTCCGCCTACGCCTTTCCAAGAAAAAACTACTTCCATGAAAAATGGATGAGGCATGGGGACTGGTGGCCGGACTGGCAGGTGCGCCTTCTGGACAAAAGGCACGGCCGCTTCCAGGGGGCCATACATGAGGGCTGGGCGCTGGAAGACGGAGAGCCCGGAAAAATCGACTCTCCGATAGAGCACTACTCTTTTGAAAACTATTCCTCAATGCTGAAGACCATGGACCGCTATTCCACGATCATAGCAGAGGACATGTTTTTTTCCAGGGGAGCGCGCGCAAAAAATGCCCTTGCCCCGCTCTTCCACGCGGCCTGGATGTTCCTGAGGATATATATCATCAAGGCCGGTTTCCTTGAGGGTTTTGACGGCCTGGTCATGGCCCTGCTCAAGGCCGGAGGGTCGTTCTTCAAGTACGCAAAGCTCCTTGAGATCGAGCGGGGAGAAACGGGAAAACGGACTAAAGAAAAAAAATCGTCGGCCCGGGAGGGAATGGATGCCGGTGGATAAAGCGCCGGCGGCCGGCGCGGATTGCGCCTTCATCCTGGTAAACTACAACACGGGTGAATATCTTTTTGACCTCCTTGATTTCTTCGCCAGGGAAAAGCCCGCCCTGCCCTTTACATGCCAGATCATAGTGGTTGACAACAACTCCACCGACGGCTCGGCGGAGCGCCTGGCGGAAAGGGGCGATGTCCACCTGATAAGAAACAGCGAAAACCTTGGGTACGCAAAGGCCGTAAATGCCGGGATAGAGGCGGCCGGTAAAAATTGTTGCAGATACATCTGCGTGCTCAATACCGACCTTAAGCTGGACGGACGGACTTTGCCCCTTCTCTGGGATTTCATGGAGGCAAATCCGGGGGCGATGATGTGCTGCCCCATGATATACAGCTCAAACGGCAAAGTGCAGGGTTTTTTCTTCAAGTTGAGCCCTTTTTTTATTCACATGGAATTTCTGAAAGCGGCGCATTCAAGTTTCATGAAGGCGGTCATAGGCCGTCTTAAAAAACCAATGGCCGTGGACGGAGTTGCCGGGACGTTTCTGTTTTTCAGGAGCGGGCTCGTAAAGCCAGGCGAAAAACTTTTCGATGAAGGCTATTTTTTCTATTTCGAGGACGCGGATTTGGCGGTGAGCCTGAAAAAAGCGGGCATCAGGACCTTCATAGTCCCTGGCACTCACGTTGTCCATTTCGGCAGCCCAACGGATGTGGAGTTCAACTGGCGGCTTTTCTACAGGAACAAATACCTTTTCCTTGAAAAAAACTACGGCCGCATCCATGCCAGGCTTGCCCGCGCGATGGACCGCCTGAAGGTAAAGAGCAAGCTCCTCAAATATTCGCTTCTCAAACGGGTCTATCCAAGCAGGAGGGTGCTTTCCAAATACGGGCACTATAGCGGCATGGCGGAACGGTTCAGGGAGTTGGGGTAAAGCAATTTTTTTATTTTTTGTTTTTTGCTTTTTCAGTCTGGAACGGACATGATGGCCGGTATGGCCATTATTACCCCCAGCGCCAGGGCGTTGTCAAAACCCCATATGAGCGTGTCGGTCAGACTGCCCAGAAGGAATATCGCCATGTAGCATAGCTTGAACCATGCCTCCGGGCTCCCTCGGCTCTCCCATGCCTCTTTTGTTATCCTCCACAGCAGCCACAGCAGGATAAAAAATCCGGGCAGCCCCAGGTCTGCCAGATATGCCAGATAGCTGTTGTGGGGGTGATCTACGGATGAAAAACCCGGCGTGGCCGGTATGGCGTGCTCCCGCTCCAGGCGGGCCATCCCTGTCATGTAATCGCCCGTTCCAACCCCCAGAAGCGGATGTTCCAAGGCCAGCTTGAGCGCCCCTTCCCAGAACACGAGGCGCAGGCCCATGCTCGTGTCCACATTTCCGCTCCTGTATCGCCTCAGGTCGTTCATGCCCGTCTGCACGCGCCACCGCACCATGGGAGACATGGCCAAACCGATAATGCCAAACGCCGCCGCAGCCATCGCCAGCCGCCGCCAGCGCCCCGGGTAAATCATCCATAACGCCACGGGAAACAGAAGGACAAAGGCCGCCTGCCCAGCACGTCCGCCTGTTATTATGAGCTGGGTGAAAAAAAGCAGCGCCAGGACCGCGTTAAGCCAGCGCGGCAGCACGGCCTTGTGTTTAAGGTCGTAAACTATCCACAGCAGGGCGTTGGCAAGAGCCATGCTCAGAAAGATGTGGTTTGCATAGCCCGTGGGGCCTGTATAGGCGTTTATTTCCGTGTTCACGGGCAGCCATGAAGCAAGATGCATCCACTGGAGCCCTCCGATGATGGCGTTCAAGAAGAGACCCGCCAGGAACAGGCGCACGACGAGCTTGAAGCGTGCACGGTCCCACGGAAGCGCCGCCCCGGCGATGGCTATGGCAAAGCAGTTCAGCTTGAATAGCACATCAAGGCCGCGGGCCGTGTCGCTGGTCCAGAGCATACCAAGCAGATTGATCGCTACAAGCGCGGCCATGGGCCAAAACCATGGCCGGGAAATGGCCTTCCTCAGGTCCCGCCAGCAGCCTCCTGCCAGCCAGGCCGCCGCGAAAAGCACCTTTGCTATGGATGCGCCAGAGGTGGACAGCGGCAACATGAAAAGCGTAAGGCCAAAGAGCGCGAATGCCCATGCATCGGCAGATTTAAAAATTGAATGTGCTTTACCGCCTGATGATGCCTGCACAGAAGAGATCTCCGGCTTGTTCAAGACCATGACGCTGATATTATACAGGATATCTTTTCAGACAAGCGGAAAGCGGCAGGACTGCCTTAATAATCCTGTTTTCCGAACTGAAGCTCGTAGAGACGCCTGTAAACGGGGGAGTTTTGCAGAAGCTCCTCGTGGGTGCCGCCCGCCACCAGCTTCCCTTTTTCCATCACCAGTATCCTTGTTGCCTTCCTTACGGTCGAAAGCCTGTGGGCGATAACAAAGGTGGTACGGTCCTTCATGAGGTTTTCAAGCGCCTTCTGCACCATGAGCTCGCTCGAGGAGTCCAGCGAGGAGGTGGCCTCGTCCAGGATGAGGACCGGCGGGCTCTTGAGGATGGCCCGCGCGATGGAAAGCCTCTGCCTCTGGCCGCCTGACAGCCTGACGCCCTTTTCCCCCACGACGGCGTCATAGCCGCCCGGAAGCTCCATTATGAAATCGTGGGCATATGCCGCCTTTGCCGCATTGATTATGTCCTCTTCGGGCGCGTCCGGCCTGCCAAAGGCGATATTGGCCCTGACCGTGTCGTTGAAAAGGAGCACTTCCTGGCTCACCATTCCGAACTGGGCCCTCAGCGATGGAAGGCTCGCACGCGAAATGTCCGCCCCGTCCAGGAGAATGCTGCCCCCCGATAGCTCGTAAAATCTCGGGATGAGGCTGGCAAGCGTGGACTTCCCGCTGCCGCTTTCCCCAACGATGGCTATGATCTCGCCCTTTGCGACCCTGAAGCTTATTCCGTCAAGCGCCTTGCGATTGTTTTTGTTTTTGTTTTCAGCACCCGGATAGACAAAAGACACATTTTTAAACTCGATAGACTCTTGCAGAACGGGGATGGGAACGCCGCCTTTGGGCTCCGTCTCAAGACCCAGCACCTCAAATATCCTCGCCAGCGGGGCCCTCACCCTGTGCACCTCGGCGTTCACCCTGGAAAGCCTCCTTGCCGGGGTGTAGACAAGGAATATGGCCGTAAGAAACGAGGTAAATCCCCCCGCGGTCAGACGGCCCGTGACCACAAGCCTGCCTCCGTACCACAGCACGAAGGCAATGGCCGCCCCGCCCGCCACCTCCATTACCACGGAGGCAAGCTCCCTCACCCTCACGGAGCGCATATTTTCCCTGTAGAAATCCCAGTTCAGCCCGAGGAAGCGCTCCTTCTGGGTATCTTCCCGCACGAAGGCCTTTATTATCTTTATCCCGGTGAAACCCTCCGACAGGTCCTCAACTATCCCTGCCGCCTTTTCCTGTATGCGCTGGCTTATGCGCCTGAGCCTCCTCGCTATCTTGTCCACCCCGTAGAACGCCGCCGGAAGGAGAAAGACCGCAACAGCCGCCAGGTCCCACCTGAGCCAGAAGGCATATCCTATGAGGCATATGGTGGTGGCGGCCTCCACGAACAGCTGCCTCACCGTAAGGGAGATGATCTGCTGGACCGCGGCGGTGTCGTTTACCACCCTGGATATCAGCTCCCCGCTGGAGGAGGAGTTGAAATACCCGATGGGCATGTCCAGGATGTTCTCATACAGGCGCTGCCTCATGTCCGCGACAAGCTTCTGGCTGGCCGACTGCATCAGGTATTCATAGGAGAAATTGAGCGCCGCCCTTGAAAGGAATATCGCCATTACCGCGAGGGGGATAAGGGCCAGGATGCCCTGGCTCCTGTTCACAAGTATGCCGTCGGTCACGGGCTTTACTATCCAGGCCAGGGCACCGTTCAAACCCGCGATGACAAGGCTTATGAAGAGGGCGGCCGCTATCCGCCGCCAGTAGGGCTTTATAAGGACGTAGAACCGCTTGATCTCGTCCAGGGTCTCGGATTTCTTTCCAGGCATCCAGAATATTTTAATTAAAAGATGGCCTAAAAATACAGAAAAAGAATATGTTTCAGGCGCGTTCGAGCGCGGGCGCTCCCTTGCCCGCCGCAAGGCACATGCCGTAGAACAGGGCCAGGAGCATCCCTGACTGGTGGCTCATTATCTGCGTGTCCGTCATCGAGCCCACCGTCAGGATGGCCATGAAAGAGATCATGGCAAAACCGTAAACGGCATGTCTTCTTTTCCACCCTGTGCCCACCGGCACGGCCCACAACCATATGACGGCAAGTATCCCCGGCAGCCCGTAACTGGCGGCCATATACAAAAAAGTGTTTTGCGGCTGGGAGGCTCTGGGCAGTCCGCTCTGTCTCATCCTGTCCATGAGATAGGCGTATCCCCCCGTGCCCGCGCCGGCAAAAGGGTGCATCCTGAATATCCTGACGGCCATGCCCCATAAGTAATAATGAAATCCAAGCGGGGTCAGGACAATCCCCCTGCTGTAATTGGCGGTGTCGCTGACGACCTCCTTCAGCCTGCTCTGCACGACCGGCGACAGGAATATCACGCCCACAAGCAGAAGACCGGCCGCAAAAGCAAATTTGAGCCTCTTTCTGCTCCTGCCAAGAATGTTATAGAAGATAACGGGCGAAAGCAGGATAATGGCGGCCTGACCGGCGTCCGTCAGCAGCATCGCAAGCGCCGCAAACTGCACCGCCATGAGCCCGGCGCAAAGCGCCTTGTGCGATCTCTTTCGCGACTCCGCGAAATAAAATGACAACAGGAGGATGCTGAGGGTGGTGAGCTGCGACAGCTCTATATGGCCCCATTTGCCGAAAAAAGCGTCCTCATACTGGTTGGCGCGGTATATAAGGCCCGCGACCTGCCCAAGAAACACAAGGGAGGTGAACGTAACTCCCGCTATGAAGGATTTGAAAAAAGCTTCCGTCCCGTAACCGGCCACCAACACGCCAGCCACGATGAAAGTAAAAAGCCAGTAATCGGACCTCTGGGCGAACTTGAAACCTATCGCGGTGTCCCCGGAGTACAAAAGCCCTATCCACGGGAGCGCCATCATCACGAGGACGGGCCAGCCCCACTTCTGAAGCGCCAGTCCGGCGTCCTTCAGGAACCTCCCGGACAGCACCCACACGGCAAGAAGCAGCCCTTCGACTATGGACAGCGGCGATATGGAAACCGGCAGGAAAAAGAAAAGCGCGCACAGCCCGTAAAAAAGCATCCTCTCCACGCCGGATCCGGATACGGTCTTCTCGGTCATTTTCTCCACGGCTAAAAAACCCAATCCAGTTAAAATTTTATTTGAAACGCCATCCATTTTACAATCCGGCAGTTTCCCAAGGGTGTTAAGATTTGTAAAAAATTGTAAAGCCGCCGGGAAGAAAGCCCGCTTTAAAAGCCGGACAGTCAAAACGCAGCGCGTTTTCATGCCGGGCCGCGAGTGCCGGGACTCATAAAATTTTGACATTATCCGGCTGATAATTTATTCTTTTAGTTCATAGGAAGATTCATGGACTTTTTATTCTTTTATTTTTCTCATGGAACTGTTCGAGCTTGGCATAGAGGGCATTAAAGCCCTGCTGGACAAAAGGGAGGCCACCGCGAAAGAGGTGCTGGACGCCTTTTTTGCGCGTATGGACGCCGTTGAGGGGAAAGTCCGGGCCTATGTGACCCAGACCCGTGAGAAGGCCTATGAGATGGCCGCGGCCGCTGACACTCCATCCGGAGAAAAAAATCGAAAAACCCTTTCGGGGATCCCCCTTGCCATAAAAGACAACCTTTGCACAAAGGGGACAAGGACGACGTGCTCCTCGAAGATGCTTGAAAACTTCATCGCACCGTATGAGAGCACGGTCACGGAAAGGCTGTCCGGGGCAGGCGGCGTCTTCCTCGGGAAGACCAACCTGGATGAGTTTGCAATGGGCTCCTCGACCGAGAATTCGGCCTTTTTTACGACAAAAAACCCATGGGACCTTGAGCGCATCCCCGGGGGAAGCAGCGGCGGCTCCGCCGCGGCCGTTGCCGCCGGAGAATGCGCTGCGGCGCTTGGCTCGGACACGGGTGGTTCCATAAGGCAGCCCGCCGCGCTGTGCGGCGTTGTGGGACTTAAGCCCACTTATGGCAGGGTATCAAGATACGGCCTGGTGGCCTTCGCCTCCTCGCTTGACCAGATCGGGCCCATTACGAAAACGGTGAAAGACGCCGCGATAGTTCTAAATGCGATATCCGGGCCGGACAAGCTGGACTCCACCTCTGCGCCCCTTCCCGTGCCGGATTTCACCAGGGCCGCGGGGATGGATGTAAAGGGGCTCAGGATCGGCATACCGAAGGAATATTTCATAGAGGGCATGGACCCTGAAGTTGAAAAAGCGGTGCGCGGCGCGGTGGCGCAGCTTGAATCCCTGGGCGCGATACCCGTGGAGGTGAGCCTTCCGCACACGGGCTATGCGATAGCCACATATTACATCCTTGCCACCTCGGAGGCATCTTCGAACCTGGCCAGATACGACGGGGTCAAATACGGGTTCAGGGCCGCGGGCAAAGACCTTCTGGACACCTATATGAAGACCAGGGCGCAGGGGTTCGGCCCCGAGGTCAAAAGAAGGATAATGCTTGGCACCTATGCCCTCTCGGCCGGATACTACGAGGCCTACTACGGCAGGG
>JAJYJB010000033.1:0-12557 GCA_021789735.1 Nitrospirota bacterium
TCATCTACACGCTATATTCATGCTCCCAGGAAGAAATACTGACCGGCAAGACCTTTTACAAGAAGGGCATCCACGACATGGCGGTAAACGGACTTTTCCCGGAGATACAGGGACATATACAGGGCAAGACCCTCACCCCGCTTGAGATCGACTACATCATCCAGACAGGGGCACTCCAGGTGGGATTTGACAGGATTGATATAACGCCTGAGATAGGAGAGGCCGCCCGGACCTATGTAAACGACCTTCTTGGGCTTGTGACAGGGGACCTTAAGGCCCACGGCGGAGTCGTGGCGTTCGATACCATCCTTTTTTTCGGAGGTGGCGCGAGACTCCTTACGGGAAAGATTGAGTCCAGCAGGGTAAAGGTGGTGGTGATGGAAGAGCCGGAGTTCGCAAACGCCATGGGCTTCCGGATAAAGGCGGAAGAGTCCGCCGGCGGATTATAAGGGGCGCTAATGATTTTCCGCCTGGAACTCCATACCGACGACCCGGAAATAATAGATGTCCTGGTCGATGTCAAAAACAGGGCCAAGTTCGTGAAAAAAGCGCTCAGGCATTTTATCTCCACAAAGCGGGGCAAGGAGACTTTAATGGTCATGTCCCGGGCAGGAGCCGGCGTGGGAAGCGGCCGGATCGGGCCTGCCAGGACAAACGTGGCTAGGAAAAACACTGCCGGGGCCGGAAACCGTGAGAAAATAAAATTGAAAGAGCGCCGGGAGCGGGATAAATCCGGGCCCCCGCCTTCTGAAATCCCCAGGGACACCTATGATTTCGACAAGTTTCTTTAAAGGGGAATTTTGGCATCTTCATCTTGCCTCCATCGGGTTATTTCCCTAAGATTGGGCTATGAGAAGGGTGCGGAAGTTTTGGGCAGTCTGGATCGCCGTCCTGTTATTCATTGCGGTCCTTGGCCCTGGGACCGAGTCTTTACTTGCCGCGCACGCATCCGACCCGTTTGAAATCGCCGCCGAACATGCCTGGATGGCCGCACGGGCCAGGCAACTCTCCATGATTCATCTGCACCTGCAGCATGTCCTGAACTGCCTGGAGGGTTCCAATGGGGCTGGGACCTGCAGATACTGGAGGACTGGAACGTCATCAGAAAGGAGAAGACCGAAGGCAAGGGAAACAGGTATTGGCTTATAGACAAAAAGCACTGGAAACAGACCGGTGACTCACAGGCACCAACCAGTGACTGTCAGTCACGGGTACCAGTGACTAATAGTCACCCTAAGGATTCACATATAAGGATTCAAAATAAGGAAAAGAATATTTATACCCCCTTTCCCCATAAATCCGAAGAAATATCTGAAGACATCCCCTACGAGGAAATTATCTCTTTCCTGAACCTGAAGACTGGCTCCGCCTACGGGCACGAAAGGGCAAAGACCAGGGGGCTCATAAAGGCGCTATGGAAAGAAGGTTTCAGGCTGGAGGATTTCAGGAAGGTCATCGGGAACATGGCGGCCGCCTGGGGCGAAGACCCGAAGCTGCGGAACTATCTGAGGCCGGAGACGCTTTTTTCAAACAAGTTTGAATCCTACCTAAACTGGAAAATCGGAGGCGACAATGGAAACCATGGAGCAAATGGGCGCGGCGGGCCGGGCGTCGCTCCCCGGCAGAATGGCAAAAACAATGGCAGCGGCAAATATTCTGGGATTGGCGAGGTCCTCGATTATGGCGAATGAGGACAAAGAGGAAAAAGAAAGAGAACGGACCGCCTTTGAGGCCGCGAGGCAAAGGCTTGCGGAAAGGATAGATTTTTATCTCAGGAAAAGAGGAGTCCCCCGGAGATTCCTCCATGCTAGGATTTCGGATTTTCCGCAGTCATGGGAAAAGCTCAAAGACGGCGGGGAAGGTATCTTCCTTACGGGCAGCCGCGGCGTCGGTAAAACGCACTTGGCCGCCGCCCTGATGCGTGAGGCGGCACTAGCCGTGAAGCCGGTGAAATATTTGGAAGGTTACAGGATAAACCTTCAGAAGTTGCCTTTGTTTGTCTCCGTGCCGGAGCTTCTTCTTGAGATAAGGGAAACATATAACGACGGCGAGGTATCGGAGAAGGAAGTCATTGACAGCTATAGCTGGGTGGACATGCTTGTCCTGGACGACCTGGGAGTCGAAAAGCCCACAGAATGGGCCCTGCAGACGCTCTACATCATACTGGACAGGCGGTACAGGGAAGACCTGCGAACCATCATAACATCCAACCTTGGCATCGAGGAGATGCCCGACGACAGGATCGCTTCGAGGATCGCGGGCATGTGCAAGGTGCGAATACTTCAGGGCAGGGATAGAAGGGCCCGGAAGTCTTGAGAATGGAAAAATTATTGAACATAGACGAAGTGGCGGAAATCTTGGGGGTGACCAAGGCCACGATCTATTCTTGGACCTCCCACAACAAAATCCCGCATATAAAGCTCACCAAGAGGCTCCTTAAATTCAGGGAGAAGGATATCATGGACTGGATCTCGCAAAAAACAGTCAGTGCCGGCGTGCCGGAGGCTGGCAGGAGGGAAAGGCGCTATACCCGGCCATCTTCCAACCTGTCCAATGACAGTATCGAGAGGATCATCAGAAATGCCAAAGAGGAAGTCCTTCACAGGCGTTAATAATCCGGCTTACCCGTGTTACAATATGGCCGGTATTTTCAAGCCTTGTTTAGTCCCGGAAAGGAGGGCAGTTTAACATGGGACTATACAAGCGGCCCGATTCACCGATCTGGTGGATGAATTTTTCGGCCAATGGAAGGCAGCTCCGGCAAAGCACCGGCACTGCCAATAAAAAGCTGGCGGAAAAGATACTTGCAAAGATCGAGACTCAAATTGTTGAGGGCAGATGGTTCGAGGTTGACAGGGCCAAACAGTACATCTTTGAGGACTTGATGGAGAGATTCATGGCGGAACATGCTCCGACAAAAGAGGCTATGACGCAGAGGCGGTACAAAAGCACACGACCCCACCTGGAAAGTTTCTTTTCCGGCCTGACCCTCGACCAGATCGATACCGATCTCATAATGCGTTATATTACCTATCGCCGGGAGCAGACGTGCGTACCGGGATCAGAGCAATGCGCAAGATGCGGGCATGAAGCCGGATCGGACGATTGCCGGAAGTTGCGGGAAGATCGGAAATGCCGGCCCGGAACCAGAAACAGGGAGCTTGCCATGCTCAGCAAGGCATTTAATCTTGCAAGGCTCTGGAGATGGGTAAAGGAGAACCCCTGCGAGCTTGTCCCGCGGGAAAAAGAGGACAATGAAAATACCGGCAGATGCCTGACCGAAGAGGAAGAAAACAGGCTCCTGGAGGCCTGTAAGGGCTTTCTTGGAGGTCAACTGGCGGAATCGTTGCCCTTAACGGGATAAGAGAAGGAGAGGTCCTTAAGATGCGCTGGGAGAAGATCGATCTTCCCGGCAGGACATTCGAGTCCTATAACGAAAAGACGAACTCCTGGAGGACTGTCCCGATGAATGAGACAGTCTGCCGCCTGCTTAATGGGAAGGCGAAGACGCGATCAAATTCCGAGTACGTGTTCACAACGTCCGCCGGTACTCCCTTTATAGCCCGGAACATGCTCCGTGAGTGGTACAAGGCCCTGAAGCAGGCGAAAATCGGCAAGCTTCGGTTTCACGACCTCAGGCACACCGTGGGGACCCGTTTGGGGCGCGCGGGAAAGGACATCTACGTGATTGCCTCCGTCCTCGACCATTCGCAGCTTCAGACGACCAGGAGATACACCAGGCATAATGCCGAAAGCCTGAGGGGTTTGGTCGATGCGCTCGATAGAGGGCGTGATTATCACGATTTTATCACGTTGGGTGGCGAGGGAGTGGAGACCAATGAAGGAAACTCCTTGAAAATAAAGCGCGCCCAGAGGGATTCGAACCCCCGACCTGCGGATTCGTAGTCCGACGCTCTATCCAGCTGAGCTATGGGCGCATCCGGCCGTATTTTCTGCAGATCATTTTTTGCTTCGGTAAAAAACCTGCATGCGGGAATCTGTCTGCCCACTATTGTAATCTCAAAACCGGAAGTTGTCAATTTTTATAAAATATTTTGCGGCGGGCGGCGGCCCGCCAGGGCTGGAGCCCGGGAAAAAAACGATTGTTTGCCCCGGTCCGTCGCAATTGTTTCTTTACAGGGTGGCGCACGTTGTGTTATGCTTCCTAATTAATGAGAAATATAATATAGAAAAGGAGCCCCTGAAAAAAGGGGCAAGGGAGCGAAAATGGCATTCAGCAAGGATCAGAAAAAAGGCATTATCGACAACTACAAGACCCATGAGAAAGACACGGGTTCGGCTGAAGTGCAGATAGCCCTTTTGAGCGAAAGGATAAGCTATCTCACCGAGCACTTCAAAACACATACAAAGGATCATCACTCCAGAAGGGGCCTTCTAAAGCTGGTCGGCAAGCGCAGGAAGCTCCTGGATTACCTGAAATCCCACAACAGGCCGGGCTATGACAAGGTCATCGAAGGCCTGGGCATCCGGAAGTAAGAGAAATAAAAATGAACATATTTGAAACCGGCATCGGTAACGGCAAACTAGTCGTCGAAACAGGGGAGTTCGCGAAACAGTCCGACGGAGCGGCCCTTGTAAGGCTTGGGGACACTGTTGTCCTGGCCACTGTAGTGGCTGAGAAGAGGGTGAAAGAGGGGCTGGACTTTTTCCCCCTTACCATAGACTACCAGGAGAAGGCGTATTCCGCGGGTAAGATACCAGGCGGGTTTTTCAAAAGGGAAGGCAGGCCGTCCGAAAAGGAAGTCCTGACCTCAAGGCTCATTGACAGGCCGATAAGGCCGCTGTTTCCCGAGGGTTTTTTCTCCGAGACGCAGGGCATAGCGACCCTGCTTTCTTTCGGAGAGGAAAACGTCTCCGATGTGCTTGGCATTATCGGGATGTCCTGCGCGCTCATGCTCTCAGACATACCTTTCGGAGGGCCGGTGGGCGCCGTGAAGGTGGGGTACCTGGACGGCAGGATAGTTGTGAACCCGTCCCTGGCGGAAATTGAGGCCCTCACGCTTAACCTCACCGTTGCGGGCACTGAGGACTTTATCGTCATGGTTGAAGGCGGCGCCTCCGAGGTGTCCGAATCGCTGCTTCTTGAGGCGATCGAAACGGCCCATGCCGAGATAAAGAAGCTCTGCCATTTCCAGAAGGAGATGCGCGAGAAGGCGGGCAAGCCCAAACGCGAGATCACCCCGCAGGTCATAGATGAAGGCCTTAAGAAGGCCGTGTGGGACATGAGCGAGCAGAAGGTCAGGGAGTGCATTGTGATCCCGGACAAGCTCAAGAGGCAGACCGCGCTTGATGCTGTGCGTGCCGAGGTGGTGGAAAAGCTCAACCAGCCTGCCGAGGGAGCTGACCAGCCCGACAGGAGCAAGGACATCGCAAAAGCCTTCCTGGACATGGAGAAAAAGATAGTCCGGGGCATGATAGCCAACACCGGCGTCAGGGCCGATGGCAGAAAGCCTGATGAGATAAGGCCCATATACGGCAAGGTAGGGTTCCTGCCCAGGGCCCACGGTTCGGCCCTTTTTGTCCGCGGGGAGACCCAGGCGCTCTGCGTTGCCACCCTTGGGACAGGCGAGGATGAGCAGAAGATAGACGCCCTGGAAGGGGAGAGCTATAAGAGGTTCATGCTCCATTACAACTTCCCGCCTTTCAGTGTGGGGGAGGTAAAGTTCCTGCGCGGGCCCGGCAGGAGGGAGATAGGCCACGGCGCGCTGGCCGAAAGGGCGGTCAAGCCCATGGTCCCGGGCAAAGAAGAGTTCCCTTACACGATAAGGGTGGTCTCGGACATACTGGAATCGAACGGGTCTTCTTCCATGGCCACTGTTTGCGCCTCCGTGCTGGCCCTTATGGACGCAGGGGTGCCGATAAAGGCGCCTGTAGCCGGCATCGCCATGGGCCTGGTGCTTGAGGACGACAAGGTGGTGATACTTAGCGACATCCTCGGTCTTGAGGACCATCTGGGCGACATGGATTTCAAGGTTACCGGCACCGACAAGGGCGTGACCGCGTTCCAGATGGATGTCAAGAAGGCAGGTATAAACAGGGCCATCCTGGAGCAGGCGCTTGAAAGGGCCAGGCTCGGCAGGCTCCACATACTTGGCAAGATGAAAGAGACCCTCGATGCGCCGCGCACCAACCTTGCGCCGTATGCGCCGCGCATCTACGTGATGCACATAAAGCCGGAGAAGATCCGCGAGGTGATAGGCACCGGCGGCAAGGTGATCCGCGGCATCGTGGAGGAGACCGGCGTAAAGATAGACATAGACGATACGGGGCTTGTCAATATTGCCTCGAACGACGAGGCTTCGGCAATGAAGGCAAAGGCCATAATAGAGGGCATAGTGGCCGAGGCCGAGCTTGGCAAGGTCTACAAGGGCAAGGTCGTGCGCATAGCGGACTTCGGCGCCTTCGTTGAGATATTGCCCGGCGTGGACGGCCTTTTGCACATCTCCCAGATATCGCACAAGAGGATAGCAAAGGTCACGGACGTGCTCAAAGAGGGCGACGAGCTGGATGTAAAGGTCATAGAGATAGACAAGCAGGGCCGCGTCAGACTCTCCAGGAAAGAACTCCTCGAGCCCGACAGCTAAGCGGAAAAAGCATCTTTGCCTTTTTATTTGCCGGCATCAGGCGCCAAAGCGAAGCAAAAGACAGAAGAAAAAATCAAATAAACCGGATTCTGAAGACCCACGGCCGGAAGGAGAGGCCCATTGTTCAGGAAAGAGCTTCTCGAAAACGGGATAACGGTGGTAATGGAGCGGCTCACAGGGGTGCGCTCCTTTACCGCCGGCATCTGGGTGAAGGTCGGCTCTAGGAATGAGCCCGGCGGAAAAAACGGCATATCCCATTTCCTGGAGCATATGTTTTTCAAGGGCACGGCGAAACGGAGCGCCCGGGACATCGCCCTTGAGATAGACAACATAGGCGGAGACCTTAACGCCTTTACCTCCAAGGAAAACACCGCTTTTTACGTCAAGGTGCTGGACCTGCACATGGAAAAGGGCCTCGACATCCTCGCGGACATATTCTGCCACTCCACCCTGATTGAAGAGGACATCGAAAAGGAGCGAGGGGTAATAAAGGAAGAGATAAAAATGGTCGAGGACACGCCCGATGACCTTGTCCACGACCTCTTTAACGCCGACATATGGGGGAAGACCGGGATCGGCCGGCCGGTCCTTGGCACCAGGGAGACCCTGAAGGGCATAAACAGGGACGACCTCACAAACCACGTGAAGCGGTTTTACGGCACGAGGGACACAATAGTGTCCTGCGCCGGCAGCTTCGACCCGCAGAAGCTCATAGACGTGCTTAATGAAAAGCTGGGGTCGCTGAGGAGGGGTTCCGAGCCTTCCCATTTGGCTGCTCCGGCCTTTGGCAGCGGGACGAAGGTATACCGGAAAAACCTCTCCGAAGTCCACGTATGTCTTGGCATAGAGGGGCTTTCGCAGTCCCATCCCAGGCGCTATGAGTACTACATACTGAACACCATACTCGGGGCGGGCATAAGCTCAAGGCTTTTCCAGGACATAAGGGAAAAACGGGGGCTCGTCTACACCATTTATTCCTTTGCCTCCTCCTATAGTGACACGGGGATATTCGGGGTTTACGCGGGGACGGGCAAAAAGAAAGCCGCGGACGTGGTGTCCCTGGTCCACGAGCATTTTCACGCCCTGCCGGACTCCATCGAGCAGGCCGAGCTGGACAGGGCGAAGGAGCAGCTGAAGGGCAACCTCATCCTGGGCCTTGAGTCCACTTCCACGCGCATGCAGAACATCGCGAAGCAGGAAATATATTTTGGCAGGCATTTCACTCCGCAGGAGGTGATAGAGCAGATAGACGCCGTTACCCTCCCCAGGTTGAGGGAGGCGGCCCATATGCTCATCAGGGGGAAAACCCCTGTCCTTACCGTGCTCGGACCAGTCGAAGGGCAGCAATTCGAAGGGCCTCTGCCGCCTCTTTGATCTCTTTCTCCGTGTTTTCCCGTCCCAGCGTGATGCGGACGGAAGAAAACGCATCTTCGTCGCTTGCCCCCATTGCCTTAAGGACCGGAGATGGCGACTTTCTGCCCTCATGGCAGGCGGAGCCCGCGGAGATGGCGACCGAGTCTTTCAGTGCCTCGACCAGCAGATTTCCGTCAACTCCGGGAATTGAGATGTTAAGGGTGTTTGGAAGCCTTTTTTCCGCAGCCCCTCCGTTTATCTT
Source organism: Nitrospirota bacterium (assembly GCA_021789735.1). Next base: position 8,221 of record JAJYJB010000033.1, read on the forward strand.
CATTCCCGGGACGGTCCCGGCCAGAAGTCCGGAAAGCGTGCCTCTCAAACGTCCAAGCCGTTCCATGCGCAGGGGCAGCTCCTTTTCCGCAAGCTCGCAGGCCGCGCCAAGACCTGCTATATAAGGCGTGTTTTCGGTGCCCGGCCTCATGCCCTTTTCATGCCCGGCCCCGAACATGATGACGTTTTTAAGCGGGAGGCCCTTTTTGACATAAAGCGCGCCTATCCCCTTTGGTCCGTGGAATTTGTGGGCCGCGATGGAGAGCACATCCACGCCCAGGGCCCCGATATCCACGGGTATCTTCCCGGCAGATTGCGCCGCATCGGTGTGGAAAAGGGTTTTTGGGTTTTTGGCCCGGCAGATCCTTACCGCATCGGATATGGGCTGTATCACGCCCGTTTCATTGTTTGCGTGCATTATGGTCACCAGGGCGGTGTCCGGCCTTACGGCTTTTTCAAGGGCCTCAAGGCTGACGGCACCGTTTCCGTCCACCGGAAGCAGGGTCACCTCAACGCCCCGGCCCTGAAGGGCTTTTAAAGGGTTCAAGACGGCCGGGTGCTCGGTCTGCTGGCTTATCATGTGCCCCGGCCCGCCGCCGGGGAAAAGGTCCCGCGCCAGGGCCGCAGCCCCGAATATGGCGATGTTGTTTGATTCAGTGGCCCCCGATGTGAAATAGACCTCCGCAGGCCCCGCCCCGATGAGCGCGGCCACGCGCTGTCTTGCCCACTCGATCCGGGCCCTGGCCAAAAATCCGTACTCATGGCCGCTCGACGGATTGCCGTAAAGGCCGTCCAGCGCCTGGCAGACCGCCTCCAAAACCTCCGGGGCCGGCCTTGTGCTGGCGTTATTGTCCAGATAGATCATGATTTTTAATTATAACCCCTGTCCGGTGCGTTTTCACTGAAATCGTCCGGCTGCGGACCTGAGGTCCTTGTTTTTCGTCTTGTTTTTCGCACTAAGAAGGAACGTTTTTAGTAGACAAGTGTTTAAAAACTATGGATTTGTTTTTTATAATGATCCGATGCGCTATTGAATTTATTTATGTTTTCATTGACTCGTTGAAAATGAAAGCAGCCGGTTGTTAAAATCATAAACTCTAGGATTTTTTTTTGCCGGGGTAAAGAGAAAAAGTAAAAGCGTTCCAAGGAGAGGTCCTGATGTCTGAAACCGTTGAAAAAAATCTTAAGGCCGCGGATGTTGAAAAACTGGAGGGCATCTGCAGCCGCCATGGAGAAGACAAGGGCGGTGTTATAACCATTCTCCAGGAGCTCCAGGAGCACTTTGGTTATGTGCCTGAGGAAGCGGTAAATTTCATAGCCGACAGTCTGGAGATGCCGCGGAGCCATTTCTACGGGGTGGCCACTTTCTATTCTCAATTCCATTTCAGGCCAAGGGGCAAGAACATAATAACCGCGTGCTGCGGCACCGCCTGCCACGTGAAGGGCTCCGACAGGCTGATAAACATCCTGGGCAGGGAGCTTGGCATCCCCGAAGGGCAGGAGACCTCGGAAGACATGGAGTTCACCCTTGAGAAGGTGAACTGCGTGGGGGCCTGCTCCATAGCGCCCGTCATCATCGTTAACAAGGAAGTCCACGGGAAGATGAGCGCCGAGGGCGTAACGAAGGCGGTAAAAAAACTTAAGGGCGGTACAGATGGCAAGTAACGGCAACATAGAGATAAAAGTGTGCATGGGGACCGGCGGCATCGCCGCGGGCGGCGAGGGGGTGCTTGGAGCTTTCGGGGAGCTTCTGGCACGGGCCGATATACAGGCAAGGATAGAGAAGAACTGCTCAAGGCACAAAGTGGGCTGCAGGGGATTTTGCGCCCGGGACGTTTTGGTGGATGTCATAATCGACGGTCAGCGGACCACCTATCAGTATATCAAGCCGGAGATGGTCCAGAGGATAGTCGAGGAGCATATTATCGCCGGTTCTCCCGTTTCGGAATGGGAGGTCAGGGACGACTACCGCGCCTTCCATGACAGGCAGGTGAAGGTGGTGCTCTCCGATTGCGGTGAGATCGATCCTGAGGACGTGGAGGCATACATCGAAGGCGGAGGGTACGGGGCGGCCAGGAAGGTCCTCACCGGCATGGGTCCGGAGGAGGTCATTGATGTTGTAAAAAAGTCCGGCCTGAGAGGCAGGGGCGGCGCCGGCTTTCCGACCGGGGTGAAATGGGAGGCGGCAAGGAAGCAGCCACCCGGACTCAAGTACATAATATGCAACGCCGACGAGGGCGACCCGGGAGCGTTCATGGACCGCTCGGTCATTGAGGGCAATCCGCACTGCGTTATAGAGGGCATGATCGTGGCGGCCTATGCGGTGGGAGCGTCCGAAGGCTATGTGTACATCAGGGCCGAGTACCCCCTTGCCGTTGAAAGGCTTAAAGCGGCCATAGGGCAGGCGAGGAAAAAAGGTTTCCTCGGAAAGAACATCTTCGGGGCCGGGATCGATTTCGATATAAAGGTAAAGCTTGGCGCAGGTGCGTTTGTCTGCGGCGAGGAGACCGCCCTTATAGCCTCGATCGAGGGAGAGCGGGGGATGCCCAGGGCGAAGCCGCCGTTTCCGGTGGTAAGCGGCCTCTGGGGCAAACCCACCGTTATAAACAATGTGGAGACCCTGGCCAACATCCCTTACATAGTGACGCGCGGCGCGGACTGGTTTGCCTCCCTGGGCACCGAAAAGTCCAAGGGCACAAAGGTCTTCGCGCTGACCGGGAAAGTCAGGAACACGGGGCTCATAGAGATCCCCATGGGCATGAGCATGAGGGACATCGTTTTTTCAATAGGGGGCGGCATAGAGGGCGGCAGGAAGTTCAAGGCGGTGCAGATGGGCGGCCCCTCAGGCGGGTGCATCCCGGAGCACCACCTGGACGTAAAGGTGGATTATGAGAACCTCATGCAACTTGGCGCCATTGTGGGCTCCGGTGGCATGATCGTCCTGGATGAGGACGATTGCATGGTCAATGTGGCAAAATACTTCCTCAATTTCACTCAGATGGAGTCCTGCGGAAAGTGCGTCCCGTGCCGGGTGGGGACGAAAAGGCTCTATGAGGTCCTGGACCGGATCACGAACGGGGAGGGCAAGGAGAGCGACCTGGACCTCCTGGAGAAGCTCTCAAAGGACATAAAGCTCTCTTCCCTGTGCGGTCTTGGACAGACGGCGCCAAACCCGGTGCTTAGCACTCTCCGGTATTTCAGGCATGAATACGAGGCGCACATACTGGACAGGAAATGCCCCGCCAAGGCGTGCAAGGCGCTGATCACATATCATATCCTGGAGACGGCCTGCAAAGGCTGCGGGGCGTGCATGAGGGTCTGCCCGGCCGGTTCCATAAGCGGACGCAAGAAATCGCCCCATATGATAAACCAGGAGCTTTGCATCAAATGCGGCAGCTGCTTCGACGTCTGTAAATTCAAGGCCGTGCTGAAAGAGTGAGCGCGCGGCACTTTTTATTGCCTTTCCCGGACTTCGTTTTTTGGAATAAAAGCAAAAAATCAAATTGGACCAAAAGTAAAAAAACTTTCACAGGAGGGACTGAAAGAGATGGCGACAAGGAAGGCTGCAAAAACAAAGAGACCCGCCGCGCTTGACCCCACTAAAAACCCGGACTGGAAGATCGCGCAGGAAGCGGAAAAGACCATGAAGACGGTCTACCAGCTGGCCGAAGAGCTGGGGCTTGAAAAGGAAGAGCTTCTGCCGCATGGCCATTATGTTGCCAAGCTTGATTTTAACAGGATAACCCAGAGGCTCTCCAAGGTCCCGGACGCCAAGTACATAGATGTGACCGCCATAACGCCGACCCCGCTTGGCGAGGGCAAGTCCACGACGACCATGGGCCTTACACAGGGCATGGGCAGGAGGGGCAAGAAGGTGATCGCGGCCATAAGGCAGCCTTCCGGCGGGCCCACCATGAACATAAAGGGCTCGGCGGCCGGCGGAGGGCTTTCCCAATGCATACCGCTTACGCCTTTCTCTCTTGGCCTCACCGGCGATATAAATGCCATAATGAACGCCCACAACCTGGCGATGGTCGCCCTGACCTCCCGCATGCAGCATGAGTTCAACTATGACGACCAGCAGCTTGCCAAGAGGAACTTAAAGAGGCTGAACATCGACCCCAGGAACGTCGAGATGAAGTGGATAATCGACTTTTGCGCCCAGTCCCTGAGGGACATAATCATAGGCATCGGCGGAAAGCAGGACGGCTTCATGATGAACTCCGGCTTCGCCATCGCGGTCTCCTCCGAGGTCATGGCCATCCTGGCCGTGGCCAAGGACCTGAAAGACATGCGCGAGCGCATAGGCAAGATAGTCGTGGCATATGACAAGAAGGG
>JAJYJB010000033.1:12567-26491 GCA_021789735.1 Nitrospirota bacterium
GATGCAGACGATCGAGGGGCAGCCGGTGCTGGTCCATGCGGGGCCGTTCGCGAACATCGCCATAGGGCAGTCTTCGATCATCGCGGACAGGGTGGGCCTTAAGCTTGCCGACTATCATATAACTGAAAGCGGCTTCGGGGCGGACATAGGTTTTGAGAAGTTCTGGAATTTAAAATGCAGGTTCTCCGGCCTGAAACCCCACGCCGCCGTTATCGTGGCAACTATAAGGGCGCTCAAGTGCCATGGCGGCGCGCCCATTCCGGTCCCCGGAAAGCCCATACCGGCCGAATACGGAAAAGAGAACGTGGGCTGGGTCGAGGCGGGCACGGCCAACCTCATACACCATATAAATACGGTCAAAAAAGCAGGGATAAACCCCGTGGTCTGCATAAACGCCTTCTATACGGACACACCTAACGAGATAAAGGCTGTAAGGAGGCTTGCGGAGCAGGCCGGGGCGCGAGTGGCGGTCTCGAAGCACTGGCAGTTCGGCGGCGACGGGGCGCTTGAGCTGGCCGACGCCGTTATGGACGCCTGCAACGAGCCCAACAATTTCAAGCTCCTTTACAAGCTTGAGACCCCTCTCAGGGACCGCATAGAGCTTATAGCAAAAGAGGTCTACGGCGCGGACGGAGTGGACTATACCCCCGAGGCCCTCAACAAGGCCAAACGCATCGAGCAGGACCCCAAGCTCTCCAAGCTTGGCACCTGCATGGTTAAGACGCACCTCTCCCTCACCGACAACCCCAACCTGAAGGGCGTGCCCAAGGGATGGAGGCTTCTTGTAAGGGACATACTTACTTACGGAGGTGCGGGCTTCGTTGTGCCGGTTGCAGGCGCCATAAAGCTTATGCCCGGCACGAGCTCAGACCCGGCCTACAGGAGGGTGGACGTGGACGTAAAGACCAGCAGGGTAACGGGTCTGTTCTAATAAAGCAAAGGCTGGGCCGATGGGTACATCAGGCCGCAGTCCCGGATATCCAAGAAGAAGAGGGCTTAAGGGTAAACACTCCCTTAAGCCCTCCTTTGTTTCAGTTCTTAATTGAGGTCAGTGTTTGGAGTGACTTTGCATCTGCCTCATTTTATTTGCAAGCTCCCTCAAGGCATCGGCAAGAGATATCCGCTTTTCCATCATGAGGGTCTTCACAAAGGCCGCCTTCGCCAGCTCATTGATTATGCCCTCGTGGTGCCTGTCCCTTAAACAAACATTCTGGCCGGTCTCCAGCTGCATGATTATGCAGCCCTCTATCTGGTCCGGAGTATATTTGTCCGCGATCTCCCGTATGGTCTTCAGGTCAGCCATTGCCTTTTTTTTGTCAGACCGCGACCACTTCCTTGATGCCGGGCACTTTTTCCTTTATTTTCTTTTCTATGCCCATTTTGAGCGTCATGATGGACATCGGGCAGTGGCCGCAGGCGCCAAGCAGCCTGAGCTTCACTGTCCCATCATCCGAGACCTCGACCAGCTCCGCGTCTCCGCCGTCGGCCTTCAAAAGCGGCCTGATCTCCTCTATTATCTCTTTGACCTTGTCATATAGTGTGCTGTTGCTCTGTAGCATTTTGCGCTACCTCCTTTCGTTTTATTATACAATGTATCACGGCCTTGGAAGCACTACCCTGATGTGGGTCATAAAAGGCCGTTTTTTTCGAGGAAAGCGCCATTCGAGGTTTAAAAAATTTCTTTTTTTAAAAAATTCATGTTATTGTAAAAAAGTCTTTTTGTTTTTTACCTGATCAGGAGGGGAAAGGGATTCCATGAGGTCTTTCAGCAAATCGAAGGCTCTTTTTAAAAAGGCTGTCAGGCTGATGCCCGGCGGCGTCAACAGCCCCGTGCGCGCATTCAAGGCCGTCGGGGGAAACCCGCTTTTCATCTCCCGTGCGAAGGGCTCCAAAATATATGATGTGGACGGAAACGAATACATAGACTATGTGCTTTCCTGGGGCCCGATGATCGTCGGGCATGCTCACCCTTCGGTCGTGGGCGCCCTGAAAAAAGCTGTTGAGAAAGGGACCAGCTTCGGCGCTCCGACCCCGCTTGAGGTCGAGCTCGCGGAGATGGTGCTTGAGGCCTATCCTTCCATGGAAAAGGTCCGCATGGTGAACTCCGGGACCGAAGCCACAATGAGTGCGATAAGGGCCGCCCGCGGTTTCACCGGCAGGGACAAGATAATAAAATTCGAAGGCTGCTATCATGGGCATGCGGACGGTCTGCTCGTCAAGGCCGGCTCCGGCGCCACCACCTTTGGCGTGCCGGACAGCCCAGGCGTGCCAAAAGCATATGCAAAAAACACTATCACATTGCCCTTTAACGACCAGGCCGCCCTCAAGGCGGTCATAGAGAAAGACTGGAAGGAAATAGCCTGCGTTATCGTGGAGCCTGTTGTGGGCAACATAGGGTGCGTCCTCCCAAAGCCCGGTTTCCTCAAGTCCTTGAGGACACTGACAAAAAAACATGGCATAGTGCTTATCTTTGACGAGGTAATGACCGGGTTCAGGGTATCGTATGGCGGGGCGCAGGCCCGCTTCGGCATCAAGCCTGACATGACATGCCTGGGCAAGGTCATAGGCGGCGGGCTGCCGGTGGGGGCCTATGGCGGCAAAAGGGAGATAATGGAAAAAATCGCGCCTGAGGGGCCTGTCTACCAGGCCGGTACACTGTCTGGAAACCCTCTTGCGATGACCGCCGGGTTGGAGACGCTTAAGATCCTTTCCAAAAAAGGCGCTTACGACAAGCTTGAGGCTCTCGCCCTTGAGCTGGAGTCCGCCCTCAAAGACGCCGCTCAAAAGAGCCGGACAGAGGTAAAGTTCTACCGGGCAGGCACCATGTTCTGCACCTATTTTTCCGGCGCCGAGGTCGTGGATTACGAGAGCGCCAAACGCTCGGATACGGTAAAATTTGGCAAATTTTTCAAGGGAATGCTTGAACGCGGCATCAACCTTGCCCCAAGCCAGTTCGAGGCCGGCTTCATAAGCATGGCCCATACCCGTGCGGACATCGCAAAAACCGCCAGGGCCGCTTTCGATGTATTCAAGGGGTTGTAAAAAAGTATTTTACACGCTGCCCATTAAAAAAGGTTTTTTTAAAATTTTTCTTTCTTTGTTTTTTCTTGGTTTTTGACAAAAATATTGCTAAAATTAGTAGACGACTACATTATGGAGGGTCCTGATTGAAGAGGATACTGGTTACGCATGATGGTTCAAAGGCGTCCGACAAGGCCCTTAAAAAGGCCGTCGAGATAGCCGGCAAGTTTGAGTCCTCCATCACGGTCCTTTCAGTTATTCCGGAATTATACCTGACCGAGCTTTCTGACATAGACAGGCAGCGCATAACCCAGCTCTTGACGGAGGAGACGCAGAACGCGCTTGAGAAGATAAGGGCCTCGCTTTCCGGCAAGTCCATGGATGTGAAGATAATCCTCAGGCAGGGGGACCCGGCAGAAAAGATCCTTGAGACCGCAAGGAAGATGAAGGTGGACCTTATCGTTACCGGCTCTCACGGAAGGCACGGGGCCAAGAAGTTCCTTCTCGGCAGCATCTCCTCAAGGATCGTGGATTACGCAAGCTGTCCCGTGCTCGTCGTAAAATAAGAATCAACAGAAACAAGCCAAATTAATCCGGTAAAAATTAAATTAACTTGATTGGATGGTATCCGGGCCGGTCAGGTTGTTTTCTGGAACTCTGCCAGATATTCCTCCGGAATGAACTGCCTGATATTCCCCCTTACGCTCTGCGGGTCGAAACCGAACTGCTCTTTTATGGAATCAATTCCGGTTATATTGTCAGTGCTCAAAAGCAGAAGCTGCTCGGCCCCCACAGGCGGTATGTTCTTGATGCCTGCTGCCTTTGCCACCGATATCAGCGAGAGCCCCGCTTTGGCCAGGCCCATTGGGATATGAAAGAACTTTTTGTCTTCCGCCCCCATGGCTTTCATGTACTCCCTTACAATTTCATTAAAGGAAAGATATTCAGGGCCGCCTAGTTCAAATACCCTGTCTTGTCCCCCGCTTTCAAGAACTTGCAGAAAACACTTGGTCCAATCGGATACCAGCAACGGCTGGAACCTGGCCTCTCCGCCGCCCGGTATCGCGATGACAGGGGAAGAGCTTATCATTTGGGCCATCTGTCTTGTAAAACCGTCAACGTGCCCAAGGATGAGCGAGGGCCGGAAGATGGTATAGGGCAGGCCGGAATCCTTCACGATCTCCTCCGCCATGGCCTTTGATCTCTGGTATTTGCTGGGGGATTTCAGCGAGGCCCCGAGGCTGCTTTGATAAAAGAAATTTTTTAGTTTCGTTCCCGTTTTGAGCGCTTCGTTTGCAAGGTTTTGGGTGCCCTTTACGTGGACGGACTCGAATGTATGGCCGCCTGTCTCCTGCATTATTCCAACCAGGTGGACTATAGTGTCCACCCCATCGAGAGCGCCCTGGGGTATGTTGTCCAGGGTCCCGGTTACAGTCTCGAACCCCTCGCACAAGGAGGCCTTTTTGGCGTCGCGCAGAAGGCACCTGCCCCTGATGCCGAGCCGCCTTAGCTCAGGCAGGAGATTGCTGCCCACAAACCCCGTAGCGCCGGTCAGAAAAAGGAACAACGGTCATCACCTCCCCTGTAGCAGACGCGCAAGCTTTTCCTTCGAGGCCCTTTCCACTTCGGCATGGATGCTTTCGCCCGTGGAGTCAATTGTAACTATTGCCGGGAAATCCTCAACCCGGAGCGCCCACATCGCCTCGGCCCGCCCGAATTCCTCAAGCATCCAGACCCCTTCAACCTTCTTTATCTTTTCTGCCAGCAGCGCGCCCGCCCCGCCTATCGCGTGGAAGTAGACGCAACCGTCTTCCCTCATAGTTTCAACCACATCGGCGGACATTCCACCCTTGCCTATGATCCCTCGCACACCGTAATGAGAGATCACGAAGGGCTCGTACATCTGCATCCGCTGGCTTGTGGTGGGACCGGCGGCTATAACGGTGAAGCTGCCGTTTTCTTCAGATACGACGGGGCCGCAGTGATAGATTATTGCGCCTGCCAGGTTGAAAGGCATTTTTTCGGGAATGGGCTTTTTGTTCATAAGATACCCATGCACCTTGTCCCTGGCGGTAAAAATGGTCCCGCTTATGAGAACGTTTTGCCCGGCTCTCAGCTTCCGGGCCTCCCCCTCGCTCAGAGGTGTTTTTAGTTTTACAACTTCACTGCTTTCCAATGGGCATCCTCTTTTGCCTTTTACCAGACGAGCCTGCTTCGCCTGTTTGCCCAGCAGGCGATTGATATGTCAACGAAATAGGAACCAGTGTGCCTGTGGGCATGGTTTATCTTTACTCCAAGCGCCGTACAATTGCCTCCAAGGCCCATGGCGCCAATGCCCAGGGCGTTGATATCCGAAAGCAGCCTTTTTTCAAGCCCGCTTATGACGGGGTCCGAGGCCTCTTCTTCCAGTTTTCTCATAAGGGCGCCCCTTGAAAGCTTGGCCGCTGCAAGCCTGGTGCCTGCGATCCCGACCCCCACTGTGTAGGGGGGACACGCCCTGCCCTGAATGGAATATACCGCGTCCAGGACGCATTTTCTGACCCCCTCCAGGTCTCTGCCCGCCTTGAGCCTTTCATCCGGCAGTTTGTAGAATGTCCCCGCGTTTTCGCTGCCTGCCCCTTTGAGGGAAAGGTCTATCACCAGGTTGTCCTGTTCCGACTGCTCGAAATATATCTCGGGGAAAAACCGGCCCGTGTTGTCACCGGAATTTTTTTCTGTGAGGACGTCGACCGCATTGGGCCTGAGCGGCACGTTTTCCGTGGCAAGCCTCACCCCTTCGACTATGGACTGTTCGACCACAGAGAAGTTGAGCTCCCTTGGGACGCGCGCATAGAATATCGGGGTGCCGGTGTCCTGGCAAAGGGGCTTTGCGGCTTTCCTGGCGATGCTTGCGTTCTCAAGCATCTGGGAGAGGGCCTGCCTTGAAGGGCTGCCTTCAGGTTCGGCTTCGTACGCCGCCTTTAACGCTTCCTCTATGTCCCTGGGAAGGGAAATGGCTGTCTTCCGCACGATCTCTTTTATTCCGTCTCTCAGCCGGAGCATGGTCCGCTTATACGAGGTCCGCAGGGGAAAACACTATTTCGTCCCTGAATGACTTGATGAAATAGAGGGCGTGGCTGATCTCGGGGTCCAGTATGTCCAGCATGGCCGCGTCGAGTCCGGCCCCCGCCAGATATGTAAGGATGCTGGCCTCCGTCATCTTTCTTGCCCGTCGAGGGGACATGCCGGTGGACACGTTCGATATCCAGGAGATGGTGTTTACCGGAGGGTCAACCATCTCTTTTATTGAAAGGATGCACTCATGTGCGTTCAGCAGGTGGTCCTGGCCGGCCCCTCTCCCTATATGGATGAGGGACGGGTCCAGGAAGAGCCTCTCATTCGGGATGTCCGCCCGGTTCGCGTCTTCAAGGAGCGCCTCAAGTATCTGGAGCTTTCCCTCGAAAGATGTAGGGATATTCCCTCCCCTTGCAGCGCGCAGGACTATGAACGCTTTCGCCCGGCTGGCCAGAGCGAACATATCCTGCTTTTGGGCGGGCTCGGTTTCAGAGACATAGTTTATGAGCGGCGGTTTTTTTGCAAGGGACAAGGTCTTTTTAACAGCCTCTATGTTCCTTGAATCTATGCAGAGCACGGAGTCCGCAGCGTTCTGGACCGTTTCGAAAGCCCATGGCAGCCGGTCCTCGTCCCCTGCGCCGTCCAGCGAGCATTGAACATTTATGACGTCCGCACCGGCTTCATGCAGTTTCCCGGCGAGACCTGAGAGTATTTTAGAGTCCCTGGCCTCGACTGCCGCCATATATGTCTTGTTCCTGGTGTTAAGATTATCGGCAACCGCTATCATTTTGGTCCTCCAGGGGCTTTTTTGTTTTTTTGCGGACACCTGTTATTCCAGCACTATTATAGCATCCAATAGTGCGCTGCGGATGTTTTGAGATCCCCTTTTTTGAAGGGGCTCGTCCGCGTCCGCAAAAGTCGCCAGTTTCCAAAAAGAGGGCTTTTTTGTAAATAAATTTTCGAAAATAGTTTACAAAATTATAGATTTATGTTAATTTTGGGCATGCGCATAGAAGATGGCCAGACAAAAGACCGGATTATAATGCTGCTGAAAAAGACAGGGGGCCTCACCGCTGAGGACTTGAGCAAGCGGGTGGGTATCACCCCCATGGGCATAAGGCAGCACCTCATAGCTCTTGAGAGAAAAGGCATCGTGAGTTACGACGCAAAAAAGCACGGCATCGGGCGGCCTGTTTTCATTTACAGCCTGACCGATAGGGCAGATGACATATTCCCCAAGGTGTACAGGGATTTCTCGCTTGATCTGCTTAAGGACCTCGAGAGACTGGACGGAAGGGGCAAGATAGAAGGGCTTTTAAGGATGCGCAAGCAGAGGCTCCTTGAGGCAAGGGGCAAACGCCTTGAAAATCATGATTTCCACGGGAAAATAAAGGCGCTTTCAACTATGCTTGAAGAGGAAGGCTATTTTACGGAGCTTGACGAGAACGATGGCAACTATACTCTGAACCAGTACAACTGTCCGATCTCCAAAGTGGCCAGCCACTACAGCGAGGCATGCGGATACGAAGCGGAGCTGCTGTCGGAGCTGCTCGGCAGGCAGGTTTTCATGAAGAGGTCGATCCCCCTGGGAGACCACTACTGCTCGTTCAATATCCCGATGGCCTAGCGCCGGAAAAAGCGCAGGATAAATTAAAAACCCCGCCGTGCAGCTGATTTCCATGTCCCCCTGTCAACCGTAAGCCTTACCGGGCCGCATCTGTTCCCAAATTTTTTTTCACGTATTGGAGCCGCCGTTATTTTTGCCTGGGATTTTTTGACGGGCTTGAGATAACCAGGCCGGGTTTGATTTGCAAAAAATTCCCTGTAGCTTGCCTGAGGGAGTTTTTTTGTTTTTTGGAGCGGACCGGTCCTGTCTGCGGGAAGGGCGTTTCAAAAAAGAAAAAAGCCATGCCCTAGGCATGGCTTTTTTTAGCGTGACTTCTATGCTTTGGAGCTTTTTTTTGTCCTTTGCTACCTGGCTGCCGGCGTGTTTGCCGCAGCAGGTGCGTTGGCCATCGCGGAGACATCGGCTGCAAGCGCCTGCACCGCCTGCTCGTTTACGGTCACTTTGGTGCCCTTTTTGAGCTCATCCACATACGCCGCGAACGCCTTGGCCTGCTTTTCGGCCGCGATGCGCTGCTTTATCAGCGGTTCAATGGCACTGAACGGGACGAGCTTTCCGGAGTCTTTACCTTCCTTGATCGTGAAGGCGTCCTTGTTGCTGTCATAATATTTTTTGGCCTCGCCATCGGAAACCGAAGTGTCCGAGCCGATCTTTTTCTGCAGGAGCAGTTTGACCATGGTGATCTTCTTGTAGTTCGCGACGGCCGCCTGAAGCTCCTTGTTCTGGTCCAGTCCCTCTTTTACGGCCTCCTGGTAGAGGAGCTCCTTGCTGATGATCTGGTCCAGAAAAGCGCCGGGCCCTCCCTGCTTCATGAAATATTCCCGCACCTGTGCGGGCAGCGCGTCCAGTTCGGTGTCGAACATCGCCTTGGTTATCTTCTTGTCCCCCACCTGCGCCAGGACGGTTGAATTGTCGCTTGAAGCCGACTGTTTTGAGGCCTTTTGGTGCGAACAGGAAAAAGCAAAAGCCAGCGCGAACACAGCCGCCAGCAGCAGAATCTTCTTCATTTTTGGAAAAACTCCTTTCGGGTTCCTTGATTTTGGCCGGAATGCATCTTATCTTTATACCATAAAAGGGCGGCCTTTTGAAAGCTGTAAGGGGTTTTTATACATTGTTATAATGAAAACATGGGAAGAAAAAGGCTGTACCTCCGGGCTGGGGACAGGGTCCGGCACATCAGGTTTGATTTCTGGGGAGTTGGAGAGGTCGTCGAGGAAAAGCACTCCTTCATGGAGGGTGGCACCTGCATGGTGCGGGTCCTTTTCGAGGACGGCGAGGAGCGCACCTTTTTAAACGACCTGGACAACGAGCTCTGCTGCTACTATTCCGGGCTCAGGATCTGCGACGAATGGGCATTATGAACATAATGACCGGTTACGGCAAAATAGACACCCCGGTCGGGCCCGTATATCTTGTGCTGAAGGGCGGGGAGCTGGCCGCGGTCTCCATCTGGGAGGAGCCGCAGGGGCTCAGGCGCGGTAAGATACCGGAGAGGCTGGCCGGGCAGTTCAGCGGTTATTTTGGGGGGACGCTCAGGCAGTTCGATTACCCGCTGGCCCTGACCGGGGGCACCGGTTTCGAACGGAAGATATGGCTGTCCCTGCTTGAGATCCCGTACGGGCAGACTCGCTCTTATAAATGGATAGCGGAGCGCGCCGGCCGGCCTGGGGCATCGAGGGCGGCCGGCCAGGCGCTTTCAAAAAACCCCCTGCCCATAATCCTGCCCTGCCACCGGGTGATAGAGTCGGGAGGCGGACCCGGGGGGTATTCGCCGAGCCCGGAGATAAAAAGACGGCTCCTGGACATGGAATACTATTATTCCCTCCGCCCGTCGCGCGTATGACCGTGCGGCCAGTCGGGCCCATCAAAAACTGACCTGCCGGACATCTTTTTCTTGACTTAAGGCCATATTCTGATAACCTCTTTTAGAAGAACGCCCCTGCATTCAAAAGGCAATAAAATGCAAGAAGGAGGATATCAAAAGATGAGAAAGGCCACATCCCTGTTTTTAGCCATGCTCATGGCTGCCACCCTGATAGGATTCAGCGGATGCAAGAAAGCGCCAGCCCCAGGCACGGTGAACGCGCCTGCTCCGGCCGCGGCCCCATCGAATGCGCCGTCAAACGCCACCGCACCTTCCGGCGGCACAAACACCCCCGGGTAAATAGGGAAGCGCGGTAGGAAAGAAAAAAGAAAAACGCTGAAGGCCAGGCAGCTTTTTTTGGGGAAAAAGACAGAAAACGCCAGGAAATAGCAGTCCCTGGGGCCCTGGCTGAAAGGCCAGCAAAAAAGTCCGCCATTTAAAGGCAAGGGGAGAAATGTCCTGTCCCCTTGCCTTTTCGTTTTTTTCATCTTTTGCGCTCTTTTCCTTAATAGGCGCAGACTTCAAAAATAGACGCAGACTTCAAAAAAAACCTTTTTAAAGTTTTCCGCGGAAACACTCGATTATAAATGTAAACGTATAAGAAGCCCCGATCCCGGGGGCCGGCGTGCGGAGCTGTTTTTTTGTTGATTTGATCTGCTCCGTTTGAAAGGGCGGGAAAACAATAATGATGGGGAGATGCTTCGTATGAGAGGACCAGTGGCAGCTTTTTTGTCCATGAAACTAAGGAACAAGGTCATTTTGGGCTATTCCTTTTTCACCCTGATGGTTTTTGGCATCCTCGCGCTTATAGGGGTGAATTTTTCCAAGATCAAGTCCCGCTATGACCGCGTCAACCAGATAAGCCGGGAGATACAGAAATTCGTCCAGCTCAAGGCGGACATAAACGGCGCGAGGGCCGCCTTCCTGAGGATGGCCGTTTCCAAGGACCCCCAGGTCTGGGAAAACCAGAAGGAGGTCGTGGATTATTATGTGAAAAGCAGCGACGAGGGCCTCATAGACCTTCAGGGCGGGATATTCAATGACCAGATAAAAGAGATAGAAAAAACATGGGGCCCGTTCAAGCTTACCCTTACGGACGACCTTGTCCCCCTGGTAATGCAGGGGAAGACGAAGGAGGCGATGGGGATCCTTAAAACGGCCCAGGCCAAAAGGTCCAGGGCCTTCATGTCGGTGGCAAACCGGGTCATAGACAGCTCCGGCAAGATCTACGCCTCACACCTGGAGGCGGTGAACAGGGACATAAAGTCCACCATCATGTGGGTGGCGCTGATCGTCCTGATCGTCTTTTCCCTGAGCTTTGCCGTGACCTTCCTCATAATAAACAAATACATGATAAAGGTCCTCCAGAACATAAGCCAGACGGCGGAGAAGGTGGCCTCCGGGGACCTTACCGTGGGCCTGGAGGCGAAAACCGACGACGAATTCGGCAAGCTTGCCCAGGACGTAAACAGGATAATCCAGGCGATGCAGACCGTGCTTGGCAGGATAGCCGGGAAGACCGCCTATATCCTCAAGGATGCCACGAACCTGACGTATTACGGCAAGGGGGTGTCCAGGCAGGTGGACAAGGACCTGGAGCGCACGACCACCGCCGCGGCCGCCACCGAGGAGATGTCCTTCTCCATCGGGGACATTGCCAGGAACATAAACACCGCTTCGCAGTCCGCCGCAGGGGCCAGGGACGCCTCGACTAAGGGCGGCAAGATAATAGATGAGACGGTCTCCTCGATAGAGGAGGTCAACAGTCAGATAACGAGCGCCTCGGCAACGGTGCGGGACCTGTCCGGGCTGTCAAAGAGGATAGACGAAATAGTCCTGCTCATCAAGGACATCGCGGACCAGACAAACCTGCTGGCACTGAACGCGGCCATCGAGGCCGCCAGGGCCGGTGAGCACGGCAGGGGCTTTGCGGTGGTCGCGGACGAGGTGGGCAAGCTCGCCCAGAGGACGGCAAACGCCACAAACGACATAAACGGCCTGCTTGGCTCCATTCACTCCGGAATCCTCCAGGCCACCGGCATGATGGACGTCGCCGTGGGCAAGGCCAGCGCCACAAGCAGCCTGGCGCGCAAACTGGAGGAGAACTTCAGGGCGATCAATGACAATTTCGAAAAGGTCTCCGACATGATACGGGAGGTGGTGACGACCACGGACGAGCAGTCCGCCACCGCCTCCGAGATATCCAAAAACCTGAGCGGCATAAGCGAGAACGCTAAGGAGAACTCAAAGACGGTCAAGGAGATGGCGATGTCCTTTGGCAAGTTCAACCTGAACGCCAGGGAGTTTTTGAGCATCCTGGACGGCTACACGGACCCCATGATGAGGGTTGGGGTGCTGAAGGCCGACTATGTCCTCTGGTTCCACAGCATGCTGGACCTGCTCGACAACAAGGAGCTTTCCTTATCGGCCGACCAGCTTCACCCGGAGAAATCCAGCATGAGCAGGTGGTACTTCGGGGAGGGCAAACAGCTCTTTGGCGGCACGAGGGCCTTTGCCGAGCTAGAAGCGCCGCACCGCCGCCTGCATGAGCTTGGGGTCCAGGCCTATGAGGCCGCCAGGAAAGGCAACGGCGACGCGGTCAAGGACCTTATATCCAAGGCGGGCGGCACGATAGACGAGATAATGACCATTCTGAACAGGTTCGACATTCAAAAAGCCGCGTAAGGCTGGAACAGGAGGGGAGCGGCTGTGCCGCCCCCTTTTATTTCCCCATCAGCCCCTGCATGGGCTGCTGCGAGCTAACTATCCTTAACGCCTCTTCCTTCGTGAACCCTTTTTTCACGAGCGCATCGTAATAGTTGCGGGTAAATGAGGCAAGCTTGTCAGCGGTCTCGGGCCTTGCCAGAAGGTCTATCATTCCGGCCATCATCTGCTCCATCATGCTGCCCATAACGGGCCCCATCTGCGCCAGTTTTTTCTGTACCTCACCGGGAGCAACGGGACGTCCGGCGTCTGGACCTTGTCCGGCGGCAAAGGCCATCGGTGCGGAGACAAAAAACACGGATATAAGGGCTGCTAAAACAACTTTTTTCACGGGTCGCGCCTCCTTTTTTTTCTAAGGACCTATCTCATAATCGCTTCCGGCTGCAAGAGGCTGAGATGAGTAACGAGCGGCCAGCGAGCGAATCCCGATAAATCTGCAAGCCCAAACATTCGATGCCCGCATGGCATAAAATCGCGGCATACGGCGTCGTCAGGGGAAAATCGTCCTTGGGCGCAGCGCCGCTCTTGCCCCAAAAAACATTGCTTTTTGGGGACCTCGCTGCGCCTCCGGGCTATTTTCACTTTCTTTTTTGTCTGCCACGATTTCCTCTCTCTCTCGCTTCAGGACCAATTGTGAGACCGGTCTAGATTATCTTTAAAAAGGGGCGCTTTTTTCAAGGTTTTTTTTGAGGCAGGTTTTTTTGATGCACAAGGGCAGGGCGCCAGATGGGCCGCCATGGCAAGCACGATAGCGGATTTCTCTTTATGTTCAAAACAAAACACTCACAGCGGACCGCGCAGGAGCACGAGGCAGCAAGGTTTTTTTTGAAATAGACACGCTTCCACAGCCGGGGCCTGTTCCGGCTTTTTCCTTCCATTTCTCACCCCACGGTGAGTACTGCGGATACCAAGCTTCCTTCAAATGTGAAGGTTACAAGTGGAAAAGCGAGTCGGCGGGCCAGATGAATCAGGAAAGTTATAAAAAATTTATGAATGACAGCAGGCAAAAGAGGTTTATGACTGTCCCAGCGCTCTATTCGCTTAATACTCCACATAGCCATTCATTTTCGTGATTATCTTTTTCACCGTCACAAGGCAAGGCTTTTTCAAAATGGACAATGAGTATGCGGGAGCTGAAGAGGCTCA
Organism: Nitrospirota bacterium; assembly: GCA_021789735.1. Next base: position 26,001 of record JAJYJB010000033.1, read on the forward strand.
AGGAGGGGCAGGAGGCGATTGCAGGACAGATAACGCAGGCAGTGGCGGGCGCCAGCAGGGCCAACATGCACACGCCATTGCCGAAAAGCCTGGATCCGAACAACTTTCGTTGCACAAAGACTAACTGGTGGCAAAAAACGACAATGCCCTTTCCTTAATGAAAGGCTTTTTCAGATAGAGGAGTTGGTTGAAATTGAAACAACCTATGTTGAGATACCCAAGAGCGGTTTAACGGCGACCTACTTGTAAATCAGGGGCAAGATGCCTCAAATATACAGAGATCGCGCCTGCCCGACCTGTAAGGAAACAGGCGGCATCTTTTCGGACATCTCCACCTCTCCAATCAAAATCGGGGGTATTCTTTAAAAGTGTGGTGCGCCGGGATAAACCGGCATGGAGTTGAAGATGAAAGAGCTTTACATTGAAGGTCTAGCCAGCCACAATGGCCCCAAGTCAGGCGCATGTAGCCGTGAGGTTACAGGCGAAGCAAT
>JAJYJB010000034.1 GCA_021789735.1 Nitrospirota bacterium
CTGATTTTTTCACGTTTTTTTCACAGTGGGCGGTTTTTGAAGCGAAAAGGGTCAGGAAAAATCTCCTAACCCCTTGTTTTTTAAAGTGAGCCGTGCAGGATTCGAACCTGCGACCCGCTGATTAAGAGTCAGCTGCTCTACCAACTGAGCTAACGGCCCATCACCTTGAAGCTTAACGCAGACTTAGATTATAAAAGGACATGCCCCACGAATTCAAGTTTCCCGTGAAAACTTGTCAACTCTCAACATTCTATACATAATGTCCCGTTTGGCCAGGCAGAAAAAATAGCTTTCCAGCCAATACGCACACCCCCACGGTTTTTTGGCTTGATGCCAGATTTGATCAATGGTGGCCCGCCTTTTGGGACTAGAAGTAAAAAAGGGTTTTTTCCGTGATACAATTTGTTCATGAGAGCGCGGCCGGCCTTTTTCCCCTTTTTACTTTTCATAGCCCTGATCGGGGCATGCACCTATGTGCCCAGAAAGCCTGTCTACAATGAGGCCTCGCTCATGCAGCCCCTTCCGGCGGGCCTGATGGTCGGCCCCCCCATAGTGGAGAGCAAGCCGCCCGTAAAACTGGCGGGCGCCGTCAGCCCCCTGCCCCCGGTGCTGGTTGTGCCGGGCAGAAACCTCTATTTATTTGGCAGCGTCTATTACTACTATTGGGACGGGGACTGGTTTTTCAGCGGTGCCAGGACAGGCCCCTGGTATGTGCTTCCCAAAAAAAATTACCCGGCACATGTGGAACACTTTCAGCCGGGCCCTGAAACCCCCATTGATATCAAAAAACCCTCAAGGCTATATCCGCCTTTTAACAAATAAAAGATTTCCTTTTTTTCCGCCAGGAAGCACTCACATCACATGCCCGGCTTGACATCGGGCCAGACTTGACACCGGGAATGAAATCAGGTTAAAGTCAAAACCAACTCCTTTTGCTTCCCGACACGGGGGCAAGAAAAAGCTCCGCGTACCATCAGGGGCTGCGGAAGATAGCGCACGTCCAGCCTTTTTATTTATTGAGTTCATTGCATTATATATGACATTTATTTTATAATAAATTTCACTTATATGGGCATGGAAGATCATAAGCTCAAGGTATTCTGCACCGTTGCAGAGATGAAGAGTTTTTCTAAGGCCTCGGAGATAATCCACCTTACTCAGCCGGCGGTGAGCCTTCAGATACAGACCCTCGAAGAGACCTTTGAAACGAAGCTGTTTGACCGCTCCTCCAACACAGTGAGCCTGACCCCTGCCGGAGAGATACTTTATAAATATGCCAAGGACATACTATCCCAGTACGACGCCGCGGAGCGGGCCGTTAGCGGCATAACCGGGCTGGTAAAGGGTTCGATGACCATTGGGGCCAGCACCACCATAGGCAACTACTTACTGCCTCGGGTGATTGCCGAGTTCCGGAAGATACATCCGAAGATAAAGATACACCTTCTTGTGGGCAATACAAAACGGATCACGGAGCTGCTTAAAGGTGGTGTCATAGACCTGGGGCTTGTCGAGGGGTCGGTAACAAAATACAAGCTTGCGACCGAAAAGCTGATCTCTGACGAGCTCACGCTGATAGTGCCTTCGGGCCACCAATGGGTAAAACTGGGCGAAGTGTCCATTCTTGAGTTGCTTAAGGTGCCTTTTGTGTTCCGTGAAGAGGGCTCGGGTACCAGGCAGATAATAGAGCACTATCTTGGGGAGCACGGGATCTACCCCCAGGACATGACTTGCTCCGCAATTCTTGGCAGCACAGAGGCCATAAAGGACGCAGTGGAAAACGGAATCGGAGTCGCTATTGTCTCCAAGTGGGCTGTGCGCAAGGAGCTTGCCCATAATACTCTCAAGACACTCAGGTTCAAGGAATGCAATATGCACAGGGAGTTTTCGCTTCTTTTCAATAAGAACGCCGTAAGCACCTATTCGGTCGATACCTTCTATTACTACCTGAAGAGCTTTCCCCTCAATAAACTCCTCGAAAACGCGCTGTAAAAACCCGGGTTTTTGCATTAAAAATCTTCAAAAACGCCGCCAGGCCCAGTTGTGATACGATAAAAACCGGTGGTGACGTCGGCTTTTAAAGCCTCCGGATCTCGGACCGCCGCCCATTCATCGCCCTTTTTGGTGATATAATCTTTAAATAAAAAAATCCTTTTTGCCGGTGTATTTTTTTTCTTTCGCCAGAGATGAACGAGAGCGCAGGCATATATCTGAATGACAGGGTGGTCACGGCAGCGGATGCCATGGTGTCCGTGCTGGACCACGGTTTTCTTTACGGGGATGGCGTCTATGAGACGATGCGCGTCTATGGCGGCGTGGTCTTCATGATGGAGGAGCACATTTTGAGGCTTCAGAGCTCCGCCTCGCTAATAGAGCTCAAGCTGCCCAAAAGCCCGCGCCAGATAAAACTTGCCATATTTGAGACGCTTGAGGCCTGCGGACATAAAGACGCCTACTTGCGGATTACCGTCTCCAGGGGCGAAGGCCCCATCGGGCTTGACCCGCAACTTTGTCCCCGGCCCACTTTTTTTGTCTTCGCGGACAGGCTGAAGCCGCAGCCCCGCGATTATTATGAAAAGGGCATAACACTGGCCTTGGTAAACACCAGGAGAAATATCAGGGAGGCCCTCGATCCGCAGATAAAATCCCTCAATTTCCTGAACAACATCCTGGCAAAGATAGAGGCAAAAAAGGCGGCCGCCCATGAGGCCCTGATGCTTAACCACGCGGGCCATCTGGCAGAGGGCACCACAAGCAATATCTTTTTTGTGTCTAGGGGAGCGCTTTGCACGCCGTCCGCCGCATGCGGCATATTAAAAGGGATCACCAGGGACGTGGTCCTCTCCATCGCCCGGAGGCTTGACATGAAGGTGGTGGAGGGCGAGTTTGGAGAGGAAGACATCCTTGGCGCATCCGAGGCTTTCATTACCAGCACCATCATGGAAGTGGTCCCTGCCGCCCGCCTGATCGGGCACAAGGGAACGAGGGATTTTAATGGGCCGGGAGATGTGGCCAAGATGCTGATGGCCGAATACAGGAAAGAGGCGGCCTCTTATGTAGAGAACACGAAGGCCGCCGGGCCTTCGATCTGGGGGTTTTCCGAGTGAAAGCGGGCGGTTATATTAAATGGAAAAACGGGCTTTAGCGGCGGCCATAGAGCAGTCTGTATTAAAACCCACGGCGACGGAAGCGGATGTCCTTGGGGCCTGCAGGGAGGCCGCGGCCCACGGGTTTCACGGCGTCTGCGTGAACCCTATACATACAGCCTGGGCCAGGGCGGCGGCCGATTCCATGGGGCATGCAGCTAAAATAAAGATAATCACGGTGATCGCCTTCCCTCTGGGCGGGGCTACCCCGGCCGCAAAGGTATACGAGGCGATGAAGGCGGCACAGGGCGGCTCCGACGAGCTTGATATCGTGATGGCGGTACCCCTTGCCATGGAGGGCAACTGGCGAGGCGTTGAAAAGGACATTGCGGACGTTATCGCGGCCACACCGGGGCTCGTCCACAAGGTGATCATAGAGACCGCCTATCTTAAAGGTCTCGCGGAGATGGAGCAGGCGGCCCTTGCGTCTCTCCGTGCCGGGGCTTCCTTCGTAAAAACTTCAACCGGCTACTCGCCAAAAGGGGCCACCGTCCAGGACGTTGCCGCCCTTAAAAAGATATTAGGAGCACGGGCTGGGATCAAGGCCGCTGGGGGCATACGCACCGCGGAGGCGGCAACAGAGCTTCTCCGGGCCGGGGCCACTAGGATTGGCACATCCTCCGGCGTGCAGATAATGGAGGGCATTCCGGCCCGCTAATCGCTGATCTTCAGGAAAAGCCTCAAGGAAAAAACCGCAAAGGACAAGGGGACGGCCCAGGCGGCGGCAAATGGGGGCAGGAGCCCGGAGTATCCAAGCGACAGGCTGAAGGTATAGACCAGCCAGTACAATAGGCTCACGGCCACCCCCAGGGAGGCCGCCGCGAGGCCGCCCATTCCCTTTCTGAGGGAGATGGCGATCGCGAAGAGCACCATGAAGAAATTCACTATGGGGTAGGCAAGCCTCGAATTCATGTCCACATCCAGCTTAAGGCTCCGTATGCCGGCCTGCTTGAGGCGTTTTGAATACCGGTAGAGCTCGGTTATCCCCATTTCATCAGCGGTGAGCACCTGTCTGTTCAGGAACTTAGGGTTTATAAGGTTCTCCATCTCCATGCGCGCCGACCTGAAGGTCTTTGAGTGCAGGAAATCGTAAGACATCACGTTTTTAAGCACCCAGCGGCCATCCACATAATCCGCCCCGTCCGCCTCGATCCTCGCAGAAAGTCTCCCGTTTTTGAACTGGAATATGTCCACCTTTTTGGCCGAGCGCAGCTCCTTTGAGTAGACGCTGAAGCGGACCAGAGACCCGTCATCCGCCCTTATCCAGATGGTCCCTTCCTGAAAGAAAGTTTTCTCCCCCAAATGGGTCATGGCCTTTGCCTTTCGCATGGCGGCGGGCGCCGTGAACTGGCTCAGCCCGAAACTTGCAAGCGTAAGGAGGGCCCCGGCAATGGCAAGCGGCATGAACAGGGTGCGCATCCTGCCTCCTGCAGCCATTACCGCGACCGTCTCCTTGTTTTTCCCGGCGTGGCCTACCGTAAAGAGGGCGGCAAAAAGCACAGCCATCGGCATCGTATAGACGATATACTGAGGAAGCACAAGCGCGGCGTACATTAGAAGGCCCCCGGTCCCCTGGGCCCTGAGCTTGTCCATTGCGTTTATCAGGTCAAAGCAGGCAAGCATCACGGAGAGCCCAAGCACCACGACCGTAAAGGCCGTCAGGAATTCCTTAAGGTACAGCCGTTTTAAAAGTTTCATCTGGAATCGACCTTCCTGAATATCAGAGCGGAAACGGAAAAAAGTATGATCAGGGGCGCCCATCCGCCAACTGCGGTCGGGACCTTCCCGGATTGCGCCAGCTTTTCAAAATAGATAAGCAGGGCATAATAGATGGAGAATACGGCCGTGCCCATGGCAAGCCCCCCAAGCCTCGCCTTTTTCCCGGCATACAGGGACAGCGCAGGCGCCAGCAGCATTATCGAAAGAGAGAACAGGGGAAAGGTGAACCTGCGGTAGAATTGCAGCATGGTGATGGTTTTTTGAGTGCCTTTTTCGGTGGCCGCCCTGGCAAGGAGCTCACCGGGCGTAAGCTCCTCAAGCATTGCGCCGGGCCCTTCAATGCCAAGCGGCATGACAAGACGGTACTCGCCAAAAAAAATCTCAGTGAGCCTGGGTCCCTTCTCCAGGCTGACCAGGCCTTTTTCCAGATTGAAAAATATGGTGTTGCTCCCGCCGTCAGCCAGTTGTATGCTTGCTTTTTTGGCGTATATGACAAGGGGCCTTTTATGGTTCCTGTCATCATAGATGAAGACATTGGAGAGCTTGCCGCCCTTCGAGCCGCCAGCATAAATTACCGTGTCTTTTACAAAGTTCGTGAAGACCCCAGGTTCTATGGCATAAGGGGCCCTTTCCCTGAGCGTCTCGGAGATGGAAAGCCTCACGTCTTTCCTTCCAGCAGGGCCAAGATAAAAGCTCACAAAAAAGCCAAGCGCCGCCGCACAGAACCCTACAATGAACACCGGGACGGCGACCTGTCTGAAGGGCATCCCGCTTGCCTTGAGGACCACCAGCTCGCTGTCCGCATTCATCCTCCCATACACATAGAGCACCGAAAGGAGGAAGGCCATGGGCAGGGTAAGGAGCATGAGCTCGGGCTGAATATAAAGGATAATGAGGAGCAGCTCCCCGGGGCTTGCCCCCACGCTGGACAAAAGCCTGGAGAGCCTGAGCACCTTCTCCATCATCAGTATGAAATTAAGAAGGGGCAAGCTGATGAACATTGCCAGGGCAAGCTCTTTCAGCGTGCTTTTATGGATTGTTTTCACAACCTTGATTTTAACATTTCGGTTTTTTGCTTTGCCCGGTTATGGCAGGGAAAGGAGTCCGGGCCAGGGGTTTTTGTTTTGTTCTATTTTGTTTTTTTCAGTATATCGAGCTTATCCTGCCGGTCCTTTTGTCCACGATAACGGTGTCTACCGGCCTGTTATTGCTGTCTTTCACCTGCGCCTCGAAAAATGTGCTTCTCTCCGTGATCCAGGCTATATTGACCCTCTCGGGAAAGTAATACCTCTTTATTGCCTCTTCGGCCTCCCCGGCCGACTTAACGGCTTTGTTTGCCCCGTACCATCCCCACCCCCGCCCCCTGCAATAGCTCCCGAAAGGGCTGCATGTGCATTTGCCCCCCGGCTGGCAGCAGGACGGCATGGGACCCGGCTTCATCGGGGCCCTGATGAGCCCGGCAACAGCCAGACCGGCAAGGACAACGCCTGCAACAAAAACCATGACCGCCACTTTTTTCATTCTTTTACCTTTGGGGCCTGTCTCAAAACCATTTTAACGCGGATGCCTGATCTCAGTACCTTCAAGATTTACCCTTGTTTTTTGGTTTTTTAATTCTTTTCCCCTAATGCCAATCATAGCGCCAAGATATAAAAAAGTTATGTAGAAAGAAATTCGCTTCAAAACCGGTTTTTCGAGATGGGTTCTGGAAAATTCGGGCATCACAGACCGCCGCGCTGAGGGATGAAGACCTTGAACGACGTCCCGGCCCCTTTTTCGCTTTTTACATCGATACGGCCCTCGTGGGCTTCCACCAGCTCCTTTACGATCGCAAGCCCTATTCCTATGCCCCCCTCGGATGTCCTGTAAAACCTGTCAAAAATGAAGGGCAGGTCGTCCTTTCCAATGCCGCACCCATTGTCCGCGACCTCCACGCACGCTTCCCTTTCTTTTCCTTTTGAGACACGCACAGACACCTTCCCGCCGCTTTCCACGGCCTTCAGGGAGTTGCTCACCAGGTTTACGATTATCTGTTTCAGCCTTTCAGGGTCGGCGTATATGTTCATGTGCCGGGGGCAAAGTATCTCCAGCGAGGCCTGTTTGTCCAGGCAGACCCCGGAAAACATATTTTTTATGTTTTCAAGGAGCGGCCCTGCCTCAACGGGGCCTCTGTGCAGGAACACCGCTCCAGCCTGGGCCCTTGAGAGTTCCTCTATTCCGTCAAGCAGGCTTTCGAGGCGGCAGGTTTCGTCATAAAGTGATTGAAGCTGCTGCCCGTCCATGGGAAGGAGCCCGTCGATCATGCCCGCAAGCTCTCCCCTCATGGCGGCAAGCGGCGTCCTTATCTCGTGGCTTACGTTGCCCAGAAGTTTTTTCCTCAGGGCCTCCTGGGTCTCAAGGAACTTTGCCACCCTGTTGAAGGTGGCAGACAGCCTGGCTACCTCGTCATGTCCCCTGACCCCGACTCTGCCGCTCAGGTTACCTTCAATGATCCCCTGCGCGGCGGAAGCAAGCTTTTCCAGCGGGTCTGTCAGCCTCTTTGAAAAAAGTATGCTGAGCACAAATGCTATGCCGCCAAGGACAATGACCGAAAACAGGCGGAACGTGTCCGAGCGCCTGACGAACACGGCCTCCCTTTCCGGCTTAAGGAACCTGACCTCCAGGCTTCCTATCTCCCGGCCGTTCAAGAAAAGCGGATAAGGAAAAAGCCGCCCGGGCCGCCTTTTTGCCATCAGGCCGGAGACCGCCAGCACCTTTTTCCTGATGACAGGCGGAAGGTTTTCAAGCGCCTGGTCCGTGCCGGCGATAAGGCCATGGTGGCTGTCAAAAAGCCGGACCTTGAAGCCCATCATCAGTGCAAGCACCGCGTCATCGGCGGCAGCCTGCCTGTTCCAGCCGGAATTTTTTTCGTATGAGGATTCCAGGTCCGCCATGACCCAGTAGACCCTGTCCTCAAGTTGACCTTCCTCGTACTGCCGGAAGTCCTGCAGCATAAGATGCCTTATAACAAAAGAGGAGGCCAGCGCTATCGTGACCACCGACATGAGAAGGATGAAGAATTTAAACCAGAGGCCCCTAAAGGACATCGCGCTCCGCAACGAACTTGTACCCCAGCCTGTGCACGGTTATTATGAGCGCCGGGTTCCTGGGGTCGTCCTCTATCTTCTGCCTTATATTCTTGATGTGGACGTCTATCGTCCGGTCGAACCCGTCAAACAGGTGGCCGAATGCCTTTTCAATAAGCTTTTCCCTCGTCAAGACCAGATGCGGCGCGTGGGCGAACGCAAGCAGTATCCTGAACTCGCTGGGCGTGAAGTTCAGATTGGAGCCGCGCTTTTTCACCTCGAACCTGGGCCCGTCGATGCGGATCTCCCCGCTGTTGAAACTCATTTCAGGCCCGACTTTTGTCTCAACGTCTTCACGCGCCCCGGCCCTCTTGAGCACAGCCTTTACCCTGTAGACCATCTCCCTTGGGTTGAAGGGCTTTACAATATAGTCGTCAGCCCCAAGCGCAAACCCTGCGATACGCTCTTCGGGAGCGGACCTGGCTGTCACCATTATGACCGGGATGTCTCCGAGCTCCTTGATCTTCGGGAACAGCTCTTCTCCCTGTATGCCTGGCAGCATCAGGTCCAGCATCACAACCGCCGGGCGTTCCGCCAGGGCGGCGTCCAGCGCCTCTCGCCCGTCCGCTGCAACCCTTACGCTGTAGCCGGCCTGCTCAAGATATACCTTGAGGACCCTGGCGATCTTGACGTCGTCTTCAACGACGAGCACGAAATTGCTGGCCATACAATAATTTATTATAAACAAACAAAGGAAGGTATTTTTCCCCGGAGTGCGCGAAACCTGCGCAGAAGCACGGTTTCTTTTTCAAATGGCTTTCATAACTTCTTAATATCATGGATGTATCCTTACAATTAAAAGACAGCTTTTAGGGGAGGCAAAATGATAAAATTTCTGGTCTCGCGGGCGGGCAGGCGTAAAGCCCGTTTGTCAAAAAAACCAATGGGAAGGATGGCCATGGGGAAAATAAAAATCCTTTCTAAAGCAGCTCTTGTTATTTCAGCCGTGTTGCTTACGGCCGGGCTGGCGTACGCAAGCGGCATTCGCGCGACGGGGCGCGCGGGATACCTGAAAGTGCAGGTGACGACCGACAGGGCCCCGGCCGCCGGGAAGAACGTGGTCAGGGTCCGTTTATTTGACCGTACGGGCAAACCCGTTACTGACGCCTTGGTGCGGGTCTACTGGATGATGCCGCCCATGGGGACCATGCCCCTTATGAAGGGATATGCCGACGCGCAGCGCTCAGGCGCCGAATACCGCGCGGTGATAAACCTTGAGAGCTCGGGCGAATGGCATATGATGGTAAAGGTGAAGCGGGCGGGCAGGCTCCTTCCGCCAATGAGATTTGACATCAATGCGGAATAAAGCCAGATATTAATGCCAGGCACGGACACAGACAAAAAGATCTTTCGGGTCGCGCTGCCGGTTTTTTTGTTTCTGTTTTTGTCCTTTTTGCCTTCGGCAGGGGATGCGGCCGCTTTCGGGCAGGGTCCTGCATTGGATCAAAACCCGGCCGGTGGGCAAAAAGGGCATTCAGCCCAGCCGCTTGTGCTTGGCGAGCTTATAAAAGAGGCCATGGCAAAAAACCCGCGGCTTGCGGCCTACGGCTTTCTCGTGTCCGCTCAGCAGCGCAGGGTCCCGCAGGTAAAGAGTCTGCCCGATCCCAGGATCTCAGTCGGCTACCAGAACGAAGGATGGGACAGGTATTCTTATGGCGACACGATCATGTCCCAGTGGATGTTTTACGCTTCGCAGACCTTCCCATATCCGGGAAAGCTTGGCCTCAAGGGCGAGATAGCCGGCAGGCAGGCCAAGTATGCGGGGCGGTCCTATGAGGACCTGAGGCTCAGGATTGCCCGGCAGGTGAAAGACCTGTATTTCGACCTGCTGCTTTACTATAAGGACCTGGACATCATAAGGCAGAGGGCTGGTCTTTATGCCCAGATGGAGAAAGCGGCCCTTGCACGATACTCCGCGGGGCTTGCCCCCCAGGAGGAAGTGGTCCTGGCCCAAACTGAAAAATACACCCTCCTTGAAAAAAAAGAAAAGATAGAGCAGAAGATAGCCGCCACGGATGCGGACCTGGACTCCGTCCTTGGCAGGGCGGCCGGAAGCCCGCTTGGCAGGCCAGTGGAGGCCGGCTACGCGCTTAATGTTTCTTCCGCGGCCCCCCTGGTGGCAGTGGCGATAGGCAACAGCCCAAGGATAAAGGCCCAGCAGGAATTGGTGGAAGGGGCCAGGGCCGGGGTCGCGCTTGCCAGAAAGCAGTATTATCCGGATTTCACCGTAACGGGTGGCGTCAACAAGAAGGGCGGCCCTTACAAGGATGACTGGAGCCTGGTGACGGCCATGAATGTGCCGCTTTATTACAGGACAAAGCAGAGGGAAGGGGTCCTGGAGGCCAAGGCCCTGCTGAGAAAGGCCAAGGCGGACTTTGAGGCTGACAGGCTGTCCATTGCAGCCGATGTGGAGGACTTTTTCTCTGTCGCGCAGTCGGCGGGCAACCTCATGGACCTGTACAGAAAGGGCCTCATACCGAAGACCTATCAGGATTTCGAGGCGGCACTTTCAGGCTACGTTGCGGGCAATGTGCCTGCGCTGACTGCCATAGACAGGCTAAAATCGCTGCTGGGCTACGAGTTTGATTATTGGCAGCAGTATGCAGCAAGGCAAAAGGCCATCGCCGGGATAGAGGCCCTGGCGGGGAAGACCGCTTACATAACGGAGGGCCCTGTAATGAAGGGCGGGCAACATGGAAGAAATTAAAAAAAACAAAAGCAAGATCGGGAAAAAGGTCGTCTTAATCATGCTCGCACTGGCCGTGGCCGCGGCCGCCTACGCCCTTTTTAAATTCGGGGAGCATGGGAAGGCGCGGCCGGCCGCATCCGTAGCGCAGACCGCAGCCGTGCAAAACGGCCCCGCACCGGCTGATTCAAACTCGGGCTCCGGCGGGGGCTGGGGCGATAATTCCGGATGGGGCAATGAGAATGCTGCGGCCCCCACCGTGCATATATCCCGCGCGAAGCGGCAGCTTATAAATGTGAGGATTACCACTGCCCGGATAGTGCCCCTGGTAAAGACTGTCCGCACGGTGGGGGTGGTCACCTATGATGAGGACAGGCTTGCCACGGTGAACACCAAGGTCGCGGGCTGGATAGATAAACTGTACGTGGACTATACGGGCATGTACGTCAGGAAGGGGCAGCCGCTTGCAAAGATATACAGCCCGGAGCTCTATGCCACACAGCAGGAATACCTGAACGTGCTTAAGTGGGCCGGCAACGGCGGAAACCGTAAGGGCAATGCGACTGGCGGTCCCATGGGGATAAACCGGATGCTGGCCAGTGATGCTGATTCGATGGTCGCCGCCGCCAGGCAGCGTCTGGAACTCTATGACATCCCGGAGAGCGAGATAAAGCGGATAGAGGCCACCGGAAGGCCCATACGGGACCTGACCATATACAGCCCGGTCAGCGGATATGTCGTCCAGAAAGATGCCGTCGCGGGCCTTAAGGCCGAGCCGGGGCAGACACTTTTTAACGTGGCGGACCTCTCCAGGGTCTGGATACTGGCCGACATCTATGAGGACGACCTTTCCCTGGTAGGGACCGGGCAGTGGGCGGACATAACCCTTGGGGCGTTTCCGGGGCGCGTGTTCAGGGCCAGGATAGATTACGTCTACCCGGCTTTGTCAGGGCAGACTAGGACCGCAAAGGTAAGGTTTTCCATGCCCAACCCCGGGATGAGATTAAAGCCCCAGATGTATTCTGACGTGCTTATCAAATGCGACCTGGGCAGGAGGCTGGCCGTCCCCGCAAGCGCCGTCATAGACACGGGCTTAAGGCAGATAGTTTACTTGGAAAGGGGCGATGGCAACTTCGAGCCGAGGCAGATCACTACCGGTGTCAAGACCGATACCATGGTGGAGGTTTTAAGCGGGCTTAAGCCTGGCGACAGGGTGGCCTCCGCGGGCACCTTCCTCATCGATTCAGAGTCCAGGCTTGAGGGCGTGACGAAATGAAGACAGGTTTTCCGCCCGCCCCCTTTCTTCTGCCGGGGCTTTGCCCCTGCACCGCTGGTAAAACGAGGGGCTCCGGTGAAGATACAAGGTAAAGATCTTCTTTTTAATATGGCGGGGCGGGCGCGGTGATCCGCAAGATAATAGAGCTTAGCGCCAGAAACAGGCTGATGGTTTTCATCCTGTTTATTTTCCTCATCGTATGGGGAACACTCTCGCTTATGAAGACCCCCCTGGATGCCCTCCCGGACTTAAGCGATACCCAGGTGATCATCTATACGAAATGGACCGGCAGAAGCCCGGACCTGGTGGAAGACCAGATCACCTATCCCATAACCTCTACGCTCCTTGCCGCCCCCGATGTGAAGGCGGTCAGGGGTTTTTCCTTTCTTGGTACGTCTTTCGTCTATGTGATATTCAAGGGCGGCACGGACATCTACTGGGCCAGGAGCCGCGTCCTTGAATATCTGCAGTCCGTGAAATCAAAGCTCCCGCCGGGCGTAAGTCCGGAGCTTGGCCCCGATGCGACCGGGGTAGGCTGGGGGTTCGAGTACGCGCTGGTGGACGACACGGGGCGGCACAACCTGGCCCAGTTGCGTTCCATACAGGACTGGAACATAAAACTTGCCCTGGAGAGCGTCCCCGGAGTGGCCGAGGTGGCCAGCGTCGGCGGGTTTGTCAGGCAGTACCAGGTAAACGTGGACCCCGTCAAGCTCCTTGCCTATAACATACCGATGACAAGCGTGCTTGCCGCGGTGAGACAGAGCAACCTGGATGTGGAGGGCAGGGTGCTGGACATGTCCGGGCGGGAATACATGGTGCGCGGCAGGGGATACATAAAAAACCTTGACGATCTCCGCTACATACCGGTGGGCACGAACGGTGACGGCACCCCTGTTTACCTGAAGGATGTGGCCACCGTGGAGTTTGGCCCGGATATGAGGCGCGGCCTGGCGGACCTTAACGGGAAGGGCGAGGTGGCGGGGGGCATCGTTGTCGTCAGGTTCGGAGAAAACGTGGCAAACGTAATAAAGCGGGTAAAGCAGAAGATAAAAACAGACATAGACCCGAGTTTGCCAAAAGGCGTGAGGATAGTCACCACATATGACAGGTCGGACCTCATAAGGCGGTCGGTAAATACATTAAAGGACGAGATAATAAAGCTCTCCATTGCGGTAAGTGTTGTCTGCCTTGTGTTCCTGTTTCATCTGCCAAGCGCCCTGGTGGTGATACTTACGCTCCCCATAGCCATACTGATCGCCTTCATCTGCATGTATTACCTTGGCGTCACCTCCAACATCATGAGCCTGAGCGGCATAGCCATAGCCATAGGCGCGATGGTGGACGCATCCATAATAATGGTGGAGAACGCCCATAAAAAGCTTGAGGAATGGGAGGATCAGGGGCGTCCCGGCGGCAGGACGGAGGTCATAATAGAGGCGGCCAAGGAGGTGGGCCCCTCGCTTTTCTTCTCCCTGCTTGTCATAACGGCGGGCTTCCTGCCCGTTTTCGCCCTCAGGCAGCAGGCGGGTAGGCTGTTTAAGCCCCTGGCCTACACAAAGACCTTCGCGATGCTGTTTTCCTCCTTCATAGCCATAACGCTCACACCCGTGCTTATGGGCCTTTTCATAAGGGGGAAGGTGAGGCCGGAGCATGAAAATCCGGTGAGCCGTTTTCTGCACAAGGTCTATCATCCGGTGGCGGACGCCGCCCTGAAGCACAAAAAGCTGGTCATACTGGCTGCCTTGATAATCCTCGGGCTTACGGTAATTCCTTACGAAAGGCTGGGCTCGGAGTTCATGCCTCCGCTTTACGAGGGCACCATCCTCTATATGCCCGTCACCCTTCCCGGGGCGTCGGTGGGCACAGCTTCGAGGCTTCTGCAGCTTGAGGACAGGATGCTCAAGGAGTTTCCTGAGGTCGCAAGCGTGTTCGGGAAGGCGGGCAGGGCGGACACCGCCACGGACCCGGCCCCGCTTGATATGTTCGAGACCGTGGTCAACCTGAAGCCTGAGGACCAGTGGCCAAAGGGGATGACAGTCCGGAGGCTGGAGGACCAGATGAACGGGAAGCTCCAGATACCGGGGGTTTCAAACGACTTTACCATGCCTATAAAGGCGCGTATAGACATGCTTGCCACAGGCATCAGGACACCCATCGGGATAAAGATACTTGGGCCGGACCTGAAGGTGATAGACTCCATCGGGCAGCGGATACAGGACCGTCTGGAAGGCGCGCCCGGCTTGAGGAGCGTCTATGCCGAACGGGCGGCGGACGGCTATTTCCTCGATATAAAAGTAAACCGGGCAGCGGCCGCCAGGTATGGGCTTTCGGTTGAGGACGTGCAGGACATCATACAGTCCGCCATAGGCGGGGCGGACCTGACGACCACCGTGGAAGGCATTGAGCGCTACCCGGTAAACGTAAGGTACATGCGCGAACTGAGGGACAATGTATACGATATAAAACACGTGCTGGTGCCTGTTGCAATGCCTTTAAGTGCGGGGCCTGCGCAGGCGCCGGCAACCGGGATACCGGGTTTTTCGATGCCTGGCGCAGGGGTTGCAACCGGCATGGCCTATGCGCCGCCCGGAATGGTCCCCGTGCCGGACGGCTATCCCGGCGCCAGGCCTGCTGTGGCCCAGGTGCCGCTTGGGGAGCTTGCCAGCATCAGGTTCGTAAAAGGTCCCTCGATGATAAAAAGCGAGGAGGGCTTTCCGGCTTCCTATGTTTACATAGATTATTCCGGTTCGGACATGGGGGGGTTCGTCAGAGAGCTAAAGGGAAGGCTCAAGACGCTCAGCATCCCGCCAGGCTATCACATAGAGTGGAGCGGCGAGTACCGGTATATGGAACAGACCGCAAAAAAGCTCAGGCTGGTCATACCGCTTACCGTGCTTTTGATCTTCGTTCTCATATACCTCAATACGAAGTCGGTCACCAAATCGGTTATCGTCCTTCTGGCGGTGCCTTTTTCTCTTGTGGGTTCGTTCTGGTTCCTGTATCTGCTTCACTACAACATGAGTACGGCGGTCTGGGTGGGCCTCATCGCCCTCGCGGGGCTCGACGCCGAGACCGGCGTGGTCATGCTCCTCTACCTGGACCTGGCCTTCGAGAGGCGGAGGCGGGAGGGCCGCCTGCACGGACGGGACGACCTCAAGGACGCGGTCATGGAAGGGGCGGTAAAGAGGATAAGGCCAAAGATAATGACGGTAAGCGTGATACTGGCCGGGCTCATACCGGTGATGTTCTCCCATGGCGCGGGCGCAGACGTGATGAAGAGGATAGCTGCCCCCATGGTGGGTGGCGTCGTGACCTCCACCGTGCTTGAGCTCATAATCTATCCGTCCATATACATGCTGTGGAAGGAGCGGGAGCTTTTCGGGAAGTGGCGTTAAGGGCAAGTGAATTGGGAGGGCGCTGAATTTTCCGGTCTTTTTAAAGTTTTGGCCTTTTTTACAACAGACTGCGGCAAAAAAAACACACCCTTGTACGGGCGCCGGAAGGTGATTTTCTGATATAAGTCCTTAAAAAACAATGGAAAATATATTTTATGCCCTTTTGGCCCTTTTCTTGCTTGTCGTGACTGGGCGAAGAAGCGGAGATAGAATTTAACCAGAGGGAGAAAACCAAAAAAATCTTGACAAAAAAGACCGGGAATTGATATAAAAATGCACAATTTCAGAGCCGGGTGAAAGAAAATAATTTTTTAATAACGGTGATTTTTAAAGATTAAACCCGGGGGAGGTGATGCGGGAAAATAAAGCGTAAAGGGGAGAGCCCGAGAAGGGGAAATAAAAACAAATCCGCCATTGGCGGACGGAGGGGGCAACGATAAGCCCGCCTAACAAACAGGAGGTTAGGAATTGAAGAAGTCTATAGCATTAATAATCGGCTTGCTTTTTGTCTTAGGTTTTGCGGCCACGGCCTTCGCGATACACGCGGAGATCCCGGCTGAGACTCCCATAGTCGCGGCTGGCACCACCCATATCAAGATGAGCGGAGATTTAAGGGTAAGGGGATGGTTCAAGGACAATCTCACACAGAAAGGCGCTCCGACCGACCATGCTAACGACGCCTACTATGATGAGAGAGTAAGGCTTGCGGTTGACGCCTCCTCAGGCGATGTTTCTGGCAGGATACACCTCGAGTCCAACACCGGTAACAATGATTCTTGGACGTGGGGCACTTCCAACCTCGGCGGCACTGCTACGCCGGCTGGCTCGTTCGATGCAAAGCCGACCGATATCGGCATCCTCGAGGCATGGATCAACTACGCGGGCAGCGGCCTTCTGGGCGTTCCCAGCGGTATCAAGGTTGGCCACATGCCTTTGGCGTTGGGCCCGGCCCCGCTTTTCTTTGACCACAGGAAGTTTGGCGATGACGCTATCGTTGCTTACACCAACCCGACGCCCAACACGCACCTGACCGTGCTTACCGTCAAGGCTTCGGACCAGTCTCAAATTGTCTACAATGACAACCACGACATCGACGCCTATGTTGCCGTGGCCAACGGCGAGTTTGCCGGCCAGGAGCTTGGCGTGGACTACACTTATGTGAACGACCCTTCGGGGACGTACCTGGCAGCCATAACTGGCGGCGGGCAATCTCTGTCCCTGCAGGACCTGGGCCTCTTTGGCGCAGGCAGCATCTCGGGCCTGAGCTACACGGCTGAGGCGGACTTCCAGTTCGGCAAGATTCTCGACAATGCGGATGCCTCCGGTTACGGCCTCTGGCTCAACCTGGGCTACAAGCTTGCTCCCGTCAACATAAGGGCGACGTTTGCATACGGAAGTGGTTCTGACAAGGCTGACAATGCCGACGGTAATCAGTTTATCAACTTCCTCTCCAGCAGCAGGCGCTACACCCTGGTGTACGAATATACCCTCAACACCGCGGCTGGCGCGCTTCACACCGGCATCGCAAACACCCAGGTGTACAACATCGGTGTTGATTACTCGCCGCTTGCAGCGCTCAAGCTGTCCCTCGATGGTTACTACCTCAGGGCCAACAACGCAACAGTCGCGGCCGAGGGGACAACGAGCAAGGACCTTGGCACCGAGGTTGACTTTGGCGCAAGCTACAAAATAACGAAGAACCTGCTTTACTTCTTCAACGCCGGTATCCTGTCCGAGGGCGACTTCTACAAGCACAACACCAATTACGCGTCAGGCGATACGACCCCTACGGTCATTATGCACGGCCTGGAGATGGCGTTCTAAAAAAAGCCGCACTTCTTTTAACACAAATAAAAAGGCCGGGCATCTGCCCGGTCTTTTTTTATGCCGCCGTTCCGGCATGAGGGGCGCCGCATTTTCCGGGGCTTTAACAGAAAGGGACCCGAAATGGATTCCCGATTCAGACCTGCTCTTTATCCTTCTTTATCCCGTACTTCTTCATAAGCGCGTGCATGCCGGTCCTCTCCATGCCCACCTCTCGGGCGGCGCGGGTAACGTTCCAGCCGTTTCTCTCCAGGGCCTCAAGGACGAACGTGCGCTCCAGACGGCCCGCGGCCTCGTCCTTTGCTTTTTTTTTCATCTGCCTGAGTTCTTTCAAGGTCATCTTTTTGGAGGCGGGCGGCGCGTCCTCAGCCCGGGTTTTCTCCTCTTGCCTGCCTTCAAGCAGAATCTCCTTTTCCCCAATGGTCTTCGAGCGAGCAAGAATGACAGCCCGGTGCACCGCGTTTTCAAGCTCGCGGACGTTGCCGGGCCAATTGTGGCCCATGAGCAGCCTCACGGCCTGGGCAGATATGAACTCCACGTCCTTTCCGGCTTGCTGCGAATATTTTTTAAGGAAATGGTGGGCAAGCGCGGGTATATCGTCCCTGCGCTCCCTGAGAGGGGGCACCCTGAGCGGGAAGACGTTCAGGCGGTAGTAAAAGTCCTCCCTGAACTCCCCGCTTCTGACCATTTCAAGAAGGTCCCGGTTGGTGGCCGCGATGAACCGGACATCGGCCGAAAGCGTCTGCCTTCCCCCAACCGGCCGGTACTCTTTTTCCTGCAGCACCCGGAGCAGTTTTGCCTGCAACTGGAGCGGCAGGTTGCCGATCTCGTCAAAAAAAAGCGTGCCCCCGCCGGCAAGCTCTATTAGCCCCTTTTCGGTTGTGTCCGCCCCTGTGAAGGAGCCCTTCATATGGCCGAAAAGTTCACTCTCCATTACGGTCTCTGGTATGGTCACGCAGTCTATGACCATGAACGGGCCCTCTCTCCTCGGGCTGTTATAGTGTATGGCCCTGGCCACGAGCTCTTTGCCGGTGCCGGACTCCCCGGTTATCAAAACAGTGCTGTCCACCCCGGCCACGGTGGAGACAAGCTCGAACACCCTTTGCATTGGCGCGGAGCTGCCGACCATGTTTTCCAGGCTGTAGAGCGCCCTGACCTCGCGCTTGAGCCTGCGGTTCTCGGAGACCAGCTTTTTTCTCTCCAGGCAGCGCTTGACGGTCTGAAGAAGGTCTTCGGGGTTTATGGGCTTTTCTATGTAATCATAGGCCCCGTAGCGCAGCGCGGCCACGGCGCCCGGCACCGTGCCGTAGCCGGTTATTATTATTACCTCGGTGCCGGGGGATATTTCCTTTACCCGCCTCAGGAACTCTATGCCGTCCATCTCCGGCATCTTGAGGTCCGAGAGGACAAGGTCGATAGAGAAGGTGGCTGCAAAGGAAAGGGCCTCCCCGGGGCTTGCGGCAGTTTTTACCCAATATCCCGCCGGCTCCAGGACGCGCCGGGCGCTTTTTCTTATAATCTCCTCGTCGTCAAGGACAAGTATTTTAGTTAAGGCCTGTGTCATGAAAATGGCAGGGCGCCCGCCTGCCCCTTCTTTTTTTAATCAACCGCTTTTTTCTCCTTGAGTGCGTCTCTCACAACGGCCAGAAGGGACTCCGGGCTGAAGGGCTTCTCTATATAGTTGTAGGCGCCGGTCATCGTGGCCCTGACGGCGTTATCCAGGGTGCTGTAGCCTGTGACTATGATGACCTTGGCGTCGGGCAGCCTTTTTTTTATCTCGCCCATCACCTCCAGGCCGTCCATGTTCGGCATCTTCAGGTCGGTCAGCACGAGGTCGTATTTCTTGGCATCGATCATCCTGAGGGCGCTCGGACCATCGGCGGATGTATCAATGTCGTAGCCGGCTGGCCTGAGGATCCGCTCGCAGCTCATCCTGACGATCTCCTCGTCGTCAATTGCCAGGATTTTTTGACTCGCCGATTTGTGCATTTCTCCACTCTCCTTTTCTCTGTACCGGGAGCCTTATGAAGAAGCTGGCGCCCTTGCCAGGCCCGCTTTTTACCAGGATGTCTCCCCCATGCTTTTTGATGATGCCGTAACTGACGGACAGCCCGAGCCCCGTCCCCTTGCCCACGGGCTTGGTGGTAAAGAAGGGCTCGAATATCTTTCCGATATTGGCTTCCGGGATGCCGGGGCCTGTGTCGCTGAACTCCGTCTCAATGATGTTCTTTCCGTCCACGGTAAGGGGTCTCGTGATTATGTTTATGGCCCCTTTTTCGTTCATGGCGTCCGAGGCGTTCAGGAGCATGTTCAGAAAAACCTGCTGTATCTGGTTGGGGTCGGCAAGCACCGAGGGCAGCCCCGGAGCAAACTCGAGGGTGAAGTTGATATTGTAAAAACGCGCCTGGTGCCTTATCATCGCCACAGTTGCCTCAAGCAGGGCGTTCAGGTTTATCTCCGCCAGCTCGAAGCCGGTCCTGCGGGAGAAGCCAAGCAGCCCCTTTATTATTTTTGAGCACCGTTCGGCCTGCTCTATTATCACCTGGAGGTCCTCATGGGCCTGGGCGTCCGCAGCGGGGGTGCGGTCTTTAAGCAGGTGGGCGAAGGTAACCACGCCCGTAAGCGGGCTGTTGAGCTCATGCGCAATGCCCGCCGCCATCCTTCCCAGAGAGGCCAGTTTTTCCGTGTTGATCAGCTCATCCTGGGTCTTGATTATCTCCTGGGCCTTTTTCTTGACCTCGTCCTCCAGGGTGTGGGTCCAGTTCTCCATGTCCTGCCTGTAGCGCTTCATGTCCTTTGCCATGGAATTGAATATGCTTGCCAGAAGCCCCATCTCGTCCCTGGTGTTTATGTTTATGGGTTCGTCCAGGTCGCCTTTGGCTATCCTCACCATCCCGGCTTCAAGCTGGGCAACGGGTTTTGACACAAGCCTGTACAGGATTATGCACAGGAAGACGGAAATTCCAAGGACGAAAAAGACGCACGCAAGGATGATGGAGACCATGTCCGAGTGCATGACGCGGGGGACATCGCCCGCCGGTATCCCCGCCTTTAAGAGGATCCGCTGCTCGAAATGGATGAACAGGAGACCAAAGATGAGACTGCCGAAAGTCATTACCGTGCTGACAGAAAGGATCAGTTTTCCCGCAAGGGAGTGGCGGGATTTGCCGATTTTCATCATTCCATCGTATTTTATCATAAAGACCGCGGCCGTTTCCCACGGTCTGCTTTCAGGTCTCCATTATGTAATCGCCTTCATAAACTATGTAATCGGTTACATAGCCGGGCTGTCCTTGCAAATGCAAGCTGCTGATTTTAAAGGATTGCTAAAAGGCACACTCCTTGCTTTGTTTTGCCGGGGAGGAGTGGAGAATGTCAAAAAAGAGAGCTGCTGTTTTTTCGAATGCCCTGGTCTGTTTTCTGATCGCGCTAGCGGCCGCGCTCTCCTGCGGCCAGGCAAGCGCTGCCCGCAGGAAGGCTAATACCACGTATGGGCAGGAAAGGGACCGGTCTGGACGAACGGTCATGGTGTCCGGGCACATAGAGGATGTAACATCACAGGCCATCGAGGTGAACGGCAATTATTACGACTTTGCGGGGGCGCCCATAGTGAATGCGCGCGGACAGGCCGCCTCCCCGGCCCAGTTTATAAGGGGCAGAGTGGTGAAGCTTTTTTTTCACCGGAACGTCCTCAACGGTATCACGGTGTTTGAGCACCCAAGAATCCAATGATTAGGCCGAAGAGGGGGATTTTTCAGGTGAAACGTCACGCAATGTTCCTTTTAATGGCCATTGGGCTGGTCCTTGCCTTTTCCGGCAGCGCGCTGGCCGTGGCAACCGCGACCAACGTATCAAACAGCGATTATTCCATCATCCCCTCTTACGTTGTCCAGAACGTGCCGCCGAACATCATGATACTTCTGGACAACTCTGGCAGCTTTTACAATTTTGCGTACAGGGACGCTAACAACGACTGCTCGGCTGTCTCGGACCCATGCACGGGGTTTGACCCCACGCGGACCTATTACGGCTATTTCAATCCGGACCTCTGGTACCAGTATTCAAGCAGCAGGTTCGCCCCTGACTCGTCCAACCCCACCAACGCAACCATAGGAAGCAGCGTCGTCAACCCGGACTCGGGCGCGGACTGGGACGGCAATTTCCTTAACTGGCTGACGATGAGGGAGTCCGACGTGGCCAGAAAGGCCCTGACCGGAGGGTTGTGCGACGGCTCGAAGGGCTGCGGCTATAACGGCGGCACAGACAGCAAGGGCTGGGACAGGCTTGTGGGCGTAGGCGTGGACGACGTAAGCGTAAGGGGAGGCTATAAGCAGTTCCCGAGTTCCTTGGATCCAAACGATTATACGCCTTATACAAACAACAACATAATTTTTGAGTGGACCGACAACGAGTCATATGGCAATTTCAACGTCGTAAACAATGGAGGGCAGTGCCCTGGCAGCTCGACTTGCAACTATAACGTAAAGGTCGTGGTGCCGGTTGGCGTCAAAGGCGTCCTCCAGGATGTGGTGGCGTCAAAGGCCAGGATCGGTCTGGCCACCTTCGGGGCGCCGTGGCAGCAGCCTCCGTACAGCTATGGAAACGGAGACGGGGCCAATATCCAGATCACAGTCGGCTCGCAGAGCTTAAGTTCAGTAATAAACGCGATAAACAAAGTTCAGCCCACCTCCAACACTCCTCTTGGAGAAGCTCTTTACGAGGTGGCAGGCTATTTCGGCCAGGTGTCCAGTTATTTCAACCAGATGCCTACGGGGCCGGGGCCAAACTATACGGGCGGCAGTAACCCGACTTCAAACGCAGGGGACGACCCTGTCAACTACGGCACTACCGGACACCCCGAGTACCCCCCATGCGCCAAAAATTTCGTCCTCCTTGTCACGGACGGCGAGCCGTGCGAGGACGGGGAGATACCTTCTTCCATCCTGAGTTATGCCGCCGGGCGGTCTAATTTTGTGTGCACGAATACGGGCAGCCTGAGCAACGGGTCGCTCACCGGTAGCTGCCCGGCAGTGTGCTCCGACGGCAGCCTGCCGGTAAGCGGCCAGTGCCCCGCCGGCGCCGTGCTTTATCCCGCGGAGAGCTCTTTTGGGACCTGTTCGGCGGGCAACACGGCGGCTGGGATTGAGTCCGTGGCCCTCTGGATGCATGACGGAAACCCGGCCGGGATAAACAGCACGGCTGATGACATCCGGCAAAACCAGCCCGGCAAGCCAGGCGGCATCAACACCATAACCCTGTATACGGTCTTTGCGTTCGGGCACGGCTACAGCTCCACGCTTCTTAAATATGCGTCCATAAACGGCGGGTTCACCGGAAGCTCCGATTACAAGCCCGACGCCGGCCACCCGGGGGAATGGACCACAAGCTCGGACGGCACGCCGGACAACTACTTCGAGGCTTCCTCCGGCACGGACCTGGAAAGCGCCTTGAAAAACGCGCTCACCTCCATGCTTAAGCGGGCCTCCTCGGGGACGGCGGCCTCGGTCCTGGCCTCCGGCCAGGGAAGCGGCGCAAACCTGGTGCAGGCCGTTTTTTATCCGTCCAGGGCTTTTGGCAACGACGTTCTAAACTGGTCCGGCGCGGCGCATGACTACTGGTTTTACGTAGACCCCAACTTCAACAACAGCAACGCGCTGCAGCCGATTGACGGAGATTACTACCTGACTCTGGGGGACGGCACGACCCTGGGAGACGGGGACGACGTCATATCCTTCTATTTCGACCAGGGCAACGGTACCACCATGGCAGACCGGCAACTGTCCAAGCCTGACGGCTCTGCCGGAACGGAAGTAACACCGGCAGAGCCCTTTGAGGACCTCAATGACCTGTGGGAGGCCGGTCTTCAGCTTTGGAACGAAAGCCCGTCCTCAAGGAACATCTACACGAACATTCCCACCCAAGGCGGCATAGCCAACATGGTCTCGTTCAACCTGAACAATGCCCCTCTCATCGGGTCATACATGAACGTAAGCAGTCTCTACAACGGGGTGGACAGCGTCATACAGTGGACCGAGGGCTACGACCTCACCGGTTACGACCCGGACAACGATGGAATAGACGATTACAGGAGCAGGACGGTGGACGCCGACGGCACGGGGACTTACAAGGTCTGGAAACTGGGAGACATCCTCAACTCCACGCCAAGGATAGTCTCCTGGATGCCGCTTAACAACTATGACAAAGCTTACGGGGACACTACCTACTCGGAATATATAAACAGCTCCGAGTATAAGAGCAGGGGCACGGTGTACGCCGGGGGCAACGACGGCATGCTCCACGCCTTCAACATGGGGCTGCTTAATGCAACCGGTCCGTTTTCAAATGCGAACACCAAGGCGCAGCTTCTGTGCCAGGACGGATCAACCCCTCCAAACTGCCAGACGGGGCCGCCCCTGGGAGCGGAGAGGTGGGCCTTTATTCCCGAGAACGTCCTTCCATACCTGCAGTATATCGCGGGGGTGGACTCTAGCATCGCCAACTCGACCGGGGGATATCCCGGATACGGGGAGACGTATGGGTCCGGCCCGTCTTACAGCCATATCTACACCGTGGACCTCACGCCCTACGTGTTTGACGCAAGCATCAACAAGCCCACGGACTGCACAGCCGCAAACTACTGGGACTGCGCAAAAGAGGAGTCAAGCTGGAGGACCATACTCATAGGCGGGATGCGCCTGGGCGGGGCAAGCGCTCCCCCAAGCGCAAACTGCTGCTCCATAGAGAACCAGACCAATGGCTGCAACTCAAACAGCACCTGCGGCTCCTCCTGCAACCAGACAAACGGCCCGAACGTCACCTGCAGTTCAACCAGCGGCTGCAACCCCTATTGCGTGGGCACCCCTGCCACGGACCCGAACGGCAACCCCATAGGATATTCATCCTATTTCGCCCTGGACATAACTGACGAGAACCACCCCAAACTGCTCTGGGAGTTCACGAGCCCGAATCTGGGGTTTGCCACCAGCGGCCCCGCAATTGTGCGCATAAGCGCAAAGGGCGATGCCACGGGAAACGCCAAGAACGGGGAATGGTTCGTCGTGTTCGGCTCCGGCCCCACAGGCCCAATAGACACGGCGTATAACCAGTTCCTGGGCTACTCGAACCAGGACCTTAGGTATTTTGTCCTGGACCTGGCTACGGGCAAGCTGATGGCGACCATAGACACCGGCATAGCCGTCGGATTTTCCGGGGACCTCTTCAACGCCACGAACGACTCCAACCAGAACTATGAGGACGACGCAATTTTCGGCGGGTATGTTGACGATAGCGATAACAGCGGCACCTGGGACCAGGGCGGCGTGGGCAGGATACTTACTGTGGGCTCAAACGGCCGCGAGCTGCGGGACTCTTACGGCAACCCGGACCCCACGCAGTGGACCTTCAGCAAGGTGATAGACGGCATAGGGCCGGTTACCACGAGCGTTGCCAGGCTCCAGAACAACATCACGGACAAGCTGTGGCTTTATTTCGGCACCGGGAGGGACTACTATTCATTTTCGACCATCAACAGCCAGGGGACGATCCAGCCGGTAGTGGACGCCCAGAACAACCAGAACTACCTGGTGGGCCTGCAGGACCCCTGCTATGTAAGCGCTACAAGCCTTTTCTGCAACCCTAAAATTGCGGACTCCGACTGCTCTTCAAGCTGCACAAGCGGCCTTAGCGGCACAACCAGCCTGGAGAACGTAGACACGAGCTCGTGCACGGGGGCGTCTTTAGGCAGTGATTACGGCTGGTATATAGACCTTGATAGAACGGGCTGCTATGCCTATCCCGAGGTCATAGGGGACCCGCTTCAGGTGAGCTCCTCCTGCGAGCAATGCCCAGTGCCAAGCGGCTGCACCGCGCCCCCGAACTACGTAAGCTGCCCCGGCGACACAACCAGTTGCCCGGGCAGCACCGACGAGCTCTACTATGGGGCGGAAAGGGTGATAACGGACCCGGATGCAAGCATTTCGGGCGCGGTATATTTCACCACCTTCAAGCCTTACTTTGAGCAGTGCGGAATAGGGGGCAAGAGCTTCCTATGGGCGGTCAACTACGACAACGGCGCGTGCCTTGCGGACTCGGTAGGCAACGAAAGCAAGGGCATGGCCCTGCTCCAGGTGTCAACCGGAAGCATACAGCAGATAAACCTCGCCACGACCCTTACCTTCAATGGCGGCAGAAGCTCTGGCGCTTTTGAGGGCATGCCGCCCACCGCGCAGGGGCTGGCCCTTTTCACCGCGCCGCCGCCTGTAAGGAAGATGCTGCACGTCAGGGAGGAACAATAGCGCTTGAAAGGACGCGGCGGTTTTACCCTCATAGAGCTGCTGGTCGTTCTGGCCCTGATGGCCATAGTGGCCGGCATCGGGTTCAGCCTGGACGGATGGGAGAACAAGTTCAGGGCCGAATCGGAGGTAAAACAGATATATTCCGACCTGATGAAGACACGGGAAGAGGCGATGGCGCAGAAGAAGTGGTATTTCGTGTCATTTCAACAGGATGCGCAGGCGCAAATGTACGACTACAAGATATTCGTGGACACTAACGGCGACGGCGCGCTTGAACCCGATGTAGACACCGCGGCCGGTCCGGACTGGAAGCTGAGCAGCGGCACCTATCTGTTTGCCAATGAAGGCCAGGCTGCCTTCACCCTGATGATATCCCCGGACGGCCTGCTGGTAAACCCTCCAAATGGCACCCTGCTTGTAAGCTGGACACCGAACGGGGCCACGACGGTAAACACGGATAAAGCGCCGCAACTGGACTGCATATCCTGGACTGAAACCAATATGTCTCTGGGCTCATGGGAGGGCACCGCGAGTAATGGCAACTGCTCCATCAATTAGAACCTATCTCAAAATCGCTTTTGGCTGCAAGAGGCTGAAATCGCGGCATGCGGCGTTATCAAGGGGAAGCCGTCCTCAACGCAGCGCCTGCTGCGCCTCCGGGCGGTTTCCCCTTTCTTCCTTGTCCGCCACAATTTCATCTCTCTTTCACTTCAAAATCAATTTTGAGATAGGTCCCAGGCAAATG
>JAJYJB010000112.1 GCA_021789735.1 Nitrospirota bacterium
CGGCAATATAGAGATATTCAATGGCGTCAGGGGCGACCCCAGGAGTTTTGACCTGCTGGACGGGCTCATATCAAGACAGCCCTACCGGCTGTCTTTCTGGGTGGTGGCCACCGATGAGATAAATTACCGGAGGTTTTTCGATATAAACCAGCTGGCCGCGATAAGACCGGAGCTGCCTGACGTATTTGATGAAAGCCACCGGCTCATATTCGAGTTCATAAGGCAGGGCAGGATAACCGGGCTGCGGGTGGACCATCTGGACGGCCTTTACAACCCGGCTGAATACCTCCGGGACCTCCAGGAGGACGCGGTGCTTGCCGGTTTGCCAGGGCAGGAGGCGCAGGACAGAAAAAAATCCAGCCTTAAGGCCGAGCTTCTGCAAAGGCCCCCGGCTGTGCCCTTCTACATAATAGGGGAGAAGATACTGCTTAAGGGTGAGAAGATACCCGATGAATGGCCCATCTGCGGCACCACAGGATACGATTTCCTTAACTCCCTGAACGGAATTTTCATAAGGACGGAGAGCGCCCGCCAGATGGATGATATATACTTCCGCTTCACGGGGTCGAAGCTCAATTTCGCCGACCTTGTATATAGCGCAAAAAAACAGGTAATGGACTCTTCCATGTCCGGAGAGGTAAACGTGCTTGGCCACCGGCTGTACATGCTTGCCCAGAAATCGAGGTCCACGAGGGACTTCACCCTGCTCAGCCTGACAAGGGCGCTTTCGGAGGTCATGGCCTGCTTCCAGGTCTACCGGACATATATAAGCTCCTCCGGCGCGGGGGAAAGGGACCGGCGTTACATAGAGCAGGCGGTCAAGAAGGCGCAGAGGCTTAACACCTCCATAAGCGCCCAGACATTCGATTACATAAAGCAGGTGCTCGTCCTGGAATACGGAGCGGATCTTTCGGCGGACGACAAGGCCGAATGGTTCGATTTCGTCATGAAGCTCCAGCAGCTGACCGGGCCCATAATGGCCAAGGGGCTTGAGGACACCGCCTTCTACATATACAACAGGCTCCTGTCGCTGAACGAGGTGGGCGGCTCCCCGGACCGTTTCGGCCTCCCCATGGAGGGCTTCCACGGACAGAACATGGAGAGGAGCAAATTCCGGCCGTGCTCCATGACCGCCACCTCCACGCACGACACGAAAAGGAGCGAGGACGTGCGCGCGCGGCTCAATGTGCTTACGGAGATGCCGCGGGCCTGGCGTGAGGCGCTGCTTAAATGGAAGAGGACCAACAGGAAGAAAAAACCGGTCCTGGACAGGCCGGTGCCGGGCGCCAACGATGAATACCACCTGTACCAGGTGCTGCTTGGCATCTGGCCCGTAGAGGGCGGAGGGCATGAGGGGGAAAGCGAAAAATTCGCGGAGAGAATAAGGCAGTACACGCTCAAGGCGGCAAGGGAGGCCAAGGTCAACACGAGCTGGATAAACCCGGACAAGGATTATGAGAACGCCCTCCTGTCTTTCATAGACCGGATACTATTCCCGATGGACAGGAACAAAAATCCCTTTTTGAGGGATTTTGTCCCTTTTGCCGAAATGGTCTCCTGCTACGGGCTCCTGAATTCGCTCTCGCAGGTGCTGCTTAAGGCCGCGAGCCCCGGCATACCCGATTTTTACCAGGGGACGGAGCTATGGACTTTTTCTCTTGTGGATCCCGACAACCGCGGGGATGTCGACTATGAGGCCAGGATGCTACTGCTGGATGAGCTCAGGGACATGGAGGCCTCCATGGGCAAACCGCTCCTTTGCGCGCGAATGCTTGAAAAACCGGCCGACCCCAGGGTAAAACTCTATGTGACCTGGAAGGCGCTTCGTTTCAGGAAGGCGCTCCGTGAAGTTTTTATTGGAGGAGACTACGTTGCAGTGGAGCCGGAAGGGGCCAAAAAAGAGCACCTCTGCGCCTTTTTAAGAAAAAGCGGCGCTAAAACGGCTCTCGTATGCGCCCCAAGGTTCTTTTCCGGGCTTGTGCCGCCGGGCGGCCTGCCCATCGGGGAGGCGCTCTGGAAGGACACCTGGATCGAGCTGCCCGCGCTCGCCGGGCCTTTATTGTCTTTCAGGGACGTCTTCACGGACCGGGTGGTTGAGCCCTCGGTTGAAAACGGCAGACGCTTTATCCGGGCAGGGGAGCTTTTCAGCGCTTTTCCGCTTTTCCTGGCAGAGGGGTTTTTTAAAAAAATTCCCGGCTGAAAATAGAATGAGAAAGAAAAGAAAAACCAAAAACTCAAGGGGAGAAGGGTTTAAAAAATTTTGGATGAGCAGCTGATAAACGGGGTGGCTGAGGCAATGGGCATAATGCCCGATTTTTATGACATCTGGGGCACAAGGCACGATGTGACCATTGAGACCAAGAGGGGCGTGCTCAGGGCCATGGGCCTTCCGGTGGAGGACGATGGGGCCCTCAGGGCGTTCCTGGAGAAAAGGCGGCGGCCGCCTGTGCTTGAGCCCACGGTCGTGGCGGAAAGTGACCTGGCCTTCAAAGTGAATGTCTGCCTGCCTTCCTGCATGGGCAGGATACCGGTCCGGATATCCGTTGAGGATGAGCAGAAGGCGGTGCGTAAGTGGTCCGTCAGGAACACCCCTGATGAGGTGCTTGAGGCGGGCGGCGGCAGATACGGCAGATATACCGTTGAAGTGGGCCCGCTCCGGCAGGGTTATTACACGCTGTCCGTGCATGCGCCAGGGGCGCCGGGAGGCATAAGGGCCAGCTCAAGGCTGATAGTCGCGCCGCGGACGTGTTATCTGCCCGAAGGGGAAACGAGGGCCTGGGGCGTCAACCTGGCGCTTCACGGCTTACGGTCGGCGGGCAACTGGGGCATAGGCGATTTCAGGGACCTGGGCGGCATTATGGATGCAGTTGGTGGCCTGGGAGGCGATTTCGCGGGCATACTGCCGCTGCATACGGTGCCGCTGCCCGGGAGCGTCAGCCCTTACTGGCCGGTCAGCAGGCTGTACCGTAATTTCATCTTCCTGGACCTGGAAGGGGTGCCGGAGTTCGGTGCGGCAGACAGGGCCAGCCTACAGAAAGAGATAGACGCCCTTGCGGCGGCAGGGGACGTGGATTATGGCGGCGTATATGCCCTCAAACTCAGGGTCATTACGGAGATGTTCACCCGCTTTTACAGCGAGCACTACCCCGCCCAGACCAAAAGGGGACGGGAGTTTGAGGCGTTCATGGAAAAGGAGGACGCGCCGCTTATAGATTACGCCACTTTCATGGCCTTAAGCGAGGTTCAAGGGATGAACTGGAAAGATTGGCCCCAGGAGCTGAAAGACCCTGGAAGCGGCCCCGTAAGGGAGTTCAGGCGGCAAAACATGGGCAAGGTCCTTTTTCACGTCTACGTCCAGTGGGTCATAGACTGCCAGCTTTCAGACCTGTCGGCGCGGGCCGCCAGGCTCGGCATGCGCTCCGGTCTCTATCTGGACCAGGCGATAGGCACAGTGTCCGGAGGGGCCGACGACTGGATGTTCAGGGACTGCTTTGCCCTGGGCGCCAGCGCAGGCGCCCCGCCCGATGAATTCAACCTTAAGGGGCAGAACTGGGGCTTTCCTCCCATGTCTCCGCAAAAGATGCTGGAGTCCGGGTTTGAGGCTTTTATCGGGACGGTCAGCAAGAACATGGAGCACGCCGGGATGCTGCGGATCGATCACGCTCTCGGGCTTTTCCGCCTTTTCTGGATACCGGAGGGGATGGAGCCTTCGCAGGGCGCCTACGTTAAATACCCCACGGAGCAGATGATGGCGATACTGGCCCTCGAGAGCAGGCGGCACAAGACGGTGATAGTGGCGGAAGACTTGGGGACGGCCGACCCGGCATCGCGCGAGGCGCTGATGGCCGGGGGCATGCTTTCCTACAGGCTGCTCATTTACGAGAGGCTCTATCCGTCGCCTGACCTTGTTCCCCCGGGCCAGTACCCCCGGCGGGCCTTCGGCGCGGTAAGCACCCACGACCTGCCAACCCTCTTTGGCTGGTGGGCGGGGCATGACATGCAGGTGAAGCGCACGCTCTCCCTGTACCCTTCCGAGGATTCTTACCAGAGGGACCTCGCTGCAAGAAAGCGGGACAAGGGGATAATCCTGGACGCCTTGAAAAAGGAAGGCCTGATATCCGATAATTATGAGATGCCCTCTGCGATGAACGAGGAACTCATGCTTGCCATATACAGACACCTTGGAAGAACGCCATGCCTTTATGTTTCGGTCAGCATCGAGGACATATTCAGGTCCTTTGAACAGCCCAACCTGCCTGGAAGCAGCGAAGGCTATCCCAACTGGAAGATAAAGACCCCCATGCCCGTGGAGGCCCTGCCCGGAATGGCGGCGCCTTTTGCCGCTGCGTTCAGGCAGGAAGGAAGAGGAAGATGATACCCTATCCCCGCATCAGCCCGACAATAGTAAAGGTGGGCCCGTTTGCTATCAGGTGGTATGGGCTCATGTACATCCTGGGCTTCATCACCTCCTGGTTCCTTTTCAACTACCAGGCCAGAAAGAAGAAGATAAAGGGCCTTACGCAGCAGGTGGTGGAGAGCTTCTATTTCTGGCTTATTGTGGCCCTTGTGCTTGGGGCGAGGATCGGGTACGTATTGTTTTACAACCTGTCCTATTACATGCAAAACCCCCTGAGGGTATTTGCCGTATGGCAGGGAGGGATGTCCTTTCACGGCGGCCTCATAGGCCTCATAATAGCGGGAGTCCTTTTCTGCCGGAAATACAAGCTTGATTTCTGGAGGATGGCCGATATGCTGGTGGCCACCGTCCCTCCCGGCCTGGGGTTTGGAAGGATCGGCAATTTCATAAACGGCGAGCTCTTCGGCCGCCCGACCAATGTCCCCTGGGCAATGGTCTTTCCGCAGGGGGGCAACATACCGCGCCACCCGTCCGAGCTTTACGAGTTTTTTTTCGAGGGAGTGGTGCTTTTCGTTATCCTCTGGGTACTGAAAGACAGGATCAAAAGAAGCGGGATGCTCCTTGCCGCCTTCCTTATCTTCTATGGGGTGTTCAGGTTCATCCTTGAGTTCTTCAGGCAGCCCGACCCTCAGCTTGGCTTCGTTGCGGGTCCCTTCACGATGGGGCAGGTCCTGTGCTCGGTGATGGTGGTTGCCGGCGTTTCGCTGGCCCTCTGGCGCCGCAAGGCCGCAAAGGTGCAAAACTCATAATCTCTTCAAACTCTCTTCTGGTTTTCTTCAAATTTTGGCATTAAACTTATTTCAGGCAAAAAAATAAAAGATTCCCCCTCTAAAAAGAAAAAAGGCCGAAAGGCCTTTTTTCTTTTATCCTAAAAACCGCAGTTACCCGCCACTTTGGAGGGGCGCAAGCAGCTTCGT
>JAJYJB010000035.1 GCA_021789735.1 Nitrospirota bacterium
TGCTCAACGGACGGCTCAGCCGGCAACATAAGGGCATGGGCTGAAGGAAGGCTCGATGTATGGAGGAGCCCAGGCCCCCTGCGCCGGTTGTACTTTCCTCCTGTCCAAAAGCCTGTCCTCACGGAGGAGCGCTTTCTGGATCCGACCGGAGGCGGATTTTGCCTGCCCGCAGCAGGCTGGTTTTTTGAGAAAGGACCTGGGCTTATTCTTCTTAGAAACGGGAAAAACAGCGGATTTGCCGGCGGCAACAACCTTGGTTTCCGGTTTCTGATGGGTACGGAGGGCTGCCCGTCATTTGACTATCTCATGCTGCTCAATAACGATACGGTTGTGGACCGGGATTTTCTTTCCAATATGGTGGCCTATGCTCAAGGGGCGCCCTCCGCGGGCGTTGTGGGCTGCAAGATATTCCATTACGACAGGCCGGATGTCCTTCAGTGCGTGGGCAACGAGGTAAACATGAGGACCGGCGCGTCCAGGTGTGTCGGTGAGGGCCTCCCGGATGATGGACGTTATGACAGAGCCAGGGATTTTTCCTATATCTCTGGGGCGTGCATGCTTATAAAACCGGAAGTCCTCGAAAAAGTGGGAGCGCTCGATGAAGGGTTTTTCATGTATCTGGAGGACGTGGACTTCTGCCTCAGGGCAAGAAGGGCGGGTTTTGCCTGCACTTTTTTCCCCCATGCCAGGATATGGCACAAATGGGAGCAAAGCTCAAACCCGATGTTCGTAAGGTTCATGCTCTCAAGAAACCGGATAAGGCTTGTTAAAAAGCACGAGGGCATGAAAGGGCTCATAAGACACATGGCCGCATTCATTTTTGTATCCGGGCCAAGGCAGGTCTTCCATTTTGTCCGCACCGGGCGGGCACGTCTTGTAAAGCCTATGCTCCTTGGCGCCTTCCATGGTTTGCTTGGGACGGACAAGGTGCTTTACCTGAAAGGTCCGGGGCGGAAAAAAGCCAGGCGCAACGCGCAGGGCACATGGGCCGCACTCCAAGCGGTGAAGCGGAAAAGTAAAAAACAGGAACGTGCCAGAAATGGGAGCGTCATCCTTACCGTGGATTGGGAAAAGGACTCGCTCGGATGGAAGTCCCCTGATACGGAGGTTGACTACGGCGGCGTTATGGCGGCCACTGACGCGCTTGCAAACATTGTAAGCGGCCTTGGGCTCAAATGCACCTGGTTCATAGAGGCGCACAGGGATTACGCTGAATTCGACCTTGCGGCCCTTTTCCCGGATCTGGTGGGGAAAATAGCCATGTCCCTTTCGAATGAGCTGGGGGTCCACATACACTGGGCGAAAAGAAGCGGCGCAGGGTGGACGTACCCTGTGGGAGACTCCGGATGGGTGGAAGGGCTTGTCCGCCACGGGAAAAAAAGGATAGGAGCCTTTGGAGCGGGAGCGGCGCCGCTTCGGGGCGGCGCTTTTTTGCATGTGCCTGCGCTGGCCCGCATCCTGAGGCAGGAGCGAATGGAGATAGACTCTTCGACATTCAGGGGCAAAAGCTTCTTCTGGCCATCCGGAAGAAGGGATGCGCTAAGGCTCAGGCTTTCCTACCTGGGGAAGAGCCCCGGGCCTTATGTCTGCGGGGAGGGGTTGAGCGCCGCGCGGGACGGCCGGGCGGCGGAGGGGCAAGTAACAGAGTTTCCGGTAAGCTATAACATATTCAACCTTTTTTCACATCCCATGCTCATGCGCAAGTTCCTTGGCGAGGTGTCTGATGGGAAGGCCGCAGACCGGGGCGGCATTCACACGCTGTATTTCCATATTTATCAGTTGACGGGTCCTGACGCGCCTCCTAATGAAAAAGCGCGCCCGGATGAGGAGGCGCTCCGGCAGCTTGGGGATTTTCTGGGGTTTTTGAAAAAAGAGTGCAAGGTGCGATTCTTGACTATGGGCGAGGCCCTTGCTGAGTTCAGGCAGGGGCGGTGGGCGCCATGCCGCTGACAGAAGAGGAGATGAAATACTCGGCCCAGGCCTGGGAGTATGTCGAAAACGGATACTACAGGCGGCTTCTGGGGAGGGTCCCGGGCATCGAGAGGTGCCGGAAGGTGCTTGATGTGGGGGCAGGCCCTGGCGGATGGCTTCTTGCAATTGTCGAAATGCTTGGAAGCGGCGTAGAGATATCCGCGGCAGATATATCGGATGACTGGCTTTTGCTTGCGGGGGAAAAGCTTAAAAGTCTCGGAGTGGAAAAGGCCGGTCTGTCAAGGATGGACGCCCAGTCGCTTGCATTTGAAGACAACAGTTTCGACCTGGCCATAAGCTCGCTGGTCCTGCCATATGTGCCCGATGAGCCTAAGGCTGTAAGGGAGATGATAAGGGTGCTTGTGAAAGGGGGCAAGGGGCTCCTGCTTTTTCATGAGCCCTATTTCTACCTGCGCAGGCTATTTAAAAAGGGCCTGAAGATACGGCTCTCTGCGGCAGCAAGCATGGTGTCCTCGGTCGTTTATATATTTACGGGAAGAAAGATATACAGGCGCACATTTCAGTCCCGCCAGCTGATAGAAAGGCTGCTTAAGGCAAACGGGTGCCGGATAGTATATTCGGACCGGAGCAAGGCAGGAATCGGAGTATTGTGCTTTTCCAAGGACAGTCTTTTGGCCGCCGGAGCGGGCCATCGGGCATCTTGAGCGTGAAGAAGCAAAGAGCATGGACAAAAGACTCAAGATAGCATACGTCACGGAGAGGGACGCCAATGACAGGCGGGGCGCTCCTTATTATGTTTCAAGGGCGCTTCAGGCGTATTGCGGAGACGTCCACCTGATACACAAGCTCAGGCCCCGCATCTCACCTGCCTATCTGCTTGGCCATCCGGCAGACGGGTTCACATGGGTGGCCATACCAGGAAAGCTGAAGCAGATGTTTTGGAGATTGCGCAAAAAAAAATATGACTGGCAAATGACGCACGGCGCCGCCCGTCATTATGCCGGGCAGATAGACAGGAGGCTGGCAAACGGACGGTATGACGTTATCTTTGCGGAGCAGGGGTCTGTCCTTTTGGCCCACCTTGAGACGAGCATCCCCATAATATATTCCTCCGACGCGACATTTGCGGCGATGGCAGGCTACTACTCCGGTTTCTCCGGTTTTGCAGGCCCCTCGCTCAGGCAGGGGCATGAGATCGAGCGGAGGGCGCTCGAGCGCGCAAGCCTTTTCCTGTGCCACTCGCAATGGGCGGCAGATTCGGCGGTGAGGGACTACGGGGTGCCTCCACAAAAGGTCTTTGTCCTGCCCCGCTTCTCCTGCCTGGAAAACATCCCGGACAGGCGGGCCGTTCTCATGCCAAAGCAGAAGAAGATTTGCCGCCTGCTTCTTGTGGGGGTGGACTGGGAGAGGAAAGGCTGCGAGATCGCGGTGGAGACGGTCAACGAGCTAAACGGGATGGGGGTTCAGGCGGAGCTTACGATATGCGGCTGCCTGCCTCCCCAGGGATATGCCCCCGGAAGGCATGTCATGCTGGCAGGCTATTTAGACAAGAATGACGCGGCTCAGAGGGCGAGGCTTGAGCAGCTCTACCGTGACGCCTCGTTTTTCATCCTTCCGTCCAGGGCGGAATGCATGGGCAACGTCTTTGTGGAGGCCGCGGCCTTTGGCCTGCCGGTGGCCGCCACGCGCACGGGCGGGGTGCCATCGGTCGTTGTCGAGGGGAAAACCGGTTTCCTGCTTGGGCCTGAGGCGGGCGGCAGGCATTACGCCCGGGTCATCAGGGCCGCATGGGAAAACCAGGGAAAGTACGAGCAGATGCGCTGCGGGGCACGCAGCTTTTTTGAAAGCCTTAGCGCCGAGCGCTGGGGAAATGCCCTGTTTGAAAGGCTTCGCCGGATGCTAAGGCAGGGCGAAGGGCGTGAGGCCGTCTCCCAATGAGGCAAAAGGCCTACTATATCGTCCACAACCTCAAGGAGGCCGCAAACACCACCCCTTATCAGAGGGTCGCCCTCTTTTCCCGGATGTATGACCTTTTGGTGCTGCTTGAGAGAAACACTGTGCCCGGGGCGCTCAGTGGAAAGGCGGGTTTTCTGGTAAACCCTGTCCGGAAGGCGCGCTATTTCAGGACCTTTTTTTATCCCCTCTGGTGCCTTTACACGATCTTCCGGATGAGGCGGCAGGGGAAGATGGTGGTCATTACATCTTATCAGCCTCTTCCCCTCATAACAGGCTTTGCCGCAAAAGCCCTTTTCAGGGCCGCATGGGTGGCCGATGTTTATGACGTGCCGGGCCTTGACCTTGAGGTGGCAGGCCAGGCCCTCTCGTTCAGATTTTTTTTGCACAGGCGGTATTTTGCCGCTCTGAATGCCGTTACGAAAAGGATATTGAAGATGTCGGACATGGTGCTTTGCGCCCTTGTGCCAGAGGCGCTTTCGGATTACCGCATACCTGCCGGGAAGCTTGTGCATCTTACAAACGGGGTGGACCTTGCAGCCGCAGGCGGTTTTTTTTCAGGCCCTGCGGCCTCCGGCCATAGACTTAAAAAAGAGGGTTTTTTCACGGTGCTTTACGTGGGTTTTGTGCTCCGCATAAGGGGGGCCGGCACCGTACTGGAGTCCGCCCGTATGCTTGGCTGGAAGTACCCCGGTATCAGGTGGGTGCTGGCCGGGCCTTCAAGCGCGAGGGAAACGAAATGGCTGACCAGGGCTGTTTCATCCTTTGGCCTACGCGATGCGGTCGAGTTCACGGGCGAGGTATCGCACGACGTCGCCCTTGGTCTCATAAGGGATGCGGACGTGTGTCTTTTCACATTCCCCAGGAATTTCGCGACGGACCATATATATCCGATCAAGCTCTTTGAGTATATGGCGTTAGGCAAGCCGGTCATCGCCACCGGCCTGAGGGGAATAAGAGAGGTGCTCAGGGACGGCGAAAACGCGCTTCTCATAGAGCCTGAAAACCCTGAAGACCTGGCCCGTGCGGTTGAAAAACTATATGCGCGCCGGGACCTGATGGAGAGATTGTCCGAGGGGGCAAGAAGGGAAGTCCTTAAATACGATTGGAAGGAGATAAACGGCCGGATAAGGGCCGCCATGGTCCGGCTGCCGGGGGAGGGCGAAAGTGGACATTAAATTCGTTTCAAGGGAGAGGCGGGCCAGGAGGGTCTGCGTGGTCGTAGGCACAAGGCCTGAGATCATAAAGATGGCCCCTGTAGTAAAGGAGCTTTCAAGGAGGGGCGTGCCTTTTTTTATATTGCACGCCGGGCAGCATTATTCCTTCAACATGGACAGGCAGTTTTTCGAGGACCTCGAACTGCCGGCACCGCTTCACCACCTGGAGGAGGTGAGACGGCACACCACGCACGCATCACAGACGGCCGAGATGATGAGGGGGATAGAAGATGTGCTTTTCAAGGAGAGGCCGTCGGTGGTGCTTGTGTGCGGAGACGCTAACGCCTGTTTCAGCGGCGCTGTTGCGGCCAGGAAGCTGGGGCTTGTCGTGGGGCATATCGAAGCGGGGCTCAGAAGCCATGACTGGCGCATGTCCGAGGAGCACAACAGGGTGATGATAGACCACATATCAGAGCTGCTCTTTGCCCCCACGGAAAGGGCCAGGCAAAACCTGCTTAAGGAGGGCGTAAACGGAGAGATATCCGTTACAGGAAATACGGTGGTGGACGCCTCGCTTGAGCACGTGGAGATCGCCAGGGGGAAAAGCCGGATACTGGAGAGTACCGGACTGGAGCCAGGCTATATCCTGCTTACGATGCACAGGGAGGAAAATGTGGATGACTACCTGAACCTGAGGTCCGTTCTGGAGGCGATGCGCCGGATATCGCGCAGGTTCGCGGACCTGCCCATTATCTTTCCCGCGCACCCAAGGACGGTGAAAAGGATCGGGCAGTTCGGCCTTGGCGATGAACTGAAAAGGCCTGGGACTCTGCGGCTCCTGGCGCCCGTGGGATACCTGGATTTCCTTATGCTCCTTGTCAACGCGGGGGCGGTCCTTACCGACTCCGGAGGTATACAGGAAGAGGCCTGCGTTTTAAGGGTGCCTTGTGTCACCATGCGTGAGAACACCGAGCGTCCGGAGAGCATCGAGGTCGGCGGCAACATCCTTGCCGGTACCAGCCCGGAGGGCATCCTGGTGGCCCTTGGGCAGATGCTCGGGAAAAAAAGAGACTGGGCAAACCCGTTTGGGGACGGGAAAACGGCGGAAAGGATAGTCCGTGCGGTTGACTGCGTCCTTAAGGAAAGCGGGGGCATCCCCTGTCGCAGGCGTATGGACAAGGCCATGGAGGCCCGGATATGAAGCTGTCTTTTTTCATATTCTGCGCCGTCTTTTTTTTGATTATGAACCTGAACCTCAATTCCGGCACGGCGGGCCATTTGTATGCCGGCGTCCTTGGTTTCCACGTGATGATAACGGATATCCTGCTTGTGGTGGCGCTCGGGGCGGTATTTCTTGAACCGTTTGCGGGCAGGCCGTCCCCTGCCAGGGGTACGAGCCTTCCCCGCCAGTATGCAAGGTTTCTGTTATGGACAGGGCTTTCGGCATTCGTCATTTCACCACTCTACGGAACGCCAGTGCAGCAGGGCAGCATCTCCCAGCTCCATTTTCTGGGCTACTATCTCATTTTTTTTGCGGGCGTTTACCTGTTTGGAACCGACCGGGAGGTCCGGGTTTTCATATGGGCCTTCATGGTCTCAAATGCGCTGGTCTGCCTGAGGGGACTTGCCGAGCTTGCCTACATGTATAAGAGTACGGGGCGGGCGAGCTCTTCAAGCTCGTTCATCAGGTTTGCCGAGGTTTTCCACCAGGTGCTTTTTTTCTTCAGTCTGTGTCTTTTAAACCATGTGCACAGGCGGCTCCGCAAATACCTGTACGCCTCTGCGGTGCTGGCCCTGGCGGCGGTCGCGCTTTCGTTTTCAAGGGGCGTGATCCTGACCACGGCGCTGGGAGCGGTGCTTTGCGTGTTCATGCAGTCACGGAGCATCGTATCGGCCTTGAGACCACTGGTATTAGTCCTGGCGGTATTTTTTTCGCTTTTTTTGGGATTGAAAGGGCTGAACGGTTTGCTTCAGGGCAGGATGGACAAGGGCTTCGATGACATTAAGAATATTGCAAGCCTGTTGAGGTCCCCCCGAGACCCTTCGGAGCTGATGCAGAGAGGCGCTGGCCGCTCCGGGGGAGACTATTCCCTGGTGAGGAAGTCCATAGAGTACTACGACACCTTCAGGGAGTTTGAGAAAAGCCCAATCTGGGGGCTGGGAGTAGGCCACTTTTATGACAAATTGTGGATGGAAAACGGGCAAAAGTTCCGCGAGGGCACATATGTCCATTCCATATACAGCTATTTCCTGATGGACACGGGGCTGATCGGGCTTGGGCTGTACCTGCTTCTTATATTCAGCATTGGCAAACAGTTCCTGCACATATTCAGGACATCCAGGGTGGGGCTATACAGGGGAGTCTCCCTGGCCTGTCTGCTGAGCCTGCTTGCTTTGGGCATAAATTCATTCAACGGCAGCTTCCTGCTTTCCATACCGTACATCGCCTTTGTCTGTACGTTCTCAGCCATAGCGGAAGCGGTGATCAGGGGCGGGTATCACCTCGCGAAGCATGCAGAACCGTCCGGGCTGAATACCTGATAAAAAGACTTATTCCTTAAATCTCCACTGAACATCCATCGGAAAGTGATCTGTTTGCGCGAAGAAAGTCCCCAAGCGGAGGCCGGATTGAGGATGGCGGTGCTCCTTGACCAGCCGTTCTGGTTTGACGGCGCAAATTACAGCACGAACGCGCCTTTCATAAATTTTGTCCTGTCGTTCAGGCAGCGGACGGACGCCTTGCTGCTTTTTTGTCCGCTTAAGCCAAGCAGGAAGGAGAGGGGCCGTTTTGATGTCTCCATCAAAGATGAAAGGGTGAGGATAATCCCCGTTCCTTTTTACAGGACCACATTTGAGCTCTACAAAAAGCTGCCTTTCATATGGAGGGGCACCGCGCGTTGCCTTAAGCGCGAGATGAGAAAGTTTGATGTGGCATGGATCGTAGGGGGGCAAGTCCTGGCCGGCCTTGCCGGCAGATTCCTTAAAAAAAAGGGTAAAAAAACCTTTTTCTATTACAGGAGCAACCTTGTGGAGGAGGTCAGAAGCCATGGCTATGCCGGCGTCAGGGGCTCGCTCATGACGGGTGTCTCCGTGATGATACAGAGGTTCTCACTGAGGACGGCAAGGGACGAAGTTGTGTTCGTTGTGGGGGACGAACTGAAGCGCATCTTCAAAAAAAATGGCTGCAGGTCCGTACACAAGGTTTACCCGTCGGTCGTTTCAGGCAGGGACGTGATAAGAAGAAGGATCGTCAGGGACTCCGTGGAGCTGAGTTTTCTGGCCGTGGGCAGGCTCACTCCCGAGAAGGGACTGGAAGACCTGGTGCGGGCGGCGCAACTGCTCGTGAGGTCGGGCTTCCACCGGTTCAAGTTCCGTCTGGCCGGGGACGGAAAAGAGAAGGCGCGGCTGCAAAGGATGGTGGCGGAGGCGTGCCTTTGCAGGCATTTCGAGTTTGCAGGCTTTATCCTGCCAGGAGAGAGGCTGCTTTCAGCCTATGACAGCGCCGACGCGCTGGTGCTGCCCTCG
This sequence comes from Nitrospirota bacterium, assembly GCA_021789735.1. The sequence goes on from JAJYJB010000035.1 coordinate 8,568, forward strand.
CGTACGGAAGGGATACCCAAGGTGCTCTATGAGGCAATGGCAAGAGGGCTTCCGGTTGTTGCGAGCAATGTGGGAGGAGTTCCGGAGATAGTTGAAAGGTGCGTGAACGGGCTGCTGGTGCCGCCCGGAGACCCGGAGGCGCTGGCCGAAGCGGTCCGGATATTGTGTGAAGACAGGGCCCTGCGCGAGCGTCTTGGGAAAAAAGGGCTTGAGACCGCAAAAAAGTTCACGATGGAAAGACAGCGTGACGCCATGTACCGGAGCATAGTGGAGCATCTGGCATAAAAGCAATCTCAGGAAGAAAAAGGAGGGGAAAAATTTTATGAAGATCATGGTATTGGGTGGAGACGGTTTTTGCGGATGGCCTACGTCCCTTCATCTGTCCGGCAAGGGGCATGACGTGTTCATTGTGGACAACCTTTCGCGGAGAAACATAGAAAACGAGCTTGAGTGCGGCTCCCTGACCCCTGTCGCTCCAGTAATGGCCAGGCTTTCGGCGTGGAAGGAGTGTACCGGCAGGACGATCCAGTTCGCCAACCTGGACGTTGCTTTGGAGTACGAGCGCCTCCTTGATCTTATCAGGGGATATGCGCCTGAGGCGGTGGTGCATTTTGCCGAGCAGCGGTCCGCTCCTTATTCGATGAAGTCTCCCAGGCAGAAACGGTACACTGTTGACAATAATTTAAACGGCACCAATAACCTGCTTTGCGCCATCAGCGAATCCGGCCTGGATGTCCACGTGGTCCACCTGGGGACGATGGGGGTTTACGGTTACGGCACCGCAGGGATAAAGATACCGGAAGGTTATCTGAAGGTGAAGATGCTTGACGGAGCCAGGGAGGTAGAGGCCCGGATAATGTATCCTCCCAGGCCGGGAAGCATTTACCATGTCACCAAGTGCCAGGATGCCCTGCTGTTCCAGTATTACGCGGAAAACGACCTTCTGAGGATAACCGACCTGCACCAGGGGATCGTATGGGGAACGAACACGCCCCAGACCGCGCTGGACGAGCGGCTCATCAACCGGTTCGATTATGACGGCGATTACGGTACGGTCTTGAACAGGTTCCTGATGCAGGCCGCCATCGGGCACCCTCTGACCGTCCACGGGACGGGAGGGCAGACCAGGGCCTTTATCCATATCCGGGACACGGTGCGCTGCATAGAGCTTGCAATCTTGAACCCGCCGGCCAGAAAGGAAGGCGTCAAGATAATAAACCAGATGACCGAGACCCATCGCGTAAGGGACCTGGCAGCGATAGTTTCGGGGCTTTCCGGGGCGCCGGTTGCCTATCTGGAGAACCCCCGGAACGAGGCCTCTGAAAACGACCTGTCGGTCGAGAACAAATGCCTTCTGGAGCTTGGACTGGACCCCACCACCCTCAAAAAGGGCCTCATGGAGGAGGTCATCGGGATAGCAAGGAAATACGCCGGACGCTGCGACAAGTCAAAGATCATCTGCACCTCGCTGTGGAGGAAAGGGTCCGTTTCCGCCAGGGCCCAGTATATGCCAGGGCAAAAGGGAAAACAGAAATATGCCTGAGAAGGCCCTTTTTTTTCTTTCCCTTGGAACGCTCGTCTACGCCTGGGCCGGATATCCTCTTCTGCTTGCCGTTTTTTCGCGGGGCAAAGGCGGGGACAGGGAAAGGCTGGCAAGGTCCCCGCTTGTCACCATACTTCTGACGGTGCACAATGAGGAGCAGGCGGTCAGGGAGAGGATAAAAAACCTGTTGTCTCTCGATTATCCGGCGGACCGCTGCGAGATCCTTGTTGCCTCGGATGGCTGCACTGACGAAACGGAGCGAATAGTAATGGGCATGGCCGGCCATGGGGAAAAAGAGCCCCACGGACGGAAGCCAAGAGTCCGGCTGATAAAGGTCGAGGCGGGGGGCAAGAGCCTTGCCCAAAACAGGGCCATCCCGCATGCAAACGGCGAGATCATCGTCCTTACAGACGCCAACAGCAGGTTCGAACGAAGTGCGTTAAAGGCGCTTGTCGGGCATTTTGCCGACCCCAGGACCGGGTGCGTAAGCGGCAGGCTGATGCCGGATGGAGGCTCTGCGATAGGGGAGAGCCAGGGGCTTTACTGGCGGTACGAGATGCTGCTTAGGAGGCTTGAAAGCAGGATTGGGCTCATGCACACAGCATCCGGCATGATAATGGCTTTCAGAAAGGACCTGTTCAGGCCTTTTGAGTCAAGATATGGCGACGACTGCATAATCCCGCTTGAGATGGCGGCCAGGGGCTACAGGGTTGTCCACGAGGAAGGAGCCATTGTGTATGACCGCTTCCCGTCAACCGTGAAAGGTGAGCTTGAGGCCCGCGTAAGGATGACGCTCAGAAACATTACGGGCACTTTCAGCCGCCTGCCTCTTCTTAACCCGTTCAGGCATCCGATGCTTTTTGCCGCGGTGCTCTCCCATAGAACGCTCAGGTGGCTCACCCCGTATTTCATGCTGTTTCTTTTTGCGGCAAACTGCCTTCTGCTTTCGGAAGGAAGCTTATACAAAGCAATTTTTTATTTTCAGGCAGGGTTTTATTGCCTCGGAACCATCGGGTATGCGGCTGAGAAGAAAGGAACCCGTCTTCCGGTTGCCTCCCAGGTGTTCAGTTTTTTGCTTGCGAATACCGGTTTTTTTCTGGGGGTCCTAAAGGCCGCGGGCGGCCGGGAGGTCACGTCTTACAGGAACGGGGATGGGCTTGAAGGCCGGCAGGGCTGCGAAAATACGGGCGGTCTGGGGGCGCGCAATGTTCAAGGTTGAAAAAAAGCCCGCCGGGAGGGCGGATGGAATGAGCGGGTTCATCCCCTTTGCCCTGCCCGACATCGGGGAAGAGGAGATAGCTGAGGTGGTGGCGGCGCTGCGTTCCGGCTGGATAACGACAGGACCCAGGACAAGGCTTTTCGAGGAGGAATTTGCTGCTTTCATCGGAGGCGGCACTCAGGCGATTGCTGTCAACTCGGCCACATCCGGCCTGCACCTTGCGCTTGAGGCCGCGGGGGTGGGGCCGGGAGATTCCGTTATTACTACTCCTTACACCTTTACCGCCACTGCGGAGGTCATCCGTTATCTAGGTGCGGACCCGGTCTTTGTAGACATAGACCCGGCCACCCTGAACCTGGACCCCGCCAGGGTGGAGGAATATCTGGCGGGGGACCGCGGAAGGGACATAAAGGCGGTGGTCCCTGTCCATTTTGCCGGATTGCCCTGCGAAATGGACGATATGTTGAGGACAGCCAGGCGCCATGGCCTGAAGGTGATAGAGGACGCGGCGCATGCGGTCCCGACATTGTACAGGAACACCCTCATTGGAAGTCTTGGAAGCGATGCCACCGTCTTCAGTTTTTATGCGACCAAGACCATCACTACAGGCGAAGGAGGGATGGTTGTGACGAAGAGCCAGGCATTGGCAGAACGCTGCCGTGTAATGAGGCTGCACGGCATAAGCCGTGACGCGTTCGACAGGTACCGGGCGGAGGTCCCCTCCTGGAGGTATGAGGTGATCGCCCCGGGTTTCAAATACAACATGGGGGACCTGGCGGCCTCTATCGGAATACACCAGCTTAAGAAGGTATGGCGCTTCCACAGGCTGCGCTCGAAGATGGCGGCCAGGTACAACGAGGCGCTTGCGGACCTGCCAGTTGTCCTTCCGCCACGGGCGAACTATGGAGATGTTCACGCATGGCATCTTTATGTGATGCGGCTTTCCGCGGGTGCCCGGATAGGCCGCGACAGGTTCATAGAGCTGATGGCCAAAAAAGGGATAGGCTGCAGCGTCCATTTCATCCCGCTGCATCTTCATCCGTACTGGCGGAGCAGGTATGGCCTGGGGCCCGGGGATTTCCCCAACGCGCTCAAGGCCTTTGAGAAGGCGGTAAGCCTGCCCATGTATACAAAAATGACCCCGGATGACCAGGAAAGAGTGATAAAGGCAGTAAAGGACATACTTGCTTAAGGAACATGAATTTTTACACCTGTTATTTAAAACGCCTTCCCGAAAAGCTTGCTTTTTTTTGGCAAAACGGTCCGCAAAAACACTTCAGAAAAATGGCCCGCAGAATGATGAAAAAAGGGGTGGCATGGCCTGTTTTTGTTTCCGGAAGGCCGATGTGTAAGGTTTTTGTTTTTTAAAGAGAGCTAATCATGGCCAAAAGGGCATTCGATATTATTTTTTCCCTTGCCGGGATTGTCTTTTTTTTGCCTGTCTTTATACTGGCTGCGGCGATGGTAAAGTTTTTTGGCGGCGTAGGGCCGGTCTTTTTCAGTCAGGAGAGGATAGGCAGGGATTTCAAGCCTTTCAAACTGTACAAGTTCAGGAGCATGCGCGAAAGCGAAGGCGGGCCCCCCGTCACCATTAGCGGCGACAAGAGAATCACAGGGGTGGGCAGAATACTAAGGAAATACAAGGCAGACGAGCTCCCACAGCTCATAAATGTCCTGAAGGGGGAGATGAGTTTCGTCGGTCCACGCCCGGAGATAAAAAAGTACGTGGAGCTCTTCAAGCCGGAATACGAGGGGCTTCTCAGGGCAAGGCCTGGGATCACGGACCCGGCGTCGATCTGGTATGCGGATGAGGAATCGGTTTTGGCCGCCGCCTCATCCGACTGGGAGCATGTCTATGTAAGCAGTGTGCTTCCGGAAAAGATAAGGCTTTCGTCCGAATATGCGGACGGCCGCAAAAACATGTTTACTGACCTGAAGCTCATAGCGAAGACCCTTTTCCGTATAGGAGGGAAAACGGCGGTTTTTCCGTCCGGCCCATCCGGCTGGAAAAGCAGGAAACATATGGCATGTAAAAGGCGCTCATTATGAAGGCCAGGGCGTTCACCGTAAAAAACAGGCGGATAGCCGTGACACTGCTTCATCTGTCCGTTGCGGCCGCTGCCGATCTCCTGGCCTTTCTCCTCAGGTTCGATCTGCACATGACAGCCGCTCATATGAAGCAGTTCCTTGAATATCTTCCCTGTCTGCTTGGTGTGAGGCTTGTATTCTGCCTGCAGGCAGGCCTGTACAAGGGACTCTGGCGATATTTTGGCGTAAACGACCTTAAAAGGCTCGCTAGGACCGTTACATTTGGCAGCGTAACATTTACTTTTTTGGTCAGATATATTCTTGGCGCGGCGGGCTATCCTCTTTCCATATATATGCTGGACTGGATGCTCCTTATCATGCTTGAGGGCGGGGTAAGGCTGGCAATCAGGACCATTAAGGACTCCCACGGTGCAGAAAGAGGAGGCAGGCGTGTCCTTGTGGTCGGGGCGGGCGATGCCGGGGAGATGATAGTAAGGGACATGAGGAACAACCCCAAATACGCCCACGAGCCGGTGGGTTTCATTGATGATGACCCATGCAAAAAGGGTCTGATGATACACGGGGTGCCCATATTTGGCGGCAGGGTGGAGCTGCCCCAGGCCGTAATGCGGCACAGGCCGGACGAGATATTGATAGCCATGCCCGGGGCGGGCCACCAGGCGATAAACGGGATATTCGAGCAGTGCCGGCGCTTCCACCTGCCGATAAAGACCTTGCCAGGGCTTTGCGACATCTTGGATGGTAAGGTCACGGTCTCTCAAATAAAGGCGCTTCAGCTTGAGGACCTGCTGCAGCGCGAGCCGGTCAGGGCCATAAGCGAGGCGGTCAGGGGGCTTATAAGGGGGAAAACCGTGCTCGTTACCGGGGCGGGCGGCTCTATAGGGCAGGAGTTGTGCCGCCAGATCATGGATTACAGGCCGGCAAGTCTCGTGCTTTTCGACAGATATGAGAACGGGCTTTTTTCGGTAGATGGCGAGCTGCGGATGGCAATGAAAAAAAACGGAACTAAAAACAATGTCGGCCGGGCGCCGGAGGTGGCATCCGTAGTTGGAGACATGAGAGACGAAGGGACGCTGGAACACCTTTTTTCCACACATGCCCCCCAGATAGTGTTTCATGCCGCGGCCCATAAGCATGTGCCGCTGATGGAGAACAACCCGCTGGAGGCGGTCAGGAACAACATCTTTGGCACAAGGAACCTTATCTGCGCCGCCTCCCGCCACCATGTGGAGAACTTCGTAATGATCTCCACGGACAAGGCGGTGAACCCGACCAGCGTAATGGGCGCCACCAAGCGGGTCGCTGAGTTTCTCGCCATGAGGATGGGCAGCTTTTCCCGCACCCGCTACACAACGGTCAGGTTCGGAAATGTGCTTGGCAGCAACGGCAGCGTTGTCCCCATATTCAGGGAACAGCTTGGCAGGGGCGGACCGCTAACGATAACCCATCCCGAGGTGAAGAGGTTCTTCATGCTTACGGAAGAGGCGGTCCGCCTGGTCCTTGAGGCGGCTGCGGCCGGCAAGGGCGGAGAGATATTCGTCCTTGAAATGGGGGAGCAGATAAAGGTCCTGGACCTGGCCCTGAACATGATAAGGCTTTCCGGATTTGTCCCGTATGACGATATAAAGATAGAATTTACGGGGCTAAGGCCAGGAGAGAAGCTCTACGAAGAGCTCTTCGATGTGACGGAGAAGATCGTCCCTTCCCCTCTTGAAAGGCTCCGGACGGCAGTGCCTGAAAAGGTGCCCAGCCAGCAGGAGCTGGAATGCCATATTAGCGCCCTTAAAGACCATCTCGCAAGGAGGGACGCCCGCGGTGCGGTCTTCGAGCTTCGGAAGATGGTCCCCAATTTTAACAGCCGGGAGGTTTTTACCGGAACTTTTGGAGGTAAGTCGTGATCTCGTGCTCGAAGTTGCCGCTCAGGATGTTTTTCTTCCCAATGCAGTTTTTTATCTCATCCATTCCCCAGAACCTGATCTCCTCTATCTCTTCCGGATCGAACCTGAACCCGCTTTCGATAACTGCGCGGAAAGTATAGACAAGCTCCGTCTCGTAAGGATTTGAATGCTTGTAGGAGTGGAGGAACTCGATCTGCCCCTCCACTCCCAGCTCTTCCTTCATCTCTCGCAGCGCCGCGGCCTCCGGGCTTTCACCCGGGTCCACATGGCCGCCCACCGAAGTGTCCCACAATCCCGGGGCCACGTCTTTTTTCATGGAGCGCCTCTGAAGCAGTATCTCGCCCTTCCGGTTGAAAACAAGCACATGGGCAACCCGGTGCATGAGGGCAGGATTGCCGTGGATATCGGAGCGGCGGGCAATGCCCGTTACCTCTCCATGCTCGTTCACTATCTCCAGAAGCTCATCGGACATCGCTAGTCGTCATCTCCCCTGCCGTGGCCGTGGTCCCAATGACCGTGGTCGTGTTCCCGGCCATCACGGCCGTGCCAGTCCCGGTGGCCGTGGTCGTGTCCCTCGCGGCCGTCATCCCCCCTGTGCCGGCCTTCGTGCTCCGCATAATACCTGCGAATGGAAGCGAAATCCTCTCCGCGGGCCCTCCGCTCCATTATCTCCCGTGGCGGTACGTGGTAGTAGGAGGATATGAACCTCAGATTGACCAGGTTCACTATGTCCGGGTCGGTAAGATACCTGGGCCCCCGGTGCCAGTAATACCCGTATGCCCTGCCGTAGGGGCCGTATGCTCTTCCGTGAGCCACCGGGACGTAGAATATGTTCGGGTTCAGGCGCAGCGCCATCGTTATGCGCCACCAGCTGTATCCCATGCGCCTCATGCGGATTATCCTGTACGGGGAACAGTGCGCCCTGCGCGCCAGGAAAAATACGACCGGCCCGTCATCCTCGGGCATGTCCCTCCGCACCACCACAACCTCCCTCTGCGGTACCCGGTAATAGTTTCCCGCCGAGAGGTAGAAATCGTCCAGACCCCCATCCCCGATGTGAAAGCCCAGGTTTATTCCCGCCATGGCCGGCGCGGCCGCCAGCAATGACCCGATGAACAGAAAAAGGGAAAAAGAAAAAAAACTTTTCTTCATGCCGTACCAAGTTCTCCTTTCAGTCCAGGTTTTATTTTAATCCAAAAGCGAAAAACCGTGTGGCGAATAATTTTTTTCATTAATGGTCTCCGATTGGCTATTATAGGCGAGCCCCATGAAAAAAAATGTGATTTTGGGATGGTGTTTTTACGATTTCGCAAACGCGAGTTATTCGGCGGTGATAACGGCGGTGATATTCCCCGTCTTTTACGCGGACCGTATCGTGGGCAACGCCTCGGGCCTGGGCGACCTGTGGTGGGGGAGGGCCGTATCGTTAAGCATGCTTATAGCCGCGATCAGCTCTCCTTTTGCGGGTGGCATCGCGGACAGGGCGGGCAGAAGGAAGAGTTTTCTGGTCTTTTATACCCTGATCTGCATTTTTTTTGTTGCCATGTTCTCTTTTTTGAAGGCGGGCGACGTCTTCGAGGGTTTTCTGCTCATAGTTGCCGCCAATGCCGCCAGGGAAGGGGGGCTGGTGTTTTATAACGCCTTTTTGCCGGACCTTGCTCCGTGGAGATATTGGGGGCGGGTTTCAGCCCTTGGCTTTGCCCTTGGCTACGCCGGTGCTATCTGCTCGCTTTTTATAGCGCTCCCAATGCTCAAGGCCGGCAACTTCCCCCATATATGGCTTTCCGTGTCCGCATTTTTTCTTGTTTTTTCGCTTCCTGCCTTTTTTCTGCTGCCGCGGGACGCGCCTGCCGAGGGCAGCGTCGCGCAGTTTGCTGCGGAGGGCACAAAGAAAGCCCTTTCCACATTGAAGAGTTTGTGGATAAGCAACCGTGAGTCCCGGAGCTTCCTTTTGTCCTATCTTCTTTACCAGGACGGGGTGAACACGGTGATAGTGTTTTCGAGCATATTTGCCACGGTCAGCCTTGGGTTTACTCCCAGGGAGCTTGTTTTTCTATACCTGGCAGTGCAGGTAACGGCCTTCCTGGGCTCGGTGGCGTCGGCGGGGCCGATAGACTCCTGGGGGCCAAAAAGAGTGATAGTCATTACACTTATCCTGTGGGTGCTGGTGACAGCTGCAGCCTGCTTCATAAGGCAGAAGGGGCAGTTCTGGATCGTAGCGGGCGTCGCAGGCCTTGGGCTTGGCAGCATACAGGCGGCTTCCAGGGCGCTTTTTTCGAGGTTCGTCCCGAAAGGGAGGGAGGCGGAACATTTTGGCGTCTATTCAATGATGGGGAAGACCTCGGCAATTGCCGGACCTCTTATCTTCGGGCTTGTGTCGCACGCAACCGGCTCCCAAAGGCCGGCCATCGCCGCCGTGGGGCTCCTTTTTGTCTCAGGGCTGGCCATTATCCGCCCCTTCAGGGAACCGGGGCCGCGGGAAGGTTTTTTTTAGTAACGGAGGGCCGATAGAGTAATATAATAAATATTATGAAACCTGTAATAGACGAAGAAAAGTGCATAGGCTGCGGAAACTGTCAGGAGGTTTGCCCGGCTGTGTTTCACCTCAACCAGGAGCTGGGAAAGGCGGAGGTCATGGACCCGGAGGGTTGTGAATTTTCGGGTTGCTGCGAGGCGGCCGCCGAAAATTGCCTTGTGGAAGCAATTTCCCTGGAAGATGGCGAATAAAATCCCATTTAAAAACCAATAAATAAAAGCCAAATAAAAGCCCGGGGAATGGGGTATTCCCCAGGCCAAGCCTTATCGAGTTGGGAGGGTACATCTCAGGTAAGGCTGTTTTTATTATAGCGGTTCGGTTATTTATAGTCAATTGTTGCAAAAATCCTCTTTTGCTTTGCAGGGCCTACGATTTCTACAAAAAATATACAAATTATGTAAAATAGCTGCTATGCTTCCAAGCCGGAGAGGAGGATTTTGACCGATGAGGAAATTGCTCATTCTTAGCCTCATGATACCGGCCTCTCTGCTCTTTGCCTGCCAGAAAAGCGGAAACAGCGGACAACAGCAAAGCCAGGGCGGCCAATATGGATACGCGGGGTCTCAGGTGGGTGAAGACAGCCAGTTGAGTGTGCTCAAAGTGGTTGTAAGCCAAGACCCGAAGAACCTGAGGGCCTGGATAGATCTGGGCAATGCCTCCATGGATTCAGGAAGGTACCCGGATGCAATAAAGGCGTATCATGCCGCATTGAAACTTGACCCCGAGGACCAGGACGTGAGGGTGGACATGGGCACCTGCTACAGGAACATAGGCCAGCCTTTGAAGGCGATAGAGGAGTACAAGAAGGTCCTCGCGGTAAATCCCGACCACGCAATTGCCTTGCGGAACATGGGAGTGGTCCTTGCTTACGACCTGCACAAGAAAAAAGAGGCGGCAGCGATGTTCAAGGCGTACCTCAAGCAGAGCCCCTCGGCCCCCGACGCGGCCGCTATCCGGCACGAGATAGCCAAGCTCGGGGGATAAAAAACCGCCTTGGGAAAAGGACGCCGGCCGCAGAGCCCGGCGCTCTAGTCCGCCTTCGGCTGCCCTTTCATCGCCTTGATGAGCCTGGAGTATTTTTCCTGGCCGATGCACTGCTTTGCCGCAGGGCACCACAAGGCGCAGTTGTAGCCCATATTCCTTGAGATGGTCTTTCCGCACCCCTTGCACTGGGTTTCGGGCTCGTCAGACCATATCTCGGACTGCGCGCCGCAGTGGCTGCACCGGACCTCCTCCGGGTAAGGCTCCCTGATCTCCCGGCTTCCCGGACAACTGTCTTTAGCCATGATCTAGTTATAACAGGTTTTCAGCCGGGAATACATGACAAGCATCATATGAGGGACAAAAAACAAAAATCCTTACCGCCATCTTTTGAACGTCTCGTTTTCTATCCCGGCGGAATCGAGCAGCTTCCCGGTAAAAAAATCCACCATGTCCTCAAGGGTTTTGGGCCCGTTATAAAAAGCCGCGACGGGAGGAGCCACGGATACGCCGGCCCTGGCCAGCTTAAGCATGTTCTCAAGATGTATGGCGCTGAAGGGCATCTCCCTGGGGCACAGGACCAGTTTGCGTCCCTCCTTTATGGTCACGTCGGCCGCCCTTTCGAGCAGGTTGGAAGCATATCCGCAAGCCACTGCGGAGAGCGTTTTCATGGAGCAGGGGGCGATGAACATGCCTTTCGTCCTGAAAGAGCCGCTTGCTACAGGGGCTTCCATCTCCTCCTGCCGGTACTGGAAAAGCCTTCCCCCGCTTACTCCACCGCGCAATGTTTCTTCGTCCCGGGCCTTCTCCCGGCAGACCCGGAGGCCGGTTTCCTGTGCAAGCACACCAAGTGCGTGCTCCGATATCACGAGGTGCACGTCAAGGCCCCGCCCGAGGAGTTCCCGCAGGAGCTTTACCCCGATGATCTGCCCGCTTGCGCCGCTCATGCCGAGAATATAACTCTCCATTATCTGACTCATGATAACACAAAAGGCCCGACGCGGCCTGCGCGGATAAATTGCCAAGCGGGGCAATTGGTCCTATAATTTTCTTGGGAGCTTTTCATTTACGCCTTCCCAGTACAAAAAAGTGAATTCTATGGTTTTTTGCAAAAGGCCGTCATTTTTAAAAACCCGGTTTTTTCAAAAGGAGGCAGCAAATGAAGAAAAGACTTTTGGTCTCGATGCCGCTTGTGGTTTTGGCGATGTTCCTCTTTCTTGCCGGCTGCGCCAGCAAGACCTTTGTGCTGTCGCAGACCCAGCCTTTGTCCGACAGGCTTGCAAAGGTTGAAAGCCGCCTTGACGCCATGGAAACAAAGGTAGCGGACCTGGAACAGAAGATGGGCAGCCAGAATGCGGACATCGAAACCCTGAAGAGCGACGTGGCGGACGCAAAAAAGATGGCGGAAGAAGCCCAGAGCTCTGCCAGCGACAGCGCAGCCAAGGCGGAGGCGGCGGCGAAAAAGGCCGAAGCGGCCGAGGCGAAGTGCGAAAGAGCGGCCAAGAAGTGCGAAAAGGCGTTCAGGCTGAGCCAGAGGAAATAGTTTTTTGTTCTTTTTGTGTTGTCGGGCTTCAGCGGCGGGGATTGTCCGTGATATCCACGGGAATCCCCGTCCTGTCTTTCAGGACTTCCCTCAATTTTTTCCCGTCTATCGGATGGTAGTTCCAATTTAAAAGCACCCAGCGGGCTATGACCTCATACGGGTCTTCCTCTTTGTGGAGGTAGTCCTTGTGCGCCTCCACATAGATGTCGCCGTTTCTTTCGCCTACTTTCACGGTCTGGTATATGATCCTGACCGGCGTATTTACCGGCACCATTGCAAACAGCTGTTTTATGTCTCTATTGTAAAGCCTCATGCAGCCGTGGCTTGCCATGCGGCCGACGCAGAAAGGCTTGTTGGTCCCATGTATGAGGTAAGTGGGCCTGGACAGCCTGAGCGCGAAGAGCCCCATAGGGTTGTTCCGGCCCGGAGGTATGTAAGGGGGAAGCTGGGGGTCCTCCTGCCTTATGTTAGCGGGGACGTACCAGGCAGGGTTTTTTATCTTCTGCACGACCCGGTAAGCCCCGGGAGGGGTGTTAAACCCCTCCATGCCGATGCCCACCGGGTATGTATAGACAGTAAGGCGGCCTTTCTTCCTTACATAATAATAAAGCCTCATCTCCGCGACGTTCACAACTATCCCGCGGTACGGCGCATCGGGCAGTATCTTTAAAGACGGTATCTTTATGACCGTCCCGGGCCGCGGCAGCCATGGGTCCACGCCCGGGTTCGCGCCGGTTATCTCGTTGTAGCCCACGTCATATGCGCGGGCCAGCCCTATGAGCGATTCACAGTTCCTGATGACATGCGTGAGCAGCGTGCCTATCAGGGTATTTCCGTTTTTTTCGCTGACCGGGAAGGCGTTTCTGACCCCTGGCTCCCTGCCCGGCCTTTGATATTTTTGAACGGCGCCCGCCGGCAGTTGAAGCGCCATAAGGAAGGCCGCAAGAAGGAAAATGAAAAATCGACGCATCGTTTCTTATTTTCCTCCCGGGGATACCGTCTGTCAAATACCGGGCAAAAGTTTGACATTAATGACCGTGGAATTTAAACTTATTTCCTTATGATGGAAACCGTCCGCAAGATCATTGCCGAAGCGCTGGGCGAAATGGGGGTCTCCGCGCCGGAGAGGATAGAGGTTGAAGTGCCCAGGGACGAGGCCCTTGGCGACCTTTCCACTCCTGTTGCGATGTCTCTTTCAAAGCAATTAAGAAGGCCGCCCAGAAAGATAGCTGAAGAGATCATAGAAAATATAAAGGCAGGCCACGATTTTGAAAAGATAGAGGTGGCCGGCCCGGGCTTTATCAATTTCACCATGAAAAAGGAGTCGCTTTACAGGTCATTGTCCGGGTTTTTGCGGAGGGGCAAAGGACTCCTTGCCGGGAAGGACATCGGGAAGGGAAGAACGATACTGCTGGAGTTCGTAAGCGCCAATCCCACGGGCCCGTTGCACCTTGGCCACGGCAGGGGCGCAGCTTTGGGCGCGGCGCTCGCAAACCTGCTTTCCGCCGCGGGCTTCAGAGTTACAAAGGAATATTACATAAACGACGCGGGCAGGCAGATGTCCCTTCTTGGAGAGTCCGTGTTCTCAAAATACCAGGAGCTATTCGGGGCGGGCCACCCCTTTCCCGAGGACGGCTACAGGGGCGCTTACGTGGAGGACATCGCAAAAAAGATCGCCCGCGAAGAATCGGACAGATACAAGGGGCTCGCATTCGAGCCGCCCCAGAGCGGCTTTTTCAGTGAATATGCCTGCAAACAGATGCTTGCCCTGATAAAGGCGGACCTGGCGGCCTTCGGGGTCACATTCGATACCTGGCAGAGCGAAAAAGAGCTTTATGACCGGCGGGAGGTGGAAAAGGCGCTCGAATATCTGCGCGGCAAGGGGTTCATTTATGAACAGGAAGGGGCCACATGGTTCAGGGCAACGGAGTTCGGAGACGAAAAAGACAGGGTCATAATTAAAAACGACGGCAAATACACCTACTTTGCCTCGGACATCGCCTACCACAAAAAGAAGGTGGACGGGGGCTACGACGAGCTGATAGACATATGGGGGGCCGACCACCACGGCTATATCCCAAGGGTGAAGGCGGCGCTTGAATCGCTGGGGTATGAAAAGGACAGATTGAAGGTCCTGCTGGTGCAAATGGTCTCGCTGCTCAGGGCCGGCAAGCCTGTCCAGATGTCCAAGAGGGCGGGGGAGTTCATTACCCTGAGAGACGTCATGGAAGAGGTCGGGGCGGACACGACCAAGTTCATATTCCTGACAAGGAAGGCCGACAGCCATCTGGACTTCGACCTTGAAGTGGCCAAGGCGGCCTCCGCTGAAAACCCTGTGTATTACGTGCAGTACGCGTACGCAAGGATAAACAGCGTATTAAGGCATGCCGTCGAAAAGGGTTTTTGTGTTTCCGATGCCTCAGGAGAAACGGAGTGCGCGGAGGCCGATCTCTCCGCGCTTGCTGAGCCCGAAGAGCTCAGGCTCATAAAGAAGGTCCTCCTGTACCCCGCCGTGTTCGAGGCCGCGGTGTATGCGAGGGAGCCCCACAGGATAACATTTTATCTGCAGGAGCTGGCAGGACTGTTCCATCCGTACTACAACAGGCACAGGATAGTCACCGAGGACGGCAGGCTTACGCTGGCGAGGATCGCGCTTTCAAGGGCCGCAAGGCTTGTCCTCCGGGAAGGGCTCCAGATGCTGGGCGTTGCCGCTCCCGAGAGGATGTAGGCACGGAAACAGGTTTTTGTTTTTGGCCCTTGCCCACTTGAATACGGATGTTTTAGAATAGACGCGCATGCTCAAAAAAAGCAAAAAAATATGGATGGACGGGAAGCTCGTTGACTGGGATGACGCAAAGGTCCACGTCCTGACCCATTCCCTCCATTATGGGCTCGCCATCTTCGAGGGCATCCGCTGCTATGACACGGAAAAAGGCACGGCCGTTTTCAGGCTGGAGGAGCACGTCAACAGGTTTTTCGACTCCGCCCATATCTTCGGCATGAAGATACCCTTTACCCGCCGGGAGATCGCCGATGCGATTATAAAAACGGTGAAGTCAAGCGGGCTCAGGGAGTGTTACATAAGGCCGCTTGCCTATTATGGGTACGGCGTGATGGGCGTTTCCCCTGCCGGCGCGCCGGTGAACGTGGTCATCGCGGTCTGGCCCTGGGGGGCTTACCTTGGAGAGGACGGCCTTAAAAACGGCATACGCGCCAAGACATCCTCTTTCATAAGGGGCCACGTGAACTCGAACATGTCCATGGCCAAGGTCAGCGGCTATTACGTGAACTCGCAGCTTGCCAAACAGGAGGCCCTCATGCTCGGGTACGAAGAGGCGATCCTGCTGGACACCGAGGGTTACGTTTCCGAGGCGACCGGGGCCAACATATTTATTGTGCGCGGCGGAGTGATAAAGACGACCCCTCTTACTTCCATACTCGAGGGCATCACGCGCGACACCGTGATGGAGCTCGCCCGTGAGGCCGGGCTTACGGTCCGGGAGGAGCGCTTCACCAGGGACGAGATATACATAGCGCAGGAGGCGTTCCTTACGGGTACCGCTGCCGAGATCACCCCGATAAAGGAGCTGGACGGAAGGACGCTTGGTACGGGCAAGCCTGGCGAGATAACCAAAAAACTGCAGGAAATCTTCTTCTCCGCCGCAAAAGGCCAGAGCAAAAACAAAAAACACGCGCGCTGGCTCTCCTATATCTGAACAAAAGTTTTTTTAAAAAAATTGCGTCATGACGGGTCTTTTTACAGGCAAAGAAAATCCGGATATTTCGCATTACATGATGCTTGCCCTTGAGGAGGCGAAAAAGGCCTGGGCCGCGGGGGACGTGCCCGTGGGCGCGGTGCTCGTTCTGGGCGGCGAGGTCCTGGCCTGCGCCCACAATATGCGCGAGCAGCAAAACGATCCGACCGCCCACGCGGAGATACTGGCCATGAGGGAAGGCGCAGGGAAGCTTGGCTCCTGGAGGCTTGAGGGGGCCGCGCTCTTTGTCACCAAGGAACCCTGTCCCATGTGCGCGGGGGCCATGGTGAACGCGAGGCTGGGCCGCCTGATATACGGCTGCAGGGACTCCAAGGGCGGGGCCGCCGGCAGCCTCTTTGACATACCCAGGGACGTCAGGCTCAATCACCGGGTGGAGGTGGTCTCCGGCGTGATGGAGGATGAATGCGTGCGGCTGCTCAAGGGTTTTTTTGCTGCGAAAAGAGGATAAGACTCTGCTATAATTACTGATTGCGGGAGGCAAAAAAGGCGGGACTGCGCACTGCATCCTGCCTGCCGTTCGCAGCCAGTTTTTTCTGCTTCCTGAAATGGAGAGGTGCCGGAGCGGTTGAACGGGGCGGTCTCGAAAACCGTTGTGGGGGCGACTCCACCCAGGGTTCGAATCCCTGCCTCTCCGCCATAAATCAAGGGGTTACGTCCTGCCGGTAGAATCATTTCGCATCCCTTTTAAGAGATCAAGGACATGGCAGCGCTCATCGACCTGCTAAAGACCTCTCATGTAGGCCGCCTTGGCACCATCGGCCCGGACGGCTGCACCATGATGAAGCCACTTGATTTTGCATTCACAGGGCAAAGGCTTTATTTTCATACAGCAAGGCCTGGGGAGAAAATGGAAGATATCAAACCTCACAAACCAGGTCCTCCAGCGGCGCGGGCTTTTGGACCTGAAAAATAGTTTTATTTTTTAGGCATTGTGAATGAGAATGTTGAACCATCTGCCTGGGCGGAGTCTGCCCATATTTTCCCGCCATGCCTCTCTACAATCTTTCTGCAGATGGAAAGGCCGAGGCCGGTGCCTCGGTAATCGGTTTCAGTATGGAGCCGTTTGAGAGGCTCGAAGATGCTCTCCAGGGCCTCCTGTCTTATCCCGATGCCATTGTCCTTGACGCTGAATATCCATTCATCGCTCCGCGATTCGGCCGAGATCAATATAACAGGCTGGATGCCGGCTCTCCTGTATTTTATGGCGTTGCTTATCAAATTTTGAAACAGCTGAACAAGCTGGGCGGGGTCCCCATTCAGGACAGGAAGGGTCCTGACATCGATGCGGGCCCGGCTTTCCGCTATGTCAGCGGTGAGGTTAGAGAGCGTCTGTTTGAGGACAACATTGCAGTCCACCGGAGAAAAGTTTCTCTCCGGCACATCAATCCTGGCCAAATCCAGCAGACTTGAAACAAGCTGGTCCATCCTTTTTATGCCGGCCCTGGCGGCGAATATGTATTCGTGCGCCTTTTCGTCCAGCACGGCGCCATACTTGCGTTCAAGCAGGGAAAGGTAACTCCCTACCGTGTTAAGCGGCGATCGCAAATCATGCGCGGCAATCCTGGCAAATTGAAAAAGGTCCGCGTTGGACCGCACCAGTTCCATCTTTCCGCGCTCAAGTCCTTCCTTGGCGCGAGACAATTCCAGAATCAGCCCATCGCGTTTCTCCAATGAGGCCTTCAACTCTGACAGTAACACGGTGATGATTGTG
>JAJYJB010000113.1 GCA_021789735.1 Nitrospirota bacterium
AGGTCGGTAAGGGTCATCTTCTCCTTGATCGCCTTCTCCATCCTCACAAGCCCGATCCTGAACTGGTTTTCAATAAGCTCCCCAACCGCCCTTATCCTGCGGTTTCCCAGGTGGTCGATGTCATCGACCTCGCCCTTTCCGGCCCTGAGCTGCAGCAGGTAGCGGACGATCTCGATTATGTCCTTGTCCGTGAGCACCTGGGTCGCCAGGAGCACCTCTATGCCCAGGCGCTTGTTGATCTTGAGCCTTCCCACGGGAGAGAGGTCATACCTCTTCGGGTCGAAGAAGAGCCCGTTAAAAAGCTCCCTTGCGTCCCTTATCGTTGGCGGCTCCCCAGGTTTGAGTTTCTTGTATATCTCTATGAGGGCGTCTTCTTCGGTGCTGACCTTGTCCGTAAGCAGCGTGTCCCGGAGCGACGGCAGGTAATGGATGTTGTCTATGAATAGCAGGTCAAGCTCCGGGATGCCCAGTTTGAGTATCCTCTCCAGGGCCTCCTCGGTGATCTCCTCGTTGCTCTCCACGATCACCTCCCCGGTCTCCGGGTCCACGATGTCCTTGAGCGTTATCCTGCCCTTCAGCTCCTTCCTGTTAAGGGAGATTTCTGCAAGGCCCGCCATCTGGAGCCTCTTCAAGGCGGCCCTCGTGATCCTGCCCCCCTCCTTCACCACAAGCTCGCCGGTCTGCGGTATTTCGATGTTTTCGGGCGCCCTCATGCCCACCAGGACCTCGCTTATGGCGCGGCCGAGCTTTCCATCGCGGTTTATTATCCGTTCAACCGGATAGAAGGTCTTCAGGAGGTCTTCGTTGGTGTAGCCCAGGGCCTTGAGCACTATGGTGGCAGGCAGCTTTTTCCGCCTGTCTATCCTCACATAGAGGAGGTCCTTCGTGTCGAACTCGAAATCCAGCCAGGACCCCCTGGCGGGTATGACCCTCGCGGAATAAAGGAGCCTGCCGCTTGCGTGGGTCTTGCCCTTGTCATGGCTGAAAAATACCCCCGCCGAGCGGTGCAACTGGCTGACGACGACCCGCTCCGTGCCGTTGATGATGAAGGTGGCCGTCTCCGTCATGAGCGGAATCTCCCCTATGTAGACCTCCTGCTCGCGGGCCTCCTTGAGCCTTTTTTGCTCGCCCATCGTCTCAAAGATGTTCAGCCTGACCTTTATCTTGAGGGGGGCGGCATAGGTAATGCCCTTCTGAAGGCAGTCTCTCGGATTGAATTTTGGCTCTCCCGTGCTGTAGCCCAGGTACTCAATGCTGGCCGTCTCGTTGTAATCCGATATCGGAAACACGCTCTTGAAGGCCGCTTGGAGCCCGGTGTCCCTCCGCTCTTCCGCGGGGACATCGCTCTGAAGGAACTCCGCGTAAGACGACAACTGGGTCTCTATAAGATGAGGCACCCCTATTATCGGCGGGACCTTTCCGAAATTCAGCCTTTCTCGTAAAATCCTTGCCATGCTTCTCCTTGCTTAGAACCTGTCCCAAAATCGCTTCCGGCTGCAAAGGGGTCCCCTAAAAGCCGCAGGCTTTTTGGGGCAGAAGAGACCGGCATCAAGGCATACTGCGCCAAGGGGAAACCCTTGAGCGCCGCGCTGCTCTTGTCCCTCGCTTCAGAATCAATTTTGAGACAGGTTCTGCTCTTTATTTTTAGCCTTTTAGTTCTGCTTTATTTCAGCTTTTTTCTTCTGTTTTTCTCTTTCCTATTTTACTTCGACGGTCGCGCCCTGCTCCTCGAGCTTCGCCTTGATAGTGGCCGCCTCCTCCTTGGATACGCCGGTCTTTACGGGCTTGGGCGCGGTGTCCACAAGTTCCTTCGCTTCCTTGAGGCCAAGGCCCGTAAGCTCCCTGACGACCTTGATCACCTGTATCTTTTTGTCGCCGACGGTGGCCAGTATCGCATCGAAGCTCGTCTTTTCCTCGACCTCGGGTGCTGCCGCGGCAGCGCCTCCGGCCGGTACTGCGGCCATGGCCACCGGCGCGGCGGCGGTAACGCCGTAGCGCTCCTCGAATTCCTTTACGAACTTGGACATCTCAAGGACCGTCATGTTATCTATGAACTGGAATACTTCTTCCTTCGTCGCCATCTTATGCCAAATCCTCCTTCTGTATTAAGAACCTTTTGTCTTTATTTTCAAAAAACAAAAATCCTACGCCGCCTGGCTTTCCTTCTTTTTCAGAAGGGCGCCCAAAGCGCGGCCCAGCCCGGACACCGTGGCGCCAAGAGCGCCGGCCATCTTCGCCAGCGGGGCGGAAAGCGCCCCGGCCGTCATCGAAAGAAGCACCTGGCGGGACGGAAGGGCGGCGATGGATTTAAGCTCCGCCGCATCCACAAGCTGGCCTTCCACGACAGCCGCGACAGGTTTGAGCTTCTCGTTCTTCGAGGCGTACCTGATTATCCCCTTGGCGACAGCAACGGCGTCCTCATAACCCAGGGCCAGGCCCACGGGCCCCTGGAAGGCGGCCTGCGCGCATTCCATGGGGGTGCCGGAGGCGGCCTTTTTGGCAAGGGTGTTTTTCACAACATTGAAGGTAACGCCATCGGCCTTGAGGACGGACCGAAGCTCGGTAAGTTCGGCCACCGTCATGCCGCTATAGTGGGTGACGACCGCGCCTTTGACCTTTCCGAAACTCTCCTTCAGCTCAAGGATAGCCTTGTCTTTTTCACTCCTGTTCATATCCCTCCTTTCCCAGAGACCATGAGAAGGACGTCTCGGCAGGCAGCCCCGCATCCATCCGCAACAGATTTTTGTTTTTGGGCGCGGGACAATTAAGAATTTTCATCGGGATCAAAATTTAACTCCCCCATTCGCCTGCTGTCCCTGACCGATATAAACATGAGTCCCGCAAGGCGGGACCGTTTTTATTTTTTACTGCTTGCTCACCGTGGAGACATCGACCTTCACCCCCGGGCCCATCGTGGAGGCGATGGCGACCTTTTTCAGGTATTTTCCCTTGGACGTGGCCGGTTTGGCCTTCACAAGCGAATCCACGGCGGCCAGGGCGTTTTCGGCCAGGGCGTCCCCGCTGAACGAGACCTTGCCCACGACCATATGTATATTGCCGGCCTTGTCCACCTTGAAGTCCGCCTTGCCGGCCTTTATCTCCTTTATGGCCTTCGCCACGTCGAAGGTGACGGTGCCCATTTTCGGGTTCGGCATGAGCCCCCTGGGGCCCAGAAGCTTTCCCAGCTTGCCCACAAGCCCCATCACGTCAGGGGTGGCGACGGCCTTGTCGAAATCGAACCAGCCCTGCCGTATCTTTTCCACAAGCTCCTCGGCGCCCGCGTAGTCGGCCCCCGCATCGAGGGCCTCTTTTTCCTTTTCCCCCTTGGCGAAGACGACCACCCGGACGGTCTTGCCCGTGCCGTTTGGCAGGAGCACCGTGCCCCTGACCATCTGGTCGCTCTTCTTGGGGTCCACACCCAGCCTGACGGCAAGCTCCACCGTCTCGTCGAACCGGGCATAGGCGTTTTTCTTCACTATCTCCACGGCCTCTTTAAGGCTGTATTCCTTCCCGTTTTCATAATTTTCAAGTGCTGTTTCAAATTTCTTGCCGCTCATTTTCCGTTTTTAAGTGGAACCCCCTTATTCGATCTCGACACCCATGCTTCTGGCCGTCCCCTTTATCATGCTCTCCGCGCTCTCGATGGAACCGGTGTTCAAGTCCGGCATCTTGGTCCTGGCGATCTCCATCACCTGGGCACCGGTAATCCTGCCCACCTTCTCCTTGCCGGTCGTGCCGGAGCCCTTCAGAATGCCTGCGGCCTTTTTTATAAGCTCGGCCGCGGGCGGGGTTTTCAATATGAACGTGAAGGTCCTGTCCGCGTAAATGGTGAGGACGACGGGCACGATGGTATCTCCCATGGGAGCCGTCTGGGCGTTAAATGCCTTGCAGAACTCCATTATGTTCACCCCGTGGGGACCGAGCGCCGGACCGACCGGGGGCGCGGGATTGGCCTTGCCCGCGGGTATCTGAAGCTTGACCATTGCCGCCACTTCCTTTTTTGCCATATATTATGAAACCTCCTTAAACCGGGAAACGCCCTTCAGGATTTTTCCGCCTGGAAAAAAGACAGCTCGACCGGCGTCTGCCGGCCAAAGATGCTCACCATGACCTTCAACTTCCCGTGATCGATGTCTATCTCCTCGACGTAGCCGTTAAAATTGGTGAAGGGACCGTCTATGATCCTCACCACGTCGCCCTGCTCGAACTGCATCTTGACCTGGGCGGCCGTGCCCTTCTCCAACTGCTGGACTATCATCTCCACCTCTTCCTCGTCAACAGGCACCGGCCTGGTGCCCCCGACGAAACTGGTCACCCGCGGGATGCTCTTTATAAGGTGCCACGTCTCGTCGTCAAGCTCCATCTCCACAAGTATGTAACCAGGGTAGAACTTCCTTTCCGCCTCCTGCTTCTTTCCCGCCTTCAGTTGAATGACGCGCTCGGTCGGTATCATCACCCGGGAAATCTTCTCCTCGAGCCCCAGGCGCTTGACCTTGTCCTCCACCGAAGTCTTCACCTTCTCCTCGAACCCCGAATACGTATGCACCACATACCATTTTTTGGCCATGTTCAAAACCTCAAAAAGGCCCGGACGATCCTGGAGAGCACATAATCAATCACTCCCAGGAACGCGGATATCATCAGGACCGAAACTATGACGACCTGGGTAGACCCCAGGAGCTCTTCCCTGGTGGGGAAAACCACCTTCTTCATCTCGACCTTGACCTCGTGTAGAAACTGTTTGAACTTCTGCATGCCTGTTAAAATGACCCCTTGGGAAAAGGATTTTGGCAGGCCAGGAGGGATTCGAACCCCCAACCCTCGGATTTGGAGTCCGATGCTCTGCCAATTAGAGCTACTGGCCTATCCACTTGCTACGCCTTTGTCTCCTTGTGAGAAGTGTGCTTTCTGCAATGCCTGCAATACTTCTTTATCTCCAGCTTGTCCGGGGTGTTTTTCTTGTTCTTCATCGTGGAGTAGTTCCTGTTTTTGCACTCCACGCACTGTAAAAGAAGGATTGTCCTCATTCCCGTATCTCCGTGACGACGCCGGCCCCGACCGTCCTGCCGCCCTCCCTGATGGCGAACCTGAGGCCCTCCTCCATCGCGATGGGCGCTATCAGGT
>JAJYJB010000036.1 GCA_021789735.1 Nitrospirota bacterium
CTCACGATGGACACCCTTGCCTTTGGCTAACGGTTGGTGCTATCAACCTCCGTAACGGACTTTCACCGTCAAGCATGCGCCCGTGCCGGGCGCACCCAAAAAAAAAGCCCCCGGCGGAAGGCCGGGGGCTTTCGGTAGAGGTTTTTTTCTTTTTTCAGACCTTTACGACGTTGACAGCCCTGGGGCCCTTGGGACCCATCTCGATGTCAAAATTTACCTGGTCCCCTTCGCCAAGGGTCTTGAAACCTTCACCGGAGATTGCTGAAAAGTGGACAAATACGTCCTTGCCGTCATCCGTGGTGATAAACCCAAAACCTTTAGCCTCATTGAACCATTTTACTGAACCACTCGACATCTGCTACTTCCTCCTAAGGAAAAATAATATTTCGGATCTGCAAATAAAACCGGCTGCAAATGATCTCTCATCGAGCCTTGAGCCCTTATTTGTCGAAAGCTCCGATGCAGTAAATATGGCATACATCGAATCAAATGTCAAACGGAAACTTTAGTGTTTTACCCGCCCTCTCCGCCCTTAAATTAATGGGGGCAGGCCCTAAAAAAAGCGGGCCTCTTCATTTAAATTTCAAGACGGGTTTTGCTCCGTCATTGGAAAAAGAGTGGGAGGGTGGGGCCCCTTTGGGGGAAAAGGGGCCCCGCTACGGTGGGAAAGATCTTTATTTTCACCCGTTAGGGAGCGTAAATTTCTCTTTCCTCAGGAAGGTGGGGATATCGAACGGGTCCTCGTAGCTCATCTCCACCGCGGGCTTCTCTTCCTCCTGCCCGTTCTGAGGCGCGGCATTGAGTGATTTTGCCAGGATCCTCTGGGAGCCTTTCAGCGAGGCAGGCATCTCCCTGGGCGCGGCAGCGGGGGCGGGCGGGGCCCATTTCTTCACCGGGATCTCCATTTTCTGCTTCTTTGGAGCGAAGCTGGTCGCGATGACCGTGACACGGCATTCCGCTTCTATCTCCTGGTCTATGACCGCGCCAAAAATTATATTTGCCTCCGGGTGAGCGGAATCGTACACCAGGCTGGCCGCCTCCTCCACGTCCTTAAGAGACAATCCCGGTCCGCCTGTGATATTGACAAGTATCCCCCTTGCCCCCTCGATGGAGGAGTTTTCCAGCAGGGGATTGGTGATGGCTTTTTTGGTGGCCTCTTTTGCGCTGGAGTCCGACCCCATGCCCATTACCGAATTGCCGGCGTCCTGCATGATCGTCCGCACATCGGCAAAGTCCAGGTTGATGAGCCCGGGCACCACGATGAGGTCCGATATTCCCTGCACTGCCTGCCTGAGCACGTCGTTGGCGCGCGCGAAGGACTCCAGAAGGCTAGTCCCCTTGTCCACGACATAGCTTATCCTGTCATTTGGTATCACTATGAGGGTGTCCACGCTTTTTTCCAGTTCCTTGATCCCGGCCTCCGCGTTGTGCCTTCTTGCCGTTCCCTCATAGAAAAAGGGCTTGGTGACAACGGCAACCGTAAGCGCGCCGGTTTCCTTTGCGGCCTGGGCGATCACGGGTGAAGCGCCGGTCCCGGTGCCTCCTCCCATGCCCGCCGTTATGAACACCATGTCGGCTCCCTTCAGGGCCTCCATTATCTCATCCCGGCTTTCAAGGGCCGCCTGCTTGCCGGTGTCCGGTTTCGAACCCGCTCCCAGCCCGCGAGTTACAGCCTCCCCAAGCTGGATCTTTCTCGATGCCAGCGAGACCCCCAGGGCCTGCGCGTCAGTGTTGGCCGCCACGAACTGCACGTGCTTAAGGTTGGACGAGATCATGTTATTGAGCATATTGCCGCCCGCACCGCCCACACCTATTACTTTTATCCTGGCCATCTCGCTTTTCATCTCCTCGAGTTCGAACATTGCCTTTTCCTTCTCCTTTCAAAAATTTTTTTATTTTTAACCTTTTTAAAAATTTATTTAAAATAGAAAATCCTTTAATTCCGATCCGTTTAAGCGCCCTCCGCCGGGAAGCGGCGCATCCTGCCAAATAATCTCCTGGCCAGCGCGCGGCCCTGCTCGGCCATCGTCCTTTTTACCGTCTCCAGCGACTCCGCTAAAGGGCTTTCCCTGATGAGGTCCCCGCCCTCTCTCTCCAGCCCATAAAGCAGAAGCCCCGCGGCCGCCGCATATTGGGGGTCTCTTACTGTCTCCCTCAAAACGGTGCTGCGCACCCGCTCCGGAAAGCCGGTCCGTACGGGAATACCCAACCACCCTTCCGCCATGCCCGCGATGTCCCTCATCTGGCTGCCGCCTCCCGTTATAACGGCGCAAAGCGGCTGGTGTTTTATGATCTGGGGCTCAACATCCGTTTTGAGGAGTTCGAAAAGCTCCTCCATGCGCATCCGTATGATCCTCGCAAGCTCCGGCTGGGATATCTGCTTGGGTTTCCCGCTCATGCTCCTGGCCTCGATGCTCTCTTCCGTTTCAAAGAGGTTGACCTTCTCCTGCCCCGCGCCGTAGTGCCTCTTCAGTCTTTCAGCCTCTTTCTGCGGGAGTTTCAGTCCCACAGCGATGTCATTTGTCGTATTGGCGCCCCCAACCGGTATAACGCCCGCCCAGCGGAGCGTGCCCCCTTTGAAAAGGGCCGCATCGGTCGTGCCGCCTCCCATGTCCACAAGCACGGCCCCCTGCTGAAGCTCGTCCTCTTTCAACACCGCAAGCGCGCTTGCCAGGGGCTGGAAGACCATTTCCGTGGCCTTGAGGCCGGCGCGATCGAGTGAGCGTTCCAGGTTCTCAAGCACCGCATGGGAGGCGGTCAGTACCTGGACTTTGACCTCCAGCCTTACTCCGGCCATACCCAAGGGCCTGGCTATGCCGTCCTGCCCGTCTATGATGAACTCGGAGGGAAGCACATGCAGGACTTCCCTGTCCAGGGGCACATATATCGCGCTTGCAGCGTCTATCACCCGTTCTATGTCCGCCTGCCGGACCTCTTTTTCCCTTATTCCCGTGGCCCCGTAGCTCTCGGCGCTCTTAATATGGCTGCCGGAGATCCCGACATATGCGCTCCCGATATCTATGCCGGAGGCGGACCGGGCCTCTCTGAGGGCCATGTTTATTGAGTTGGCGGTCTCATCGATATCAATGACGACCCCTTTTCTCAACCCCTGCGACGGCACCGTTCCCGCCGCGACTATATCAAGCCCTTCCCGTCCGGCGCGTCCCACCATTACGCATATCTTCGTGGAACCCACGTCTATGCCGGCGATGTACCGCCCTTTCAAAATTTTTCCCCTCCGCCTTTTTTTACCAGACTTTTTTTAATGGGGACCATCACTTTACGATGGTCTCCGTTACAGGCGTCACTATTACCCGGTTCGCGAACCTCAAGTCTATCGAGCTGGCACTGATATTCCTTTTTTGTATCTCGCTCTCAAGTTCGGCCAGCTTATCTAGTTTCTGGTTGTAACCGCCAAAGCCCACGAGCACTTTCACATCCCCGTCCTGCATGGACAGGTCTTCAGGAGCGGCATTGGCAAGTATCGTGACCGGGCGGGAAAAATATCCGCGGTCTTTAAGCCGTCTGGCCAGAAGAATGCCCTCCCTCAAGGTATCCGGATAGTTCTTCACATCCGCTACAATAACGGGAAGGAAAGGCACTGAGCCCGCCTTTACAGGCTCAAGAAGCCTGCCGGACCTGGAGGCCAGCCACATTACCCCATCTCTTTTTATTATCACGAAGGGTTTCCTCTCCTCCACGCGCACCACTATCCTGCCGCTTAACGCCTCTTTTCTCACTGCCGCCATCTTTACCCACGGGGAGGCAAGGAGTCTCTCACTGAGCGCCTGTTTGGAAAGGCCAAACATGTTCTGCCCAACGTGAACTCCCAGCAGGGCGGCAAGGTCCCTGTCCGAAAGATTTTTGTTTCCGGTAAAGGCCACCTGCTTCAACGGGAACAGGCCGCTTCCTTTCAAATAACCCAAAACCCCGGCGCAAACGGCAAAAACGAGCGCCACAGGCAGCAGGACCCTGAGAAGCAGGAACTTTCCGGCGGAAACAAAGGAAAAACCTTTTTTCTTTTTCTCCTTGCCTCTTTTTCCCCTCACCCTTCTATTGCCTCCTTGAGGATTTCCTCCACCAGGGCCGGAAAATCAAGCCCGCCCAACTTTGCGATCTTGGGCAGAAGGCTCGTCTCCGTCATGCCCGGTATGGTATTGACCTCCAGCACCCACGGCTTTAACTCCTGATCCAGGATCAGATCCACTCTCGTGGCCCCCCTGCAGCCAAGCGCCTTGTGGGCGGCAAGCCCCACCCTGTGCGCTTCCTCCAGATTTTTGGCATCCACCTCCGGGGGCAGGATATACCGGGTTTTTCCCCCGGTGTACTTGGCCTCATAGCTGTAGAAATCCAGGGAGGGCCTTATTTCGACCGACCCCAGCACACGTCCGCCAAGTATGCCCACCTGCACCTCTTTTCCCATTATCCTGCGCTCCACTATCACGCGGCCGCTCAATGAAAAAGCCTTCTCAAGAGCGGGCGCCAGCTCTTCCCTGCTGCCTACCATGCTCACCCCTATGCTGGACCCCTCGGTGGCCGGTTTCACCACCCATGGCAGGGGTGAAAAATCCAGCTCCAAACTCAAGGCCCCGGTCTTTGAGGAAAAAATATCTTTTTTGTCCAGGGTGGCCCCTTCGGGCACGGGAAGGCCCTGCGCCCTGAACATCCTCTTTGAAAACTCCTTGTCCATGGCAAGGGCCGAAGCCAGGACACCGGAGCCGGTATATGGAATACCTGCCACCTCCAGAAACCCCTGTATGGACCCGTCCTCTCCATAGCCTCCGTGAAGCGCAATGAAGGCGGCCTCCACATTTTCCCTTTTGAGGGCTTGGGCCAGGTCTCTGCCTGCGTCTATGAGGCAGACGTTGTAGCCCAGCGTTTGAAGAGCGTTGTAGATGGCGCCTCCCGTTTTTAAAGAGACTTCCCGTTCGGCCGAAAGGCCTCCGGCAAGGACCCCGATCCGTTTATCAGTTACCGGCATTTTTATCCCCCAAATACATTCTTATCTCGGGCTCCAGGGATACACCCGAGCGCTTAAACACCCCATCGCGAACCTTGCCCATGAGCCCGGTAAAATCCGCCGCGGTCCCCTTGCCCTTGTTAATGAAAAAATTCGCATGCATCCTGCTTACCTCTATGTCTCCCACACGCGCGCCTTTAAACCCGGCTGCATCAATGAGCCTGCCCGCCGAAAATCCTTCCGGGTTTTTAAAGACACAGCCAGCCGAGCGGGCGGCAAGCGGCTGGGTCTTTTTCTTCAGCTCGAAATTTCTGACCATCAGCTTCTTTATTTCCTGAGGTTCTCCCTTTTTAAGGGCGATCTCCACATTTGTGATCAGCCCCCGGGCGGAAGACCCCCTGTATCTGAACCCCAGATCTTCGTTTGACACCTTTTTTACAGTTGCGCTTGCCGAAAGGTCCACAACGAGCGCGCTTCGTACGAGCGCCCCTATCTGAAGCCCGTGCGCGCCGGCGTTCCCTGCCACAGCGCCCCCGATGCTTCCGGGTATGCCCGCAAGGGGTTCCAGGCCCGAAAGGCCGTTTTGCAAACAGAAGGCCAGGACCTTTTTCAGGGGTTCGCCCGCCGCAACCGAGATGATCGCGCCGCCATCCTCCCGGCCCCCGCATATCTCTATACCCCTCATGTCACCGGTCGATATCACAAGCGCCTTTATATCACCGTCCGCCACAAGCAGGTTGGTGCCGCCTCCCATTAAAATTACAGGCAAGCCGGCGGCGCACCCCAAAAGCCGCGAAAGGGATTCGGCGTCCACAGGCCTGGCGAATATCTCCGCCCGCCCGCCTATGTTAAGCGAGGTGTGGCCAGCCAGGGGCTCGCCGAACATGACTTCCGCCCCTTTTATCTCTTTATAAAGCCGTCCTGCCTTCATACTTCCGCCCGGAGATCCTCCGCATGAAAATTCATTTTTTGTTTTCTACCCAGCCTGCTCATATCAATCAGCCCGCTTTCGCATATCAATTAGAAAGCCTTTGCACAAGGGCCTCAGAGACCTTCCATACATCTCCCGCTCCCAGGGAAAGGACAACGTCCCCTGGGGCAACGTTTTTGAGCAGGTGCTCGACAGCCTTGCCGGCCTGCCCGGCATATTCAACAAAGGGCCTGCCCT
Source organism: Nitrospirota bacterium (assembly GCA_021789735.1). The sequence continues at coordinate 6,129 of JAJYJB010000036.1, forward strand.
TTTCCCCTGTTTCCCGCTTTATAAGCCCAAAAAGCGCCTCTGATGTTATCCCCTCAAGGGGCCGCTCGCCGGCCGCGTAGATATCCAGCAAAAGAAGATGGTCCACGCAGCCGAATGAGACCGCGAACTCCTGCATCAGGTCCCTGGTGCGCGTAAACCTGTGAGGCTGGAAGACCACGAAAAGTCTTGATTCCCCGGTCCCCTCTCTCAGCGACTTCAGCGTGGCGCGCACCTCGGTCGGGTGGTGGCCGTAATCGTCATAAACGCTCACACCGGAGGGGCGCCCCTTGAGCTCAAGCCTCCTGCCTATTCCCTGGAAGGCCTGAAGTCCGTCCCTTATGGCATCGGGGGTAACGTCCAGCTCCAGGGCCACGCCTATGGCGGCAAGACTGTTAAGGACGTTATGGTCCCCCGGAATGGGAAGCTTGGCCCTGAAGAGTTTTTTATCCTTCAGCAAAACGTCATACTCTATGCTCATCGCGCCCTTTGCGACATTGGCCGCCCTCAGGTCTGCATCCCCGGAAAAGCCGTAGGTGAGAGTGCGCCGCTTGATGTCGGGCACAAGCTCTTTCAGGCGGGCATCCTCGATGCAGACCACGCAAAGCCCGTAGAACGGGACCTTGTTCAGGAATTCAAGAAAAGCGCCGCGCAGTGCGTGCATGGATTTAAAAAACTCCATATGCTCGCGGTCTATGTTGGTGGCGACGGCTATGGTGGGTGAGAGCTTCAGGAAAGACCCATCGGACTCGTCCGCCTCCGCCACGAGGAATTCCCCCTGTCCAAGGCGCGCATTGCTGCCCAGGGCATTCAGCCTGCCCCCTATGACCACGGTGGGGTCAAGGCCGGCCTTCGCAACAACAGTGGCAATAAGGGACGTGGTGGTAGTTTTTCCATGGCTTCCGGCCACAAGCACGCCGTATTTGAGCCTGCCCAGCTCCGCGAGCATTTCGGCCCTGGGGATCACCGGCACACCCTGCCTTAATGCCTCCATTGCCTCGGGATTTTCACTCCCGATGGCGGAAGAGATGACGACCACCTGCGCGTCCTTTATGTTTTCAGGGCTATGCCCTATGGTGATGCCTATGCCCATTGAGGCCAGTCTCTCCGTTGTCTCTGAGGCCCTCATGTCCGAGCCTGTCACACGGTAGCCCAGGGTCTGAAGCACTTGTGCTATGCCGCTCATGCCGATGCCGCCTATACCTATAAAATGAATGGACTTATACCGCTTGTACATCTGTTACCTTCCTTTTCAAAATAAGAAAAACCCTCATGCTTTCTTTTTCAGTTTAGCGAGGCTCATCACAAGCTCAGCCGCTTTCCTTGCGGCCTCCGGCTGTCCGACGGCCTTGCTCCTGGCGGCCATCTCGTTCCTTTCAGTCTCATTTTCAACAAGGCCCATTATCTCCCGGGCCACTCTCTCCCCGGAGAGCTCATTGTCCATGAGCAGCCTTGCAGCCCCGAAGGCCTCCAGTTTCTTTGCATTGAACTCCTGGTGCGCGCCGGCGTACGGATATGGGACCAGCACGGCCGGTTTGCCAAGCGCCGTCAGCTCCGCAAGCGTAGTCGCCCCGGCCCTGGATATGACCAGGTCCGCCACCGCATAGGCCTCCGGCATCTGGTAAATGAAGGGCACTACCATGGCCCTGTAGCCCTGCCGCCTGTAAGCCTCCCTTACCGCCTGATAGTCCCGCTGTCCGCTCTGGTGCAGGAACTGGATGTGCTCCTTCATATCCTGCAGGTGCTCAAGCGCGCCGGTGACCGCCTTGTTGATGCTCGTGGCCCCAGCGGACCCGCCGGATACAAATACCGTAAAAAGGCCTTCGGGCTCCAGCTCAAAAAGCCCGAATGAATTCTCCCTTGTGGCCGAGAGAACCTCCGCCCTAACCGGGTTGCCTGTCAGAAAGGTTTTGCCCTTGGGCAGATATTGCGTGCTTTCCATATATGTGGCGGCCACCGCGCCCGCGATCTTTGAAAGCCAGCGGTTCGCCGCGCCAGGATATACGTTTTGCTCCATGATGATAACGGGTATGGATGAAAGCCATGCCGCAACAATGGGGCTTACGGAAACATATCCGCCGGTGCCCACAACTATGTCCGGCTCAATGGAGCCAAGCAGTTTCTTTGCCTTCAGTACCGACGCCATCAGTTTTGCCACTGCCCTCAGCCTTGAAAGGCCCGCTTTGCCCGCCACCCCTTCTGCGGGCAGAAATATGATCTGGTAGCCTTTTTTAGGCACAACCTTTGATTCGATCCCCTTTTCCGTGCCCATGAACACTATCTCCGCGCCGGCCCGCCTCTCAAGCTCCTCGGCCAGGGCAAGACCAGGAAACAGGTGCCCTCCCGTCCCTCCGCCTGCTATGACAACCCTCATCCTCTAAAACCCTGCGCCATATACGCTGCGCCTCGCTTTTTTCTTTTCAAGCATATCCTTGAGACGGTCAGGCGCCGCTTTGGGCGGCTCGCCCTTCGAAAGCCTCAGCAGTATGCCCATCCCCATCAGGTTTACGATAAGAGAGGAGCCCCCATAGCTTATGAACGGAAGCGGCAGCCCCTTGGTGGGCATAAGCCCAGTGACCACGCAAAAATTGATGAACGCAGGCAGCGCTATCATAAGCGCGATGCCCCAGGCCAGGAGAAAGTGGTATTTTTCGCTCATCCTGTTTGCGATGCGCACGCTCCTTAAGAAAAGGACGCAAAAGGCCACCACCACCAGGCCCGCCGCAAAAAAGCCAAGCTCCTCCCCGATTATCGAGAATATGAAATCCGTGTGCATCTCGGGCAGGAAAGAGAGTTTCTGCATGCTTTTCCCCAATCCCACGCCGCCAAACCCGCCCCTTCCAAGGGCTATAAGGGACTGGACGAGCTGAAAGCCCTCGCCCCGCGCGTCCGCCCAGGGGTTCAGGAAGGATATTATCCTTCTCCAGCGGTAAGGCTTGTGGGCAAGATAATAGACGGCCGGAAGAAGACCCAGCAAAAGCGACCCTAAATACCTGAGCCTGGCGCCGGCCAGAAAAAGCATGGATATGGTGAGAAAACCAAGTGTAAGGGTCCCGCCGAAATCCGGCTGCTTTAAAAAGACCACCTGGAACACGCCCATTACCCCCACGGGCAGAAGGACCTTCCCTAAATTGTCCGGCTCGAAGAAATCTCTTGAAAGATACCAGGCCAGGAAGATGACCATCGCAAGCTTCACAAGCTCCGAGGGCTGAAAAGTGGAAGGCCACAACCTGATCCACCGCCTGGCCCCTCCGGCCGTTATGCCGAACCTTGTGAACACCAGCAGCAGAAGCCCCATTGAGATGCCCAGGAAAAGCGGCGAAAACCTGCCCAAAAACCCCGGTTTGGCCTTGTAGGCGGCAACTCCCGCAACAAGCGCCATGATTATGGTCAGCATGTGTCTTTTGAAATAATACAGGGAGGTAGTGGCGTGTCTTTTTTCCATCGCGTAGGTGACCACGCTTGTGCTTGAATATATCATGAGGGCTCCGAAAAGAACGAGCGCTGCGGTCAGGATTATAAGCATCCTGTCCGGCTTGCCGGAAACAGATATATTGTTAAATGAATATCCGGGTCCGGGGTTGTTTATCAAAGCCTCCGCGCCTCCTCCCTGAACCTGTCTCCCCTGTCCTCAAAATCCCTGAACATATCGAAACTCGCGCAGGCCGGAGAAAGCAGCACCACGTCGCCTGGACGGGCGGCCGCCTTCGATATCCTAAGCGCCTCCGCCAGGTCCATGGCATATTCCATGGGCGCGGCCCCCTGCAGGGCGGCCGCTATCTTCCCGCTTGCTTCCCCTATCAGCACCAGGAGTTTTACACTCCTTTCGACCTGATTGCGAAGGCTCTGAAAATCCCCGTTTTTGTCCCTTCCCCCGGCGATGAGTATGATGGAGTTTTCTTTCTTCTGCCCGGAAAAACTCTCAAGGGAGCGCAAAACGGCGGGCGGGTTCGTGCCCTTGGAGTCGTTTATATAGGAAACCCCGTCCAGCTCCCTTACAAATTCCATCCGGTGCGGCAAACCCGGAAACTCCATGAGGGCAGTGCGCACGGCCTCCGCGGGCACCCCGGCCAGGAGGGCCATTGCCCCCGCGGCCATCGCGTTTTCCAGGTTGTGCGCGCCCTTGATCCTGATATCGCCGGCCTTGATGAGCTCAATGTCCATACCGGGCAGGTTTACGTAAACAGAACCGCGCATTGAATAAAGCCCGAATATCTTTGTTGTTTTGTCTTCCCCATTGCCAAACCAGACGACCTTCGGCATGGCCTTCGTATCGGGCCCGGCCTTTTGCAGTTTGCCGCTTATTATTTGCGCGTTCGGATCGCCGGCGTTTAGAACGAGGTAGTCCCCGTCATCCTGCCTTTCGAATATTTTCATCTTGGCCTCATAGTAGGCGGAAACATCCTTGTACCGGTCCAGGTGGTCGGGCGCCAGGTTCAGGATGGCCGATATCCTGGGTTTAAAATCCCGTATGCCTTCGAGCTGGAAATTTGACACCTCGACGACGACTGGGAAGCCGCCTTCCCGCCCGGCCGCCTCCGGTGATGCCCCGTGAGATAAATTCCCGGGGAATAGGCCTGAAAGCGCATATCCTATGTTGCCCGCAAGGAGGGCGCGCCTGCCGGACCTCTCCAGGATATAGTGCAGAAGCGCGGTCGTCGTAGACTTTCCGTTGGTGCCGGTGATGGCGTAGAAATCGGTAAGCGGGTCCGCCGCTTTAAACAGCCTGAAGCCAAGCTCCAGCTCGCTTATGATCTCAATACCTGAGCGGGCGGCCAGGGTTAGGGCCGGGATGTTCATGGGCACTCCGGGGCTCACCACCACAAGGTCCACGCCTTCAAGGGCCTCCTGGGGATGGCCGCCCAGGAAAAGCCCGATGCCTTCGGGCAGTCTGCTCAGCTCTTCCGCCAGTTCTCCTGATTCTTTTGTCTTCATATCCGTGACGGCTACCTTCGCGCCCAGGGAATGAAGGGCGAGCGCCGATGCCGCGCCGCTTCTTTTAAGCCCGAATATCAAGACCTTTTTTCCCTCAAAACCGGTCACTGTCATTTCCTTTTCCAAATAAAATGCCTTCAGCTAACCTTGCCCGCCGCTCAGCTAACCTTGAACGTAGTCAGAGACAGAAGCGCAAGTATTATCCCGATTATCCAAAACCTTACGATCACCTTCGGCTCCGCCCAGCCCTTAAGCTCGAAATGATGGTGTATAGGGGCCATCCTGAATATCCTCTTGCCCGTGAGCTTGAAGGACGTCACCTGCAATATCACGGAAATTGTCTCGACCACGAATACCCCGCCCACCACTGCAAGGATTATCTCCTGCTTCGATATCACGGCTAGGGTGCCCAGAGCGCCTCCCAGGCCCAGTGAGCCCACGTCCCCCATAAAGAGGTCGGCGGGATAGGAGTTGTACCACAGAAAACCAAGCGCCGCGCCGAACATGGCTCCGCAATATACGGTGAGCTCGCCCACATAAGGCAGATGGAGCACATGCAGGTATTCGGAAAGCCCCCTGTGCCCGGATATATAAATGAGAACGCCGTTTGCAAGGGTCGCTATCGCCACCAGCCCGATCGCAAGGCCGTCTATCCCGTCCGTCAGGTTCACCGCGTTTGACGAGCCCACCATGACCAGCACCGAAAACGGGATATAGAAAATGCCGAAGTGCAGTAGCCATTTCTTGAAAAAGGGGATGGACAGCATATCGGCATACGGGTCATGCGGGTTCAGGTAGACGATTGCCCCAAGGACCAGCGCAAGCAGTATCTGGAGCCCGAATTTATATCTCGCGGCCAGCCCCTTCGGGTTTTTCCTCGCCACTTTCAGGTAGTCGTCCCAAAACCCAATGGAGGAAAACCCGGCGGTCGCAAGCATCATCAAGAGCACATAGCCGTTTTGCAGGTCGCCCCAGCAAAGCATCGAGACAAGTATGCTGCCCGCGATCACAATGCCTCCCATCGTGGGGGTGCCCTGCTTGGAGAGGTGCCTGGAAGGGCCGTCCTGCCGTATGGACTGCGTATTTCCGATGTTCCTGGCCCACTTTATGAACGCGGGCATAATAAAATAGGAAATGGCGGCAGCGGTAAAGGCGGCCAACGCCGCCCTGAAAGTTATATACCTGAACACGTTGAACGGTTTTATCCAGTCGTGCAGAAAATAAAAAAGACTATAAAGCATCAGCTTCCCTTTCCTCGGGCAGGACTTTTTCCATCTTCATTCCTCTTGATCCTTTTATCAGGACCGTGTCGCCTGGCCTCAAGGAAGCCATGAGCTCCTGTGCAGCCTGTCCTGAATCCGCGCAGGCGATCGCGATCCTGCCTTTTTCGTTTTTGCCCTCTTTGACTTTGACTTTGGCTTTGAACTCCTCCAGGGCAAGCGCCATCATCGGCCCCACCGCTATGAATACGTCAATGCCCAGCACGCCCAGGCGCTCTCCAAGTCTTCTGTGCGTCTCCTCCGAGTGGCCCCCAAGCTCAAGCATGTCCCCAAGCACCGCCACCGCCCTGCTGCTCCTGAGCCTTACAAGCTCCTTTACCGCCTCTTCCATGGAGGCGGGATTCGCGTTGTACACGTCGCTTAAGAACGTTACGCCCGCGGCCTTCTTTATCTCGTATCTCATGGGCACGCCGCAAAACCCTTCGAAGGCCTTCGCCGCCTCCTCAAGCCCCACGCCGAACGCCAGCCCGGCGGCCGCCGCGGCCAGGGCGTTATAAACATTGAAAAGCCCGGGCGCGGCCAGCCTTACCCTGGCAACAGGCCCGCCCGCTGACAACCCGAACGATGTAAAACCATCCGCCCCCATCTCTATGCCGCAGGCCCTGAGATGTGCGTCCTCCCGGATGCCAAAACTTATGAGCGTTTTTCCCCTTTGTTTCCGCCCAAGGAACTCTTCCTCCACCGCCTTGCGCAGCAGCGGGTCGTCTGCGTTATAGATGATCGTGTTCGAGGCCCTGGCAAGAGCAAGTTTTGTGTCCGCTATCTGCTCCATGCCTCCGGGAAATCCTTCCAGATGGCTCGGCCCTATATTGGTAATGATCCCGTGGGTGGGTACGGCTATGCCGCAAAGCTCCTCTATGTCCCCCGGCCTGCTTGCCCCCATCTCCAGTACCGCGGCCCCGTGCCCGGGCTCCAGGCGGCAGAGGTTAAGCGGAAGCCCTATCTGGTTGTTCAGGTTGCCCCGGCCCTTAAGCACAGCGATTTTTTTTGTCCCAAGCACGTTTTTTCTCTCAAGCACGCGGGCCGTAAGCTCCTTGGTGGTGGTCTTGCCATTGGAGCCGGTGACACCTACCACAGGCATGTCAGGCCTTTTCATCCTTATCCGGCGGGCCATCTGCTGAAGGGCCTTCAAAGTATCCGGCACAAGCACGATGCTCTTGCCGGAGGGCGGCGGCCCTGCGGGCTCCCGGCTTAGGATGGCCCCCGCCGCGCGCTCAAGCGCCGCAGCGAAGAAATCATTCCCATCGAACCGGTCTCCCTTGAGGGCTACAAAAAGCTCCCCGTCCCCTATGGCCCTGGAATCCGTGCTTACGCCTGTAAAATGAAGCGGCCCTTTTTGCAGAAGCCTTCCGCCAGTGGCCTCCAGTATCTCGTTAATGTCCAGGAATAAAAACGTCATTTCCTTTTCTCCAGGGCCTTGATGGCGGCAAGGCGGTCGCTAAAAGGACTACGCATGCCGTTTATCTCCTGGTAGTCCTCATGTCCCTTGCCCGCGATAAGGACTGCGTCTCCCGTGCGGGCCATGCCTATCGCCCTTTCGATGGCCTCCGCGCGGTCAGGTATCACGATATAATGACTGTTCCTGCCGGCCGGTATGCCCTCTTTTATATCTCCTATGATGGCCATAGGGTCTTCGCTGCGCGGGTTGTCCGAGGTGATAACGACTTCGTCCGAAAGGGTTGCAGCTATACGCCCCATCTCCCTGCGCTTGCCCTTGTCCCGGTCTCCGCCGCACCCGAACACGGTGATGACCCTTCCTCCAGAAACAGCCCGGGCGGCCTGTATCAGCCTCTCAAGCGCATCCGGCGTGTGAGCGTAATCTATGACGCCCAGGAAGTCCTGTCCGCATTCCACCCTCTCGAACCTGCCATTGACGCCCTTAAGGGATTCCAGCCCCCGTATGGCCTCCTGCGCGTCAAAACCGAGTCCGGCCAGCGCCCCGAAGGCCGCAAGCAGGTTGTATACATTGTGCGCCCCTATGAGAGGGGAGCTTATCGGAAACCTCCTGCCCTGGTAAAGGATGTCAAAACGCAGCCCCGATGCCATGTTCTGTACGTTCTCCGCCCTTATGGAGCTTACCCCTTCATTTTCTTTTTCTTTATCTACTGAATTGGCGGCACTGTAAGCAAGGACAGTCCCTTTTCCCGCCAACTCCGAGGCGAGCCTTCTGCCAAAAGGGTCATCAACGTTTACGACCGCACAGCCGCCCTCTTCCAGCAGACCGTTAAAGTTAAAATCGAAAAAAAGTCTTTTTTTGGCCTCGAAATAATCTTCCATCGTCTTGTGGTAGTCGAGATGGTCCCTGGTGAGGTTCGTAAACACGGCCACCCGGAAAGACGTGCAGTCCACCCTTTTTTGCGCAAGCGCGTGTGAGGAGACCTCGGCCACCGCATGGCTTTGTCCGGTCTCCGCCATCTCCCCCAGCAGGGACTGGAAGTCCGGCGCCTCGGGGGTAGTATGCGGGGCGGGCTTTTCGCTGCCCCCGGCGATGTATTTTATCGTCCCTATAAGCCCGGCTCCCTTGCCGAGCCGTCCAAGGGCGCCGTGGATAAGAAGCGCCGTGGTGGTCTTGCCGTTCGTGCCAGTTATGCCTGTGACCGCGAGCCTGCCCGAGGGATTTTTATGGAAATTGGCGGACACCCTGGCCAGAGCGGCCCGCCCGTCCTCCACCTGGATCACGGCGGCCGAAGAAAGGACCGCTTCTTCCTCTGGCTTCTGGTCGGTCAGAACAGCCGCTGCCCCCTTCCGGACAGCGTCCATTATAAAGGCGTTGCCGTCCGTCTTGCCGCCCCTGAGGGCGAAGAAAAGGTCCCCGGCCCGCACGCGCCTGGAATCTATCGCGAGCCCTTTTATTTCCAGGCCCTCGCCGTTTTTGATGCTCTTTATTTTTACTCCTTCAAGGAGTGTAGACAACTCCATGCCCTGAAAAATCCTTTCCCGTATGAACAATATTGTTCTGGTCCGCGTCGTCCCGCGGAACGTTAAGATAAGCGAAGGCCTTCTCAGCGACGCTGCTGAACACAGGCCCCGCGACCACTCCACCGTATATCGCCCCTTTTGCGCCCTTGAACACCACTATCATCGCTATCTTGGGGTCGCGGGCAGGGACGAAGCCCACAAAAGTGCTGGCGTATTTGTCCGAGTATCTGCCGGTCTGCGGATCAAAGAGCCTGGCCGTGCCCGTCTTGCCGCAGACGGCATTGCCGTCAACGTCGGCCTCCTGCGCGGTGCCGCCTTTCTGGGTGACCAGACTGAGTATGTTTCTGAAGGTGGCGGCGGTCTCCGGCATTATTACTCTTTTTGGCTGCCCCTGAAAACTGCTTATGACCTGCCCATCTGGCGACGTTATCCGGGAGACCACGTGCGGGGTCACCAGATAGCCCCCGTTTGCAATGGCGGCATAAGCCCTGAGCACCTGCAGGGGGGTCACCGAGACCCCGTAGCCTATGGCCATGGAAGCAAGGGACACATCCGTGCGCGGGAACCTTGCGTAGCCGTCTGATTCGGAGGGCAGGTCTATGCCGGTCTTCTGCCCGAACCCCAGAAGCTTCAGATATTTAAAGTACCTGCTGGCCCCGAGCTTCAGAGCCACCTGTATGCTCCCCACGTTCGACGACTTCTGTATTATCTGCTCGAAGGTGAGCATGCCGTTTTTTTCGACGTCATGGAACGTCCTGCCACCCACGGTATATCTGCCTCCGTGGCAATCGAAAACAGATTGCGGCGTGACGACCCCGCTTTCAAGCGCCGCCGAGCTCATGACTATCTTGAACACGGAGCCCGGCTCGTACACGTCCATGATAGCCCTGTTTCTCCTTCCGCCCGCGGAAAATGCGCCAGGATCATTGGGGTTGAAACTGGGCCTGCTTGCCATGGCCAGTATACTCCCCGTGTACGGGTTCATCATTATCACGGTGGCGGACTGCGCCTTCCATTTTTCCATCGCCTCGTCAAGGGCGGTCTCGGCGATGTACTGAAGCCCGTCGTCTATGGTGAGCACCACGTTGTCACCCTTGGACTCCATCTTTACGCCCTGGGAAAGTATCTTCCCTGTCGCGTCCCGTTCCACAACCACCTTGCCGCCCTTATCGGTGAGCGTCTTTGTGTATTCCTTCTCCACTCCGTCCTGCGCCTGGTCGTCCATGTTCAGATAGCCAAGCACCTGTGCGGCCAGCCCACCCTCCGGGTAATACCGCCGGGACTCATCCACAAAGCCCAGTCCGGGACCAAGCTTCATGGCCTTCAAGGCGTCCGCCTGCTCATCGGAAAGTTTTCTTTGGATCCATACGAAACGCTTTTTCCCATCGGGGGCCAATCTGGCTGCAATCCTGGAATAGCTCATGCCGATGGCCTTTGATATCTCCCTTGCCACCTGGTGCGGCGACTTCACCTGCGCGGGATCACAGTAAAGGGACCGGGCATCCAGGCTCACCGCCAGTTCCCTGCCGCGCCTGTCATATATCTGGCCCCTTCCCGCTTCAATATGGCTCTCCCTCTTGTACTGGCTCATTGCCTTGGCCGCAAGCTCCTGGTGGTCCAGAAGCATCAATTCTCCAAGCCTCACAAGAACTATGAAAAAGGCGAACGTTATCGCCGTACTAAGCAGCAGTGCTCTTGCCATTCAGAAAAAGGTTTTTGTTTTTTTGTTTTCTTTTTGCTTTGCTTTTTGCCCATGAAACGGTCCAAAATCTTCCCCCAAAAAAGCTTACGGCAAAAAAACAGGCCGCCTACTGCCTGTAGGCCGCCTCGTAAGGGACATTCCCCCTGTCCCTTGTTACGTAAAACACCTTGGTCCTGTCAGGAAAGTCCATGCCCAGTTTTTCCGAAACGACCGTGCCGGTTTGCGCAACGGAAAAAAGCGTGGCCCTTTCCGCATCGAGGTCCTGCATATGGCGCGTTACACTCCGGTATTGCTTTTCGAGCGCACCGATCTCGTATTCCTGATCGCGTATGCTGGAGCGAAGCCAGACCAACCCGAAAAAGCCGATGACAATGAGTAGACACGCACACATCCTGACAAAATATGATAACATACTTCCCCCGTCTCTCATGCCTGCTCTCATAGTCTTTCGGCCCCCCTTAGCTTGGCGCTCCTGGCAGCAGGGTTTTCCCTTATCTCCCGCAGGTCCGGCCTTACCGGTTTTTTCGAAAGCAGAAGGCATTTGCCCTCCGCGGCCGCGCCCTTCAGGAAATGCTTCACTATCCTGTCCTCAAGGGAATGATAGGCGATGACTGCGATCCTTCCGCCCTTTGAGAGACGGCGCATGGAAAAATCCAGCCCCGCCTTCAGCTCATCCAGTTCCCTGTTCACCTCTATCCGCAACGCCTGGAATATCCTGGTGGCCGGATGTATCTTCTCCCTGCTCCCCCCCCCGGCGCCATGATGATAAGCGCTCAGCGCCACGCGGGCCAGCTCCCTTCCGGTCCTGACCGGTGTGCCTTTCCGTCTCAAAAAAACCACCTGCCTGGCGATCCTGCCCGCATACCGCTCCTCGCCGTACTCACCGAATATCCTCCGCAGATCCGCCTCGGAATAGGTGTCCAGGACGTCGCGCGCGGTAAGAGGAAAGCTTTTGTCCATCCGCATATCCAGGGGCTCGTCCGAGTTGAAGGAAAACCCCCTGTCCGTCCCTTTAAGCTGGAGCATTGAGACCCCCAGGTCAAAGAGGATGCCGTCAATGTTATTTATCCCGAGCCCGTCGATCACGGAATCAAGCTCCGAAAACCTGGCGTGCCTCAGTTCAAAGGCCGCTTTTCCTTTTTCAGAGGCCAGCGCCGCCTGGGCCATCTTCAGCGCCTCCTCATCCCTGTCAATGCCGACAAGCGAGCCCTGAGGCCCCATCCGCCTGAGCATTTCCCGCGAGTGCCCGCCAAGTCCCACCGTTGCGTCAACATATACGCCCCCTCTTTCCGGCTCCAGTATTTCCATAACCTCCCGAAGCATAACGGGAAGATGCGCGATCATATCCAGGGCTATATCCCATAACGGCTGAGCGACGCCTCAAGCACATCCCTGTCCACGCGGGAAGAGTCCGTCTCCTGGGCCCATGCGGACTTGCTCCATATCTCTATCATCTCAACCTGCCCCACAAGGACCACCTCGCCGTCAAGACCGGTGTCCTGCCTGTGAGCCGAAGGCACCAGTATCCTGCCCTGCTTGTCAATCGCTGTCTCCACGGCGGAAGCTATTACTTTTCTCAAAAAATACCTCACGGACTTGTCCGAACGGGGAAGCAGCCTCACCTTGTCCACAAGCTTTTGCCACTCCTCAAGCGGATACACGTTCAGGCAGCTGTCGAAGGCGGAGTTCGCGACCATTAGCTGAGGGCTGTAGTTTGTTAAAACGATGTCCCTGAAAGGCGCCGGTATCATGAGCCGCCCTTTTTCGTCCATCGCGTAATAATACTTGCCCGAAAAACCGGACATTCAAACCACCTTTCCCCACGTTTTACCACTAAATCATAGGGAAACACGCCATAAGTTGTCAAGAAAAAAAGGAAATCTTTTATTAAAAGTTTTAGGCTGGGTTATTTAGGCGGATGGAAGGGAAAGAGACACAATATATTGTGGTTAATCAATATCATATTTATGATTATCCCGGCGTCATATTTTTTATTACATAGTCACCTTAAAAGGGGTGGGAATGAATGTCAGGAGAAAAATAACAAGCACTGCCAGTCCTATATATTTCCGGGAGGGCTCAAGAGGGACCTCCCAGTGGTAAACGGGCGGGTGTTTAAGCCCCAATATCATAAGAAGGCCCGCCCAGACGATCCATCCCTTCCAGAAAAAAATGCCTATCACGGCAAGCAGGCCCACCAGGGTCCTGGAAAGCGCCTTGTGCATGGGGCCCAGGAAGGCGTAGGCCACATGCCCGCCGTCCAGCTGGCCCGCCGGAAGCAGGTTGAGGAATGTCACAAAAAAACCGATCCACCCGGCAAAGGCCATGGGATGCAGCACGAGGTCCCCCCCGGCGGTGCTGCCTACCATTATCTTTGTCAAAAGATAAAAGATCAGCGAGTTCCCGAGTTCTATGCCGGGGGCCGCGTGCGGACCCCTTATTACGTAGGAGTAGTGGAGCCCGATAACACATGCGGCAACCGAGACCAGGAAGCCTGAAATGGGCCCCGATGCCCCTATATCCACAAGCGCTCTTCTTGTGAGGATAGGGGACTTCATCTTTATCACGGCGCCGAACGTGCCTATGAGGGTGGGGGCCGGGATGAAAAACGGCAGGGTAGCCACGGTGTTGTGTTTCCTGGAGGCAAAATAATGGGAAAGCTCATGCGAAAGAAGTATGAGAATAAGCGTGGCTGAAAAAGGTATCCCTTTATAGATCATCCCCGGATCCTTCAACGGGTTAATTCCCTTTTGCACCATGCCCGCAACAAGCGTGCTGAATATGGTGAGGACAAAAAGCAGCAGGTGCAGCCATGGGACCCTGCCCAAAAGGCCTTTCAAAAAAAACCTTCCTTCATCCGTTATCTCTTCATCCATCCAGTGGCTTCCCATCTTTATTTTTGATTTGAAAAGTTTTTGTTTTTCCCCTTTCGGGGCTTACCCTATTTCAGAAAAAAGTTCTCCTTTAAGGTCATAATCGTATGCCTCCGTTATGAGCACCCGCACGAAATCGCCCGCCTTGAGCCCCTCCCCATCCACGAACACAACGCCGTCCACCTCGGGCGCCTGGGAGGCCAGCCTGCATATGGCGGACTTCCCGTCCACCTCATCCACGATGGCCTTCATTTTGCGCCCTCGCAGGGCCTGGTTTTTCTCCAGGCTGATCCCGGCCTGGGCGCTCATGAACTTTTCGTATCTCCTTTTCTTTGCCGCAGCCGGAAGCTGATTGACCAGCGCCGCGGCCGCAGTGCCGTCCTCCCTGGAGTAGATGAACGCCCCGGCGTGCTCGAAACCGGTCTGCCGGATGAAATCCAGAAGACCTTCCGATTCCTCACCGGTCTCGCCGGGGAACCCCACTATGAAGGAGCTCCTTACCGCAAGGCCTGGCATCGTCTGCCTGGCGCGGCCGATGAGCCTGCTGAAATATTCTCCGCCGTATCCGCCCCTTCCCATCAGTCTTAATATCCTGGGCTCCGAATGCTGAAGCGGCATGTCCAGGTACTTTACCACCTTCTTCTCCCCGGCCATCGCATCAAGCAGCCCCTGGTCCACGCCGGAGGGATGCAGGTAATGCAGCCTCACCCAGAAATCCCCCGGTATGGAAGATATGTCCCTGATCAACTCCTTAAGCCCGTAACCTTTGAATTTATAGCTTGCCGTGTCCTGGGACACGACAACAAGCTCCTTTATGCCCGCCTTGATATAACCCTGCGCCTGGGCAAGTATCGAATCGGGTGAAAAATTCCTTAAAGGGCCCCTTATCTGAGGGATTGTACAAAAAGAGCATCTCCTTTTGCAGCCTTCCGATATCTTGAGATAGGCATAAGGGAAGGTTGAGGGTAAAAAAACCGGCCCGTCTGCCTCTTCCGGTCTCTCTTGCCGCCCGTTTTTTGATTCCGCCCCGCCAGCCAGCCCTCCGGTTAAATAGTCCGAGATCTCATCGCCCGCTTCCACGCCCCATATTGCATCCACCTCCGGCAGCTCTTTCCGGAGCTCTTCCTTATACCTCTGGGCAAGGCATCCGAATACAATGAGTTTCTGTTTTTTGTTTTTTTTGTTTTTTGGGCCTTTTTTGCCTTCTTGTTCTCCCTTCAGCTTTGCGAGCCTGAGTATCTCCTCTATTGATTCCCGCTTTGCGGCCTCTATGAACCCGCAGGTGTTCACTATCAGGGCGTCTGCTTCTTCCGGAACGGAGACCGGCAGAAGCCCGTTCATGCGAAGCCTTCCGGTGAGTTTTTCAGAGTCCGCCAAGTTCTTGGGGCACCCAAGGCTGAGGAGGTAAAAAGATAAGGTATTTTTATTCTGCACTTTTCCCCGGATCTTTGCCCGGCCCGGACAACAGCCGATGCATTATGAGATACATGGCGGTGGCGGCGCACGCGGCAACGACTGTAGAGCCGACAACGAACGGTTTTAAAAGATACCTGAGCTCGCCGGTGAAACTGGACAGTGTGATATGCCCGAAATTGAAACTGCCGGGGATGAACTCCATCCCCAGGAACTTGGAGCCGGCCCAGGTGGCAAACGTATAGATCGGAATGGCGGTAAAGGGGTTCGTCACATATACCCCGGTCATCGTGGCGGTCATATTAAGCCTGAGCGCGTAGATAAGGGCTATGGCGATGACCGTATGGACGCCAAAAAGAGGGGAAAGCCCTATGAAGATGCCTATGGCCAGGGATGCGGCAATGCGGCGCGGGCTCTCTCTCAGCGAAAGCACGCTCCTGAACCTCTCTTTAAACGTCCGAAAAATGCTCGTACCCTCCAGCCCTGAATCTTTTTCTTTTACTTTTACTTTTGCTTTTGTCGGCCCCGGATGGCGCAGCCATATAGTACCCTGATCCTATTATCTCGCCGATCAGTATCCCGCCGTCCTCTTTGCCGGCTTCCGCGGTATAGAGAAGCTCATAATCCTCCCCTCCCGTCTTGGCCAGCGCGAGCGCATCGATGCCCAGGGTCTGGGCGGCCTGCCTCATCTGCGGAGACACCGGGATGCTGGCCTCATATATTTTGACACCAACGGCGCTTTCTTTGCAAAGTCTTATCACGTCTATCAGCAGGCCGTCGCTTATGTCCATCATGGCTGTGGCATTTTTTGGGGGCCTTTTTGCCAGGGGCATGAGGTGTCTTTCAAGAAGCGGCCTCATTATATCCCACGGCAGAGGACTATCGGGTGGGGCTGATGGGGCGGGGAGGCCTTTTTTTTGGGTTGAGACTGGTTTTCCCATAGGGACGTATTTTCCGATAGGGGCGGGCCGGCCTATCTTCCTTAGCAGGGCGAGCCCGCAGGCCGAATCCCCTAGAGGGCCTGTAACGTAGAGGCGGTCGCCGGCCCTGGCGCCGCTTCTTTTGACGATCTTTTCCCCTTCGCCTATCACGCTCATATTGAGCACAAGGCCGGAGCGCGAGGCGCAGACGTCCCCCCCCGCAAGCTGCGCTTTATAGACGCGAAGGGCGTCAAAGACACCTTCAAATAGCTGTTTGACGAATTCCACGGGGGTTTCGGATGGTGCGCCTATCTCAAAGAAAGCCAGGCGGGGCTGGCCTCCCATGGCGTAAATATCGCTTACGTTCACGGAGACCAGTTTGAAGCCCAACTGGTAAGGCGTCTGGTAGCGCAGATCGAAATGGACGCCCTCAAGCATCATGTCCGAGGTAGCCAGGGCCTTTTTATTTTTATTCTTTTTCCCGCCTGTTCCTACCCGGAAGACGGCGGCATCGTCGCCGATGCCAAGAAGCAAAGGACCTCTGCCTCCGCCGGAGATGCCGGAAAATTCCTTCCGCCCGGCCCTTTTCCTTATCCAGTCCAGCAGGGCCTGCTCACCCAGTTGCCTGAGCCTCATGCCGCTTTTTTGTGTTTTTTCTTTTCCGTCTTCCTCTTCTTTTCCTTAAGGGCGTGCGCCAGGACCTCGTCCATGGTCTCAACCGGTATGAACGTCAGGTCCCTGGTCACGTACTTGGGAAGCTCGTCAAGATCCTTTAAATTCCTTTTGGGAACCAGTACAGTCTTGACGCCCATCCTCCTTGCCGCTATGGCCTTCTCTTTTATCCCTCCTATGGGCAGCACCCTGCCCCGCAGGGTGACCTCTCCCGTCATGGCGATGTCTTTTCTGACGGCCTTTCCGGTAAGGGCCGACGCTATGGCGGTGGCCATGGTGATTCCCGCTGACGGGCCGTCCTTTGGTATGGCCCCGGCCGGCACGTGTATATGGATGTCCACCTTGCCGAAAAGGTCTTCCTTTATTCCCAGGCTCCCGGCCCTGGAGCGGACATAGCTTACGGCCGCCTGGGCGGATTCCTTCATGACGTCGCCCAACTGGCCGGTAAGCGTAAGGTGCCCCCTGCCTTTCATCGTGGTTGCCTCTATGTATATGATGTCGCCCCCCGCCTCCGTCCAGGCAAGACCCGTGGCGACACCCACGTAGTCCTTTTCCATCTCCTCTTCGGGGAGGAATTTTGGCGCCCCCAGGTATTTGTCCAGGTTCTTGGGAGTTATCTGGAAGGTTTTCTTCCCTGCCCCATTCCCGCTTTCGGCTATTTCCCTGGCTATCTTCCTGCACAGGCGGGCGATCTCGCGCTCCAGATTGCGCACGCCGGCCTCTCTTGTGTGCTGCATGATGACCTGCCTTACGGCGTCATCGGACACCTTCAGCGTCTTTTCCGTTATGCCATGGGCGTCCAGCTGTTTAGGGACAAGATAATTCTTGGCGATGCCAAGTTTTTCCTCCTCCGTATAGCCGCTTAAGTAGATTATCTCCATCCGGTCCCTCAGGGGACCGGGGATGGTGTCCACAACGTTGCCGGTGGTTATGAAAATTATGTTGGACAGGTCAAAAGGCACCCCCAGATAATGGTCCGAAAACGTGTTATTCTGTTCCGGGTCCAGCACCTCAAGGAGCGCGGAAGAGGGATCTCCCCTGAAGTCCGTGCCTATCTTGTCTATCTCATCGAGCATGAAGACGGGGTTGTTGGTGCCCGCCTGTTTTAGCCCCTGGATTATCCTGCCTGGAAGCGCCCCGACGTACGTCCTCCTGTGCCCTCTTATCTCGGCCTCATCCCTGACGCCGCCAAGCGAAATTCTCACGAACTCGCGCCCAAGCGCCCTGGCGATGGATTTTCCGAGCGAGGTCTTTCCCACGCCGGGAGGGCCTATGAAACAGAGGATGGGACCTTTCATCTTTGCCTTCAGCTTTCTCACGGAAAGGTACTCAAGTATCCTTTCCTTTATCTTTTCCAGGTCATAGTGGTCTTCATCCAGCACCTTCTGCGCCAGTTTTATGTCCAGCTTGTCCTTTGTGGATTTAGACCACGGCAGTTCCACCAGCCATTCCAGATAGGTCCTTATCGTGGCGGACTCAGCGCTGTCGGGGTGCATCTTCTGGATCCTCCGAAGCTGCTTTTCAGCCTCTTTTGCGACCTTCTCCGGCATCTTTGCCTTTCCTATCTTGTCCTGGAATTCCCTTATTTCCTCCGCGCGCTCGTCAATATCGCCAAGCTCTTTCTGTATTGCCTTGAGCTGCTCCCTCAGGAAATATTCCCGCTGCGTCTTGTCTATCTCGCCCCTGGCCTCGGTCTGTATCTTCTGCTGCACTATCAGGAGCTCTATCTCATGGGCCAGCGTTTCG
>JAJYJB010000037.1 GCA_021789735.1 Nitrospirota bacterium
GGAACTCCTTCCGTAAAAAAAACAAAAACAAAAACAAAACAAAAACTCTCCAGGGAAAAATCTCATCAATAATACTTCATCCCGAAAGAAAAAAGGGCATTTTTGTTTTTTATGGCAACAGGCCGGCCGCCCCGCCCGCCCGTACGAAGCGATGCGGCCCTATTTGAAGGTCCTTAAAATGTAGCGGGCGATCTTTCCGGCCTGGGCGTCCGGGACCATCTGCTTGCTGAAGGCGTGCATTCCGGGGCCCGGGCGCCTCATAATGCGCACGATGTCCTCTGCCGTTTTGACGCCATGCTTCCGCAGGTCTTTTTTGTGCAGCGTGTAAGCCGGGTTTATCACGTTGCCTCCGCTGAAATGGCAGCCGGCGCAGTTTTTCTTGAAAAGCGCTTTTCCGGACATCCCCTTTGCGGCGGCCGGGGCGGGCAGAGACAAAAACAGAAGGAGCACGGAGGCCAGGACTGCGGCGGGTGGGGCTTTCTTCATTTTCTTCTCCTTTTTCAAGCGGCGTCTTACTTGAGGAACGTTCAGGTCATATCAAATTGAATTAAACTAAACTAAAATATCCTGTCTGCCGACAGCAGGCACATCACTGCCAGCATGGCTGCGTTCATCCCTTTCCAGGCAAAAAGATAGCTTTTTCTTTTTCCCTCCCTGTTCCTGAGAACGGCGGCCCCGCTCAGGGCCATCCAGGCGGCCACGGCAGCAAGGCCGTATGTGATGGCGCGCCCCGAAGAGCCAAGCACAAGGAGCATCGCGCTTGCGGCGCAGCTTAAGTTCCAGCTGAAGATAATGCGCGAGAGCTGGCGTTCCGAGAACACCGCTGCAAGGGAGGGGAGTCCGGCTTTTTCATATTCTTCCCCATACTCCGAGATGAACAGCCAGAAATGGGGTATCTGCCACATATAGAAAAAAAAGCACGGCAGGACATATCCAGGTGAGGCGAGCGCGCCGCCCCCGTAAACCCAGCCGATGGCCGGCAGGATGGCCCCGATGAGAGCTCCGGGAACTGCCGCAAAAGCGGTTTTCCTCTTAAGCGGCGTGTAGACTGCCCCATACCAGAAGACCGCAAACAGGCCCATCGCGGCAGGCAGAAGGCCCCCGTACATTCCCAGGACAACCGCCCCGGAGGTTATGAGGGCGGCCGAAAAGAAAAGGGCCCCGGCGGGGCCGGTCCTTCCCGAGGGCAGAGGCCTTCCGCTTGTCCTTGGCATCAGGGCGTCGGTCTTCCTTTCGAGCAACTGGTTGAGGGCGGAGGAGCCGCAGGCAAGCAGTATGACACCCGCGGCGAGCGCGAGAAGCCGGGGCCCCGGCCGGGGAGCGGCAAGAAGGTAGCCGGTTGCCGCGGCCATCACGGAAAAGAGGGATATCCTTATGCGGCAAAGCTCAAGCCATTTCCCGATGCTCATTCCTTAGCTTCTTTCAATTAAGCTGGAGCTTCTTTCAATTAAGCTGGAGCTTCTTTCAATTAAGCCAAAGCCCGGGGCCTTTTGTTTCCGGGGGCAAAGCTCCGAAAAAACTTTGGGTTTCCTGCTTTTCTTTTTGGAAGGACTTTCTTTCCGGCCCGCCCGGCCAGGACCATCTGTCAGATTCTATACCAGTATGGCCGGATTGGGAAGTTTAATTTTAAAAAAAACAGCAAAAAATGGCGGCATATCCGCCGTTTTTACTATACTATTAGGACCATGTTTATTCACGACGCCAGAGAAAAGCGGGGAGCGAAGTCTCTTTTGCAAAGCGGGTCAGGCCACCGTTCCATTGTTTTTTCCCTGTCCCTCTTTCTTTTTCTGTCCGTCCTTTTTTCTTTGCCTGGCGGCGCCTGCGCCAAAGGCGCGGCAGTGCCCCGTTCCCGGCAGATAGTGGGCTTCTGGCTTACACAGAAAGGCGATGCGCAGGTGCAGTTTTACAGCGGCGGGCAGATCAAGGGGAGGCCAAGTTTTCTGGGGAGGCTTGCCTGGCTGAGGCAGCCAAACGATGACAATGGCAGGCCGGCCCTGGATGATAACAATCCAAACCCGGCCCTCCGCAGCCACCCGATACTGGGGCTTGTGATAATACACGCGGTCTACCGCGGCGGGGGGCAATGGGAGGGCACGGTTTACGACCCGGACAACGGAAAGACTTACAGCTGCTCCATCCGGCTGGCAGGTCCGGATACGATGAAAATGAGGGGATACCTCGGGTTTTCACTTTTCGGACGGACCGAGACCTGGAAGCGCGTCAAAGGCAATTCCTGACCTCACATTAGAGCTGCCCCAAAATTGGCGGTCTGCCCGGAAGCATGCCGGTTTTTTTGCCATCAGCCGCGCGATTTTTTCAGGAAAACAAGCGTGGCGCCCCATCCGCCGGCATCCTCTCCGGCAGGCCGGTAAGAGGCCACATCCGGCAGGCGCCTCAGGACCGAATGCACCTTCTCCCGGAGCATGCCCGTCCCCTTGCCGTGTATTATCCGCAGCTCGAAGATCCCTTTCTCCCTGCACAGGGCGATGTATTCGGGCAGGAGGTCTTCCACATCGCGGGGATTGAATGCGTGCAGGTCCAGTACCCCGTCGATGGGCAGCTGCACCGCCTCCGGGTCCTCAGGGTATCTTTCTTCCTCCACGGCCCCAGTTTAACAGAAAATTTTATTAATTACGCATCCCGCCCGCTCATCCAAAAAGTATGGTATATTTTTTGTTATGCCAAACAGGCTTTCAGGCCTGCTGGAGACAAAAAGAAAAACAAAAAAACCTTCCTTCAGGAGATGGACTGAAAAGATGACAAAAGCCTTGGGTGAAGCGAAATGAAGGTGCTCTTTCTTAACCCCCCGTCTTTTGCCGGTTTCGACGGAGGGGCCGGGGCGCGCTACCAGGCCGCCCGCGAGGTGCGCTCTTTCTGGTATCCGGCGTGGCTGGCCTACGGCGCGGGGCTGGTAAAGGAAAGCCTTCTCGTAGACGCTCCGCCCTCCGGGGCCGGCGTTGAAGACGTGGTGCGGGCTGGCAAAGGCTTCGACATGGCCGTGATACATACAAGCACACCTACCGTGGCCAACGACTGCTCCGTAGCCACCCGTTTCAAGGAAGCCTATCCGGGCATGCTGGTCTGTCTGGTAGGCCCGCATGTGATGACGCTTCCGTTTGAGACGCTTAAAAGCTGCCCCGCGCTGGACTTTGTCTGCATCGGGGAGTTCGACTACACGATAGCCGAGATAGCGGAGGGCAAAGACTTCAGGGAGGTCCAGGGGGTGGCCTATCTCAAGGACGGGCAGCTTGTCCGCACCCCCGCGCGTCCGCTGATAACGGACCTGGACGCCCTGCCTTTTGTCACGGACATATACGCCAGGGACCTTAAGATAGAAGACTACTACGACGGCTACCTGGACCATCCCTACATGGCCCTTTATACTGCCAGGGGATGCAGGGCCAAGTGCACTTTCTGCCTTTGGCACCAGACGATAGGCGGCGAGGTGGTCCGCGCCAGGAGCGTCCAGAACGTGTACGAGGAGTTTGCCCACGCGAAGGGGCTGTTTCCCCAGGTGAAGGAGTTTTATTTTGACGACGACACCTTTACGGGCGACCCGGCCCGCGCCGGGGAGATAGCCAGAAAAATAGGCCCCCTCGGGATAAAGTGGTCCGCCACGGCCAGGGCCACCGTCCCTTACGAGACGCTCAAGGTGCTCAAGGAAAACGGGCTAAGGCTCCTTGTGGTGGGCTTTGAGTCGGCAAACCAGAAGATACTGAACAACATAAGAAAAGGCATAACCATGGAGGGGGCCAGGAAATTCGTGAAGGACTGCAGGGAGCTTGGCATCCTCCTGCACGCCTGCTTCATCCTGGGGCTTCCGGGGGAGACCGCCCAGACGATAGAAGAGACCGTCCGGTTCTCCAAGGAAATAGACCCTTACAGCATACAGGTGTCCCTTGCCGCCCCATACCCCGGCACCGAGCTTTACCGCCAGGCCGCAAAGGAAGGCTGGCTTAGCATGTCCGAAAGCGGGCTCGTTGAAAATGGCATTCAGACCGGCGCGCTCTCTTATCCCCATCTGTCCAAGGAGGAGATATTCGAGAACGTGGAGAGGTTTTACAGGAGGTTTTATTTCAGGCCCCGCCCGGTGCTCCGCATACTGAAGGAAATGCTTTCGGACCGGGAGGTGCTTAAGCGCAGGGCCAGGGAGGGCAGGGAGTTTTTTTCCTTTATGGCAAAGAGAAAGGAAATAGCCAAATAGGGAACGGCTGTCCCGGGGGGAACCAATCCCTTTCCATCCCCTCCCGTTTAGAACCTGTCTCAAAATTGATTTTGAAGCGAAAGAGAGATGAAAAAGTGGCACTGTTTTTTTATGGACCGGAAAAAGAAAACAATTTTTCTTGCGGTCAATGCCGATGACCTGGGCAGGGACGCTTCCGTAAATGCGGCGATAGAAAAGGCCCACCGCGCGGGCATATTGAATTCGGCCAGCATCATGGCCGGAGGGAGCGTCTTTGAGGAGGCCGTGGGGCTTGCCCGCAGGCTTCCGGGGCTTTCGGTTGGTCTTCACGCCACGTTCTGCGACGGGCGGGCCGTGCTGCCCCATTCCCAGATACCAGGCATCACCGACGAGAGAGGTTTTTTCGAGAAAAGCCCGGCAAAGGCGGGCCTCAGGTACTGGAGACAGAGAAAGACCCTGTCGGGACAGATCGAGGCCGAGATAGAGGCGCAGTTCGACCGCCTTGAGGAGGCCGGGATAAGGCCCTCGCACGTGGACTCCCATCATCACCTCCACGCCCATCCGGTCCTCTTCAGGCTGCTTTGCAGGGCCGCGGACAGGCGGGGCGTCAGGTGGCTCAGGATGCCTCCCGGGCCTTTGGGCCCCATAAGGTCTTTTGACGAATTTTTTGCATGGGCCGCCAGGGGCCATGAATGGGCAGCCTTCAAGGCGCTCGGGTTTTTCAACGCCCGGGCGGCCCGCGCAATGGGGTTTCATTTCTTTTTCTCAAACACCTACGGGCTTTCCCATACCGGGCGGGTCTGCGAGAGTTACCTGCTGGAGCTGATGCCGCATATAAAAGGGCCGGTAGCGGAGGTCTTCCTCCATCCGGACCTCTCCACGCCCGGAGGGGCAACGGAGCTGGCGGCGGTGGTCTCCGGAAAGGTAAAAGGTTTTTTTGCCGGTCCGTGCGGCATCACCCTGGCGGGTTTCAAAGATATCCCCGATATGTTATAAAATTAACCAAGGGGGAAATTAAAAAAACATAAAAAAATTATGAAGACGATCGGCATAATCCTTATAGCGGCCCTTTGCGCCGCGGTGGGCGAGACTTTTTTAAGTTATGGGATGAGGAGGATCGGGGACATAGACTGGAGCGAGCCCTCGAAGTGGGCCGGCTGGTTCGGCACCGTGATCACCTCCCCGTACATAATGATAGGCACCGCCCTTCTGGCCTGCTTTTTCTTCCTGTACCTTGTCTCCCTGTCCCAGGCGGACCTGAGCTTCGTTATGCCCCTTACCGCTTTTTCGTACATCGCGGCGGCCTTCCTGGCCAAGATATTCCTGAAAGAGCATATATCCTGGCTCAGGTGGTCAGGCATAGTCGTGATAGTGATGGGGATAACCCTTATCGCCATGGGCTCCTCCAATTCGTCCCTCCATGCCTCGCCAGTAAAAGAGGAAAGCACCGCCATCTCCGAATAACGGGCATCCGGGCTAAGGTTTTTGTTTTTTCTTCCCGTGTGTTTCCCTCTGCAATTGGTAGTGCGCCAGTTTTTTCGATTTCGTCCGGCGTTTCAAACAAAAAACCAGTTAAGAGGGCGCATGTGAGGCGCGGGAAGCGGATGGGGGCATGCGAACGGTTTTTTTTGCCGGCTATCCGGACAGGGATGTCCGGATAGGCAAAAGCCCCGGAGCCGGCCATGGACGGCCGGCGAGAATGAGACGAGCATGCCCGCCTCCGCTTTCCGCCCGGTCTGAATTTTTTTGCCCAAAAACCGATGCACTACCCTACATTTATGTTCCTTGTTTTAAGTGCTTCCGGTTTTTTATAATAGCCTGATATGGATGCAGTGGTGATTATCCCTGCCAGGTATCTCTCAAGCCGTTTCCCCGGCAAGGCCCTAGCACCCCTCAAAAACAGGCCCCTTTTGCAGCACGTCTTTGAGAAAGCCAAAAGCAGCCGCCTGGCCAGCGATGTCATAATAGCCACGGACAGCACACAGATACTGGAGGCGGCCCGCTCCTGGGGCGCCCATGCGGTCATGACCTGGGACGGGCACCCATCTGGCACCGACAGGGTGGCCGAGGCGGCGAAGGGGACCAGGGCCGAAGTAATAGTGAACCTGCAGGGAGATGAGCCGGTGATAAGACCGGAAATGATCGATGATGTTATAATGCTCATGGCCGACCCCGCGGCCGATATCGGCACGCTGGTCCGCCGGATAGAGGACGTGGAAGAGTTCCGGGACCCGAACGTCGTAAAAGCGGTGTTTGACGGGACGGGCCGTGCCCTTTATTTTTCGCGCTCGCCAATTCCTTTCCCCAGGGACGCAGGGGAAGGTTTTTTGCCCTGCGCCCATAAGCACATAGGCATATACGCCTATCGGAGGGAAAGCCTTTTGAGGCTTTCGGGGCTCAAACCCACCAGGCTCGAACAGGTGGAAAAACTTGAGCAGCTCCGGGCGCTTGAAAACGGCATGGTCATAAAGGTGAAGGAAAGCGAGTTTGACTCCATAGGGGTTGATACCCCTGAAGACCTTGCAAAGGTGGAAAAATGGCTAAGTTCATATTCGTAACCGGAGGGGTGGTCTCGGCGCTCGGCAAGGGGATAGCGGCCGCCGCCACAGGCGCGATCCTGGAGAGCATGGGGCTGAAGGTGACCCTCCAAAAGCTGGACCCTTACATAAACGTTGACCCCGGCACCCTCTCCCCGTTCCAGCACGGCGAGGTCTTTGTGACCGACGACGGGGCGGAGACGGACCTGGACCTGGGCCATTACGAGAGGTTCACGCACGCCCGGACCACCAAGGGCAACAACTTCACCAGCGGGAAAATATATTACAACGTCATATCGAAGGAAAGGCGCGGCGATTATCTGGGAGACACCGTCCAGGTGGTGCCGCACATAACGGATGAGATAAAGCAGGCGATAAAGGGCGTGGCCGGGGACTATGACGTTGTGCTCGTGGAGATAGGCGGCACCGTGGGCGACATAGAGGGGCAGCCCTTCCTCGAGGCCATAAGGCAGATGCGCTACGACGTGGGCAAGGAGAACGTCTTCTACATGCACCTGACCCTGGTCCCCTATATCGGGGCCGCCGGAGAGCTGAAGACCAAACCCACCCAGCACAGCGTGATGAAGCTTAGGGAGATAGGTATCCAGCCGGACATGCTCCTTTGCCGGACGGACCGCCCCCTGCCCGAGGGCATGAAGAAGAAGATAGCCCTGTTTACCAACGTGGACCAGGAGTTCGTTATCGCGGCCGAGGACGTGGAGCACATATACGAGGTGCCCCTGATGCTCGAGAAAGAAGGCCTTTCCGCCTGCGTGACCAAGCGCCTGGCGCTTCCGGAAAGGAAGCCGGACCTTGACGTCTGGCGGCGTGTGGCGGCAGGCCTGAAGGCCCCGGCGGGCAGCGTGTCCATAGCGGTAGTGGGCAAGTACATAGGGCTCAAGGACTCCTACAAGAGCCTCACGGAGGCGCTCACCCATGGCGGCATCGCCAATAACGCCTCTGTGCGCATAGAGTGGGTGGATTCCGAGGAGATAGAGGCCCAGGGCCCGGAGAAATTTCTCTCGGAGGTGGACGGCATCCTGGTGCCGGGGGGGTTCGGCTACCGGGGCATAGAGGGCAAGATAGAGGCCATACGGTTTGCGCGCGAAAAGAAGATACCCTTTTTCGGCATCTGCCTTGGCATGCAGTGCGCGGTCATCGAGTACGCGAGGAACGTCTGCGGACTGAAGGCCAACAGCACCGAGTTTGACGTTAACTGCCCGGAGCCCGTCATCTACCTTATGGAAAAGTGGTTCAATTTCAGGAAGGGCAGTTTCGAGATAAGGGACCTGAACTCTGACCTCGGCGGCACGATGAGGCTTGGCGCCTATCCCTGCGTCCTCAGGGAGGACACGAAGGCGTTCGCGGCGTATGGGGTCCGGGAACTGTCCGAGCGCCACAGGCACCGCTATGAGTTCAACAATAAATACAGGGAGGTCCTTGGCGGCAGGGGCCTGACGATAAGCGGCACCAGCCCCGACGGCGAGCTTGTCGAGATCGTGGAGATGCCGGGCCACCCCTGGTTTCTGGGCTGCCAGTTCCACCCGGAGTTCAAGTCCCGTCCGACAGAGCCCCATCCCCTTTTCAGGGCCTTCATCGGGGCGGCCCTCAAGGAAAAGCGCGCGCTTTTCCCGCTCTCGGGCAAAGAGCAGCCGGGCGGGCTGACCATTTCGCCGGATGGCGGAGGGGAAGCGGAAGAAAAAAGCCCGGGACTGAAGCGCAAACAGAAATAAAGATAAAATAAAAGCAGAAAAATAAATTAGAAAGCCGATGAAGACCGCCAAGGTAAGGATCCTCACTGAGGAGATAGGCGGGGGCGGCCCGCTTATGATAATCGCCGGCCCCTGCGTGATAGAAAGCCGCGATGTCGTGTTCCATACGGCTGCGAGGCTCAAGGAGATATGCTCCGCCCTGGGGCTGCCGTACGTCCTTAAAAGCTCCTATGACAAGGCAAACAGGAGCTCGGTGTCCTCTTTCAGGGGGCCCGGACTGGAGCGCGGGCTGCAGGTGCTTGCGGACGCAAGGGCCTCTCTTGGCGTGCCGGTCATCTCGGACGTGCACTCCGTGCGGGAGGCGGAGGCCGCCGCGCATGCGCTGGACGCCCTCCAGGTGCCGGCGTTCCTATGCAGGCAGACGGACCTGATACTCGCGGTTTCGCGCACCGGAAAGCCGGGCAATATCAAAAAAGGGCAGTTTCTGTCTCCGCAGGAGATGGGAAACGCGGTGGAGAAGTTCACCTCCACTGGGAACCGTTCCCTGGTGCTTACGGAAAGAGGGACGGCCTTTGGGTATAATAACCTTGTCGTGGACATGCGGGGGATCCCTGTCATGAGGGCCTTCGGTTACCCCGTAGTGTTTGACGCTACTCACAGTGTCCAGCTGCCTGGCGGGCAAGGGTCGCGCTCGGGCGGACAGAGGGAGTTTGCCCTGACCCTTGCAAAGGCGGCGGTGGCCGCCGGGGCCGACGGCATCTTCATGGAGGTGCACCCGGAGCCGGAAAAGGCCCTTTGCGACGGGCCCAATATGATAGCCCTTGACGATGTCCAGGAGTTCCTTGCCGCTCTCAAGAGGATAAAAGAGGCGTTATAGCGCTGTATGGAAGACAACAGAGAACTGCTGCGGGAGGCCGAAAGGGTCTTGAAGGTGGAAGCCGATGCGCTGATGGCGCTCATCGGGGGCCTTGGCGGCGGCTTTTTAAAGACCGTCCGCATGATAGATGGCTGCAAGGGCAGGGTCGTCATAACCGGCATGGGCAAGTCCGGCCTCGTGGGCAAGAAGATCGCCGCCACCTTCTCCTCGGTCGGGGTCCCTTCGCTTTTCCTCCATCCGGCGGAGGCGATCCACGGGGACCTGGGCATGGTCATGAGGGACGACGTGGTGCTGGCCATCTCCAACAGCGGAGAGACGGAGGAGCTTATAGCCATACTTCCGCACCTTAAACGCTTCGATGTGCAGCTTGCGGTGATGAGCGGCAATTGCGGCTCAACGCTCTGCCGGGCGGCGGACGCCGTGATAAGCATAAGCGTCAAGGAGGAGGCCTGCCCCATGGGCATAGTGCCCACCGCCTCTTCGACGGCGGCCCTTGCCATGGGGGACGCCCTTGCCGTTGTCCTCATAAAGAAAAGGGGTTTCAGGGAAGAGGATTTTGCCAGCCTCCATCCGGGCGGCAGCCTTGGGAAAAAGCTCCTGGTCACGGTGAAGGACCTCATGATATGCGGAAAGGACATGCCCTGCGTTTCGCCGGACACCCCCATGTCCGGGGTGATCCTGGAGATGTCATCCAAGAGGCTTGGCATGACCCTGGTTGCTGACGGCTCCGGCATGGTCCAGGGGGTAATAACGGACGGTGACCTGAGAAGGGCCATAGAGCGCCACGGCAAGGACCTTTTCGATATGAAGGCCGGGGACCTGATGAGCAGGGGCCCCAAGTTCATACGGCCAGAAGAGCTTGCCGCCAGGGCGCTTGCCGTTATGGAGGCGCATTCGATCACGTCGCTTGCGGTCCTGGACGCCGCTGGCAGGGGCGCGGGCGTCATACATATCCACGATATTTTAAAGAAGGGCATTGCGTGAAAGGACAGGGTAAAAAAAATCCCATGGGCGTAAAAGCCCTTAAAGAGCGGGCCAAAAAGGTAAAGCTTCTCATATTCGACGTGGACGGGGTGCTCACCGACGGGGGGATAATACTGGACGGGGACGGCGACGAATATAAAAAGTTCGACGTCCGGGACGGGCACGGCATAAAGCTGCTCCAGCGGTCTGGCGTGGAAGTGGCGATAATAACCGGAAGGTATTCCAGGGTGGTAGAAAAACGGGCCGGCGAGCTGGGCATCATGGAGGTGTACCAGCGCTGCATTGAAAAGGTCCCGGCATATGAGGCGCTCATTGCAAAGATGGGGCTCTCCCCGGAGGAAACCGCCTATGTGGGAGACGATGTGGTCGATATCCCGGTGCTCAGGCGCGCGGGGCTTCCGGTCGCCGTTGCGGATGCCCATGAGGAAGCAAAAAGGCATGCGCTCATGATCACGAAGGCAAAGGGCGGCCGCGGGGCCGCCAGGGAATGCGTGGAATTCATACTGAAGGCCAAGGGGCTCTGGGATGGCATCATCGACTCCTACTGTAAAGCTTAACTTGCCCACCATACTCACCTTAAGCAGGGTGCTTGTCATCCCTGTTTTCCTGTATGTCGCTCCGGACTACCCAATCGCGGGTGCGTCCGTTTTCGCGTTTGCCTCCATGACCGACTGGTTTGACGGCTATCTGGCCAGGAAGACCGGGGACATTACGAAGTTCGGCATCCTGATGGACCCCATCGCGGACAAGTTCCTTGTCATCTCAGCCCTCATACTCATGGTGTATATGGAAGAGCTTGCGGTCTGGGTGGCCTCTGCCCTCATCCTGAGGGAGTTTCTGGTGACCGCCCTCCGGGTGGTGGCCTTGTCCAAGGGCATGGTCATGCCGGCGGAGATGGGGGGCAAGGTCAAGGCGGTCTTCCAGTTCCTGGCGGTGATTTGCCTTGTCCTGGACGGCAGGAGCTACGGCCCCCTTCACGATATCGGCACGGGCCTTATCTACCTGGCCCTGGCGCTTGCGGTCTTTTCCGGGATCAAATATACGATATCCTTCCGGAGGTCTTCGGTATAGAGGAAATGGGGAAGCCTGTCTTCCTTCTCGCATGTTATCTGCTTGGCTCTTTGCCTTTTGGTCTTTTGATCGCGGGCGCCAGGGGCGTTGACCTCAGGAAGACCGGCAGCGGAAACATAGGGGCCACCAACGTGTTAAGGAGCGTGGGCAAATGGGCCGCGCTGTTCACCCTTCTTGGCGATTCGCTTAAGGGTGCGGCGGCGGTGTTCATCGCGAGACTCCTGGGCCTCGATGCCCTTTGGCAGGGCATGGCGGGGCTTTGCGCCGTGCTGGGCCACAACTTCTCAATTTTCCTGAAATTCAGGGGCGGAAAGGGAGTGGCGACGAGCCTGGGCGTTATCGCCTCCATCTCCCCGCTGTCCGGGGCCTTTGCCGTTGCCGTGTGGCTTTTGCTCGCCCTGTTGACCAGATATTCCTCCCTGTCCGCGCTTGTGGCCTTCGCGGCCCTGCCTGCGGCCGCGCATTTTCTGGGAGCTCCCGGGCCCGCGGTCCTGACTGCCTCGGCCCTTGCTCTCTTGATAATCGTGAGGCATACAGGCAATATAAAAAGACTCATCAACGGCGGTGAACGGAGAATTGGTGAGAAGGCATAGGCTTTTCAGGTTTTTTTCTTTTTCTGTTCTGGCGGCGCTCTTTATCACCTTTTCGGCGGCGGCCTTGTGCATGGCCGCGCCGCAGGCCCCGCCGGCCGCCTTCAGCAATGTCCCCGCGCCCCCCAGGGAAAACGAGCCGCTCTCTTATGTGCTTATGGAAAGGGCCGCAAACGATCCGCCCCATGCCGTGGCCTTCCTGCAGCAGGCGCTTGAGGCGGCGCCCGATTTCCCGCCGGTCTATTTCAGCCTTGCGGCCCGCAAGTTCCGGGATTTTCCAGGCGGCCTTTTAAGCGGGTTCTATTATTGCATCCAGGGGTTCAAGGCCTACGGGAGGAACTGGTGGTGGGCCATGAACTTGTCCGGCCTCCTGGCCTTTGCCCTCGTCTGGTCTTTTTTCATTGCTCTCGCGGCGGCCGCCGCCCTGAGGTTTTACAGGGAGTTTCCGCTCTTGAAGCACGATATAAACGAGGACAGGAGACATTTCCTGCTGCTCCTGCTGCCTGCGGCCGGGGCTTTTTTTGGCCCCTTTTTCTTCGCGGCCTCCGTTTTTCTTCTGCTTGGCCTGTATTTCCAGAAGCGGGACCGCGTGCTTGTCTACCTGGTGCTGCTGTTTTTTGCCGTTGTGCCGTTCCTGTCAGGATGGGCTGAAAGCGTCTATCGCATGGCCACGCCGGGGATGCGCGCAGTGGTCGCTGTCAATGAGGGCACGGACAATTCGCTCGCCTTTGATACCCTTCAGGGCAGAAGGGATTTTGACGGCCTTTTTTCCTACGGTCTGGCCGCGGGCAGGGCAGGGGAGTTTCCCGATGCCGTTGCCGCCTTCAGCGCGGCCATAGACAAAAAAAAGGACGCGCGGGCATATGTGGACCTGGGCAACTGTTACTATCTGCTCGGCGAGCCGGACAAGGCCGGACAGCTGTACCGTACCTCCATCGGCATAAGGCCTGGCGCCGCGGCCTATTTCAACCTGGCCCGCATCAGCAGGGACCAGCTCGACTACAAAAAGGGAGACGAGCTTTACAGTCAGGCTGAAAGCATCAACCCTTCCAGGGTCTCCCGGTTCATGGGCTCGGCGGAGGAAGGTGCGCCTGGCGGCAGGCTGATGTATGGATCGCTTGGCATGCGGGACTTCTATGGCCTGTTCGGCAAAGTCCGCAGGGACGGCAGGGCTTCGTCACTGGGCCTGTACCCGTCCCTTCTTGCGCCGGCCGCCATCTTATTTGCCATATTTTTCTTTTTTTACGGCAGAAAAGGCGGGGTGCGGGCGTTCAGGTGCTCCAGGTGCGGCAACATTCTTTGCGAAAGGTGCGAAAAGGAGCTCTACTGGGGCAGGATGTGCAGCGACTGTTACCGCAGTCTTGTGAAGATAGAGGTCCTGGACCCCAAAAAGCGGGTGGCCAGGCTCCTCAAGATACACGGCGGCCAGTTGAAGCGCAGCGCGCTCATCAGGGCGCTGGGATTTGCCCCTCCGGGTATAGCCTATATTTACGGCGGCAATATATTGCAGGGGATGCTGATGCTGTGGGGCTTTCTCTTTTTCCTTCTGGCCGCGCTGCTTGACCCCCTGTTCACGGTGGGCCTTTCCACCCTGGGGCATGCCTGGCTTGATTACGTGGCGGCTATCGGGATAGGCCTGCTGTATGTACTGTCCTTTGCCGGTATCAGGAGGAGGCAGGGGCGCGAATGGCTCTAGAAGGCACACTTAAGGAGTTCGGGCTCACCGATATCCTCCAGCTCATATACTACCAGCGGAAAACGGGCGTGCTGACAGTGGAGGCGGGTTTTGACCGCATCAGGATACTCTTTTATGAAGGCAACATAGTCTTTGTGGAGTCCAGCAGGCGTACGGAGTCCAGGATGGGCAGGCTGCTTCTTAAAAAGGGGCTTATCAGCGAGGAGGACCTGGACGCCGCCCTGGCCCAGCAGAAGGCCACAGGGGCAAAGCTTGGGAACGCGCTGGTAAAGATGGGCGCCATCTCGGGCGAGAGCCTCAAAGACACGCTTGTGCAGCAGTTCACCGAGCTCATCAGCTATCTTTTCACCTGGAGGCAGGGCCGGTACGAGTTCAAGCCCCAGGGCATCCCGATGGACAAGGACATCCCCATATCCCTCGATACGCAGCACATCCTTATGGAGGGCTTGAGGATCCTGGACGAATGGTCCGCCGTGGAAGGGAAGATCACGCTGGAGAGCGTATTCACAAAGACCCAGGCGCCCCCGGTGGAACTGGATGAGACCGGCAAGCAGGTATATGAGCTCGTTGACGGCGAAAACGACGTCAGCGCCATCTCCGGCATAAGCGGAGTTGACAGCTTCAGGATATCAAAGACCCTCCTGGAGCTTTACGAAAGGGGTCTTGTAGAAAAAAAGTCCAACGGCAAAAAGCCTGAGCCCGTCCCTTCAAAGGCCGCCCCGAAGGGCAGGAAGCTGCCTCCTTTCATCCTGGAAGGGACTCTGGCCGTCCTGTTCCTGCTGTCCGCGGCCGCCTTCTATGCCGGATACCAGGCGCACCCCGTGATCTCCAAAACTTATGCGGCCTCTGCCGCGATAGACAGGCTCCGGTTCGGGGTCGAGGTATACAAGGTGGAAAACGGCAGGTACCCGGCCGGGCTCGAGAGTGTCGGCCCCACGATAGACCCGTGGGGCAATCCCTATGACTACAGGGTGACCGGCTCGGGCTTCACCATCGTCTCGTACGGTCCGGACGGCGTGCCCGGAAAAGGAGACGACATCCACTGATGAGGTGCCTATGAGATGGATGTCCGGCTGCAATCGGGGTGATCATGACAGATAGAAAAAAAGCGGTTGTGCTTTTAAGCGGAGGGCTTGACTCGGCAACTGCGGCCGCCATTGCCGGGCATGAGGGCTACACGCCATACGCGCTCAGCTTCAGTTATGGGCAGAGACACGCCCGGGAGCTTGAGTCCGCGCGCGCTGTGGCCAAATCCCTTGGGATAACCGGGCACCTCCTCATGAGTTTCGACATGGGGCTGATAGGCGGCTCCGCGCTCACCTCCTCCATCGATGTCCCCAAGGGCGAGGCCCCCTCCGCCGGGGCGATACCCGTTACCTATGTGCCAGCCAGAAACACCGTGTTTTTGTCGTTTGCGCTGGCATGGGCCGAGACCCTCGAGGCCGCGGACATCTTCATGGGCGCAAACGTGATGGACTACAGCGGCTATCCCGATTGCAGGCCCGAGTACCTGGCCGCCTTCGAGCAGATGGCAAACCTGGCGACAAGGGCGGGCGTGGAAGGCCGGATAAGGTTCAGGGTGCATGCGCCGCTGCTGCACATGACAAAGGGGGAGATCATCAGAAAAGGCATGGAACTGGGGGTGGACTATTCTCTTACCTGGAGCTGCTACGACCCGCTGCCCTCGGGGCGGCCCTGCGGCAGGTGCGACAGCTGCCTTTACCGGGCAAAGGGGTTTTCCGATGCGGGCGTCCCGGACCCGCTCCTTGAAAAATGAGCCGCCTCCTTTTTGCTTGGCGTTGCAGGTTTTTCATCAAGCGGCGCCAGACTGTTTTTTTGTTGCCTGAAGTTGAAATAAAGGCCCCGCCTGTGATAGTTTAGTGGTCATGCCTGTTGAGAAGAAACTTAAGATCGGGCTCCCAAAAGGGAGCCTTCAGGAATCCACGCTGAAGCTTTTCAGGAAAGCCGGATATCACATATCCGTCTCTTCGCGTTCGTACTATCCGTCATTCGATGACCCGCAGATAGAGGCCATGCTCATAAGGGCGCAGGAGATGGCCGGGTACGTGGAAAAAGGGATACTGGACTGCGGGCTGACCGGCAGGGACTGGATACTGGAGCAGAACGCGGACGTGCAGGAAGTGGCGGAGCTTATCTACGCAAAAGAGGGGCTCAAGCCGGTAAAGTGGGTCGTGGCGGTGCCCCAGAACTCTTCCATAAAGAAGCTCAGGGACTTAAACGGCAAGCGCGTCTCAACGGAGCTCGTAAGCTACACGAAGAGGTATCTCAGGAAAAACGGCGTGAGGGCGGATGTGGAGTTTTCCTGGGGGGCAACCGAGGTGAAGCCGCCGCACCTTGCCGACGCCATAGTGGAGCTCACGGAAACGGGCAGCTCTCTGCGGGCGAACAACCTGCGCGTGGTCGAAACGATGCTTGAGTCCAGCACGCGCTTTGTCGCAAACAGAAAAGCCTGGAAGGACCGCTGGAAAAAGCAGAAGATGGAAAATCTGGTGCTGCTGCTCAAGGGCGCGCTTGCGGCCGAGGAGAAGGTCGGCCTCAAGATGAACGTGCCGGAAAGGCAGCTGGACCGGGTGCTGAAATGTCTGCCCTCGATGAACTCGCCCACCATATCCTTGCTTACCGAGAAGGGATGGTACGACCTGGATGTGGTCATAGACGAAAAGACCGTCAGGGACCTCATTCCGGAGCTCAAGCGCGCCGGGGCCACGGGCATAGTGGAGTACCAGCTCAATAAGGTCATCCCCTAGGACGAGCGCCGGGGGCCAAACAGGCCGCCCTCAAGATTTTTTCTTTTTTTCAAAAAACCCGGGTTGTCCGCTTTTTTTGGGGAATTCCTGATTTTCAGAGAGGTTCCAATTTGATCGGACCTTCATTTCCGGCCCTGAAAAATTTCCTCTGCATGAAGGGAAACGGACGCTGCCTAAAGCAATATCCGGCGGTGGAAATGTTCCGGCCTGGCCATCATGTGGTGCCATAATATGCCAAGGCCCACAAAATAGACCGCCGGGGAGACGACCAGAACGCATACAAGCTGGGCCACGCCCGCGCCGACCCGCCCCTTTACCATGTTGATTATGGAGATTATGAAGGCAGCCACGTTCAGGGCCCATCCTATCGGGCCGATGCCTGGCACCGGTATGAGGAAGAGCGCCCAGGCGATGGCCAGGCATATCCAGCCTGCCTTTACCGGAGGGCTGCTGGCATCAATATGCGTTTCTTCTCCTGCCGCTTTTTTTTCTGGCTGTTCTTCCATGATGGTCTGAAATTATAACAGAATGTCCGGTCAGCGGTTTTTTGTAACTGAAGCAGGGAAAGACGCAAAAAAGGGCGTGGAAAGGAAAGTCGCCGTTACCTGCCGGTTTGCCCCCCGGCCATTAAAGCGGGCCCGTCCGGCACGACCACCACTTTGAGCGATCCGGACCCGCCCGCCGCAAGCGCGAACCCTTTTTGTATCTCCGAAAGCGAAACGGTGTGCGTCACCATCCTTTTTACGTCCACGCTCCCCTTTTCTATAAGCGACAGGGCTTCCCTCAGGTCGCCGGGCGCGGCCCCGTAAGAGAACATTACCGTTATCTCGTCCCTCCAAAAGCCCATAGAGGGGAGGCTTATGTCCTCGCGCGGCACCGCGAAAAAAAGGACGGTCCCCCTCCTGTCCACGGAGCAGACAGCATGCCGGACGGCCTGGCTTGCCCCGGCGCACACGATGACACGGTCCGCGAGCCTGCCGTTGTTCCTTTCCTTAAGCGCACCGGCCGAGTACGCGTCCGCATGGAACACGTGGTCTGCCCCGATGAGCTCCGCGGCCTTGTCCAGCCGGTATCCGTTTATGTCAGTTGCGAAGACGGCAGCGCCCTTCAGCCTGGCCATCTGGATGTGCAGGAGCCCCGAGACCCCGGAGCCGATCACAAGCGCCGTATGTCCGCTTTCCACACGCGCGCGGCCCTGTCCGGCAACCACGCACGCGAGGGGCTCTATCATCGCCGCCTCTTCGAAGCTGACGTTTGCGGGCAGCAAAAGGGTGCCGTGCCTTACGTTCATTGCGGGCACGCGTATGTATTCAGAAAACCCGCCCGGCTCGTAATTGCCCGTATGGAGCGCTTCGCATGCCGTGTAATCGGAGGCCCTGCAGCGATGGCATTCGTAGCACGGCACATGGTGGGAGACAAACACCCTGTCGCCTTTTTTGAGGTCCTTCACGCGGCTTCCGGCGGCGATGACCTCGCCCGCCATCTCATGCCCCAGGACGCGCGGGGCCTTCTGCTGCCTGTACCACTCCATGACGTCCGTGCCGCAGATGCCGCAGGCCATCATTCTTACAAGTATCTCGTCTTCCGATATGGCGGGCGCCGGACGCTCCTCGATGCGGAGGTCGGTATTGCTGAAATACACAGCCACTTTCAAAGAGATGCCCTCTAAACCTTCTCCATGCTTTCGTCCACGGCTTCCGCGGCGAAAGATTTTTTGCTTGCCTGATACAGCTCGAAGGCCTCGCTGGCCGTGGCCCCCTTGTGCACGATGGCCCTGACCGCCTTCATCATTCCGCCGGGGCTGTCGCTCTGGAATATGTTTCTTCCCATGTCCACGCCCCTGGCCCCGGCCCGAATGGCCTCCTCGGTCATCCTGAGGGCGTCTATCTCCGGCAGTTTCTTGCCTCCGGCTATGACGATGGGCACGGGACATCCCTCCACTACCTTGTGGAAGTCCTCACAGTAATAGGTCTTGACGAAGTTGGCCCCTATCTCCGCGGCCATCCTGCACGCAAGCCCCAGGTACCTGGCGTCGCGCGCCATCTCCTTGCCCACCGCGGTTATGGCCAGCACGGGCATGCCGTACCTCTGTGCCTCGTTCACCAGCCTGCCCAGATTTGATATGGTCCTGTCCTCGTTTTTTGCCCCTACAAATATGGACATGCCCACCCCGGATGCGTTCAGCCTCAGGGCCTCTTCCATGGATATGATGATGTCCTCATTGGACAGCTCGCCCAGGATGCTTGGCCCGCCCGAGACCCTCAGGCACACGGACGTCTTTGTTGCAGGGTCTATGGATGTCCTTAAAATGCCCCTGGTCACGAAGAGGCAGTCCGCAAGGGGGACAAGCGGGGTGATGTTTTTCATGTCCCTGAGCCCGGTCGTTGGGCCCTGGAAATAGCCGTGGTCCACGGCAAGCATGACCGTCCTGCCGGTCTTGGGGCTGAATATCCCTGAAAGCCTGTTTTTTATGCCGAAGTCCATGGAGTTTTCCCTCCTCCTTTGCCCGCAAAATGGATTAACTGAGTATATGAAAAAGGGGCATATCTGTCAATTTTTCCGCCGGGCGGCCAGCGATTCCGCAAATATCTCACGGAAGGAGCCTCAGTGGGAGGGGAAAGGGTGTTTTAAATCTGGAGCAGTTTCGGGATGTCCTAATTTAAGGCAACTTGGGGGTGGGAAAAGCGAAAATCTGGGCCAAAAGGAAAGACTGCCCCCTTTCCGGGATTGCCCGAAACATTGGATGTGAATGGAACTTCGCGGTGCTGCAGCTTACAGCGTGGGGGATCCAGATCAGGGAGAGCGGCTAGTGTGGCACAGTCCGGCCGTCAGGGCGTGCGCCAGATAGAGCTTCGTATGAGCATTTCTGATGACGGTCTTAAGGTTTAGATTGATGAACGCATGGAAAAGGTTATAGGCCAGCATCATCGTCAGCCAGAACGCCTCTATAGCCCTCGCAGTATGCTTGTAAACATGGTTGGCGCGCCAATAGGTAGCCAGCTCATTGAAGGCCCTGTTTTCGATGTCCCATCTTTTGTGCGCGATTTTGACAAATGTCTCTGTCTGAATAAAGTTTTTTGGCAGTGTGGTGACCCACATCCACTCCGACACACGCTCCGTTGTTTGTCCTGTCATTTGCCGTTGGAGGACCGCCGTCTCGATTGAACGGACGACACGTACTTCCCTTCCAAGGGATGTCCAGGAGGCGAAGCCCTCTACATCCCAGCATTTTCTTGAGACGTTTTTTTGCTGAAAAACTACTGGCTGCTGCTGACTGAAAATACCCATGGCATCCTGCAATAAATTCCTGCGATCATCCTTTAAAACCGCGATCACGTGCTTGCGATGTGCTGTGACGGCTTTAAAGAAAGGCGCCCGTGCATACAGGCCGTCTGCGATTACAACGTCAAAAGCCCTTGGATAGTTCAGAAATATCCGCTCCAATAGCCGTATGGCGGCGGAAATTTCGTCTTCCCCCGGCATTTGAGGCTCAAGGTCCAGAAGAAGCGTAAAATCCTTGCAAAGCAGTGCTGCCATAACATGTCGGTGATAATACTGGGTCGTGCTGCCCCTGGAAGTCTTTATCTCCCGATGGAGGCATCCACAACAGCAACGCAAATAGCTGGCGCTCGACTCGTGCCCGTCAACAACCAGCGCAAACTGATTGTCTCCACAGGCTGGACGCAAAACTTTATTACGCTTTAACCGGCTGTAGAGATCCCGCAAAATAGCGCGAAAAGCATCGCAGTCTATCGAACTGAAGACAGTGCCTATTGCATCCGCACTGGGCAGGCTGCCGTTAATCCATTTTTTCCAGAAAAGATTGCCCGCTGTTTGCTCAAGTGCATTAAGACTTCCCATCTGTGCCAGCGCCATCACCAGTGCACTGCCGGCAATCACAGACGTCTTGATCCGGGGGCGAGTGCGCCCGTCCCGAATGCCTTTCAACTGCGCATTCAGACCGTACACCTTGTCAGAGTATCGCAGGAGCCTTCTAAGAATCCCCGCGATTCTCTTTCTTGCCAGAGATAACTCGTTCAAGGCACTGCTCCGAAATAGTGTCTATATACTTCATTATCTCTTTATAGGTCTTAACCCACTTGGCGGCGTCCTTCTCCATCTCCCGCGGCACAATGATCATCTTCCTGGCCCCTTTGTGCCGTACAGACAGATACCACGACACGTGCTTTTCACCCTTCGTGCATTTGCAGCCCTTCTTGCCGCAGGTCCTGGCCATTTTCACTAAGGACCCGGCTATAAAGGGCTCTTCGTGAAGCAGCTTGGCGGCCTTTGAGCGCGCCTCGCGCTCTTTTTCCGGCAGATATCCGCGATGTCTCATAAAGACCCTCCTTTCTGATATAAATAATAATATCAGAAATAGAAAAAAAGTCAAGCAAAATCTTCGAATACGATTTTGCTCGATTGGTTACCTGTCCAAAAAAACGGTGGACTTCTATGATGTTAGGAACGACGCTTAGGACTTATTACGGAATTGCTGTGTACGGTTAATGTGGGAAAAACAAGCCCCAGGAAAAGCCTTGTGTGGGTAATAATTATTTCAAAAGCCCAATTTTCTTAAAGACTGACAGCCATCCTCATCTCCCATGTTGCAAGCCTTCCAGAAATCAGAGGCTGCAAGTTCATTGCGGCCTGTTTCCATATATACAGTCCCCCTGTCAACATATATAAAAGCGAAGTTTGGGTTCAAAAGAATGGCTTTACTGAAATCCGCCAGCGCCACTTCATATTGCCGCATCTGGATTGATACTATCCCCATGTTCGTGTAGGTCTCAAAGGATGAGGGCCGTAAAGTGCCGGCCTTTTCATAAGCAGCTTCAGAAAGTTTAAAATTGCCCATTTTCGCTAAAACTTCGCCCAAATTAAAATAAGCTCTGAAAAAAACCGGATCGAGAGCTATTGCCTTGTTATAATCGGTAACGGCTCTTCCGGCTTGATCTGTTTTTTCAAAAGCATTCCCCCTGTCATAATAAGCAACTGCGATTCTGCCCGGTTCCTTCCGGATGACATAATTCCAGAAGACGATGCTGTTTTTCCAGACGCCTATCTGCCGGAAGGTGAGGTAGGACATGGAGAGGGCGGCAAGGAGGGCGGCAGAAGCGGCCGCCGCCTTCAGTAGGCGTTCCCTTTTAAAGGTGCCCGCTTTTTCCCATGTCCAGGCCGCTGCAACACCGGCGAGGAGAAACGGGCCGAGGCTTGGCAGATAGGCGTACCTGTCTGCTATCCAGTGGTCGTTTACCTGGACGATGCCTATGACCGGCAGCAGGGTGATAATGAAATACCCCCAGCAGGCAAGCCATATCTTTTGTTTTTTTGCTTTAAACAGGCAAAAGGCCGTCGCCGCCAAAACAAGGGCTGCAGACAGGAAATACTCAGGTGACAGGAAAGACACGTTTTTGGGGTACGGATAGTAAGGGATCAGGTTAACTGGCAGGGCCATTTTCCAGAGGTAAAGGGCAAGGGACCTGGCCGCCACCAGCGCGCGATGGGAAACAGGCATTGATTTTAAAGTAACTATCTTTCCGTTTTTTGCCATAAGGGTCAGCCCCGACACAAGGCCGCTTAAAACAATAAACGGCATCTTTTCGGCAAACGCGGTCCTGAAGGACCTCAGGGAAAAAATCCTGCCAAAGGGAAACCAGTCCATCACCAGAAGGACGAGCGGCAGGCTGACCGCCATGGGCTTGCTCATCAGCGCCATGGCGAAAAAAAACAGCGAAAGAAGGTGCTGCCTGGCAAAGTAACGGGGCCTTTCAAAAGGGCCGGCAGCATATCCCGTGTAGGCAAGAAGGGAAAGCAGAAAAAACAGGCCGTAAAGCACGTCCTTCCTCTCAGCCGCCCAGGCCACGGACTCCACATGAAGCGGATGGAGCCCAAAGAGAAGCCCCGTGGCAACGCCCGCTATCAGTTTTCCCTTGCCCTCCAGAAAACCGGCACGCCCCCCTTTTCCCTCCCACACTTCGATAAGCCTTACGGCAAGGACCGTGACCAGAAATACGTTTGCCGAGTGCAGGACAATGTTCGTAAGGTGATAACCCACGGGGTTCAGCCCCCAGACCGCGTAATCCAGGGCGTGGGAGATCCATGTGAGCGGATACCAGTTGGAAAAGTCGAAATTGGAAAAGGCCCACTTCAGAAATGACAGGCCAAATGAACGTATACGGGGGTTTTTGTAGATGAACTTGCTGTCGTCATAGTTGATAAACCCGTTTTGAAGCGTGCGCAGATAAACCACAAAGGCCGCCGCCGCCACCATCACGCCAAGCAGGCACTCGGTTTTCTTCCAAGTCTTTTTCATTGTCCGGTGTCTATCGGGCCCCACAATAAAAAACCCGGCCTTTCAGTCCCCTTTCAATCCCATCTTCCGCAAAGCCTCGCATCCGTTTCCGTCCCCCATGCTGCAGGCCCTCCGGAAATCCAAGGCCGCAAGCTCCCTGCGCCCGGTTGCCATAAACACTTTGCCCAGGGTTAAATACAGTCTTGGGACATTATGGTTTAAAAGGATGGCTTTATTATAAAAAGTTAATGCTTTCCCCATTCGTCCCATGTTCTCAAATAAAAGTCCCATATTGGCATATGGTTTGAAATCCGATGGGTCAAGGGCGATTGCCTGATTATAGTCGGCAATGGCCCTGCCGGTCTGTCCCAATGCTTGAAAAGCAACCCCCCGGTCATTGTAAGCGGTCGCAAAAGATGGTTTCAGTGCAATCGCCCTGCTGTATTCCGCGATGGCAAGGCCGGGACGGCCGGTCTTGGCCAGAGCTCCGCCTAAATTGTAATAAGCTTTGAAGCCGTCCGGGTGCATGGCTATTGCCTTGTTGAAATCCTCGATCGCCATGTTCATGTGTCCCATTTTTTCAAAAGCAGCGCCCCGGTTATTGTAAGCAACTGCGATTCTGCCCGGTTCCTTCCGGATGACATAATTCCAGAAGACGATGCTGTTTTTCCAGACGCCTATCTGCCGGAAGGTGAGGTAGGACATGGAGAGGGCGGCAAGGAGGGCGGCAGAAGCGGCCGCCGCCTTCAGTAGGCGTTCCCTTTTAAGGGTGCCCGCTTTTTCCCATGTCCAGGCCGCTGCAACACCGGCGAGGAGAAACGGGCCGAGGCTTGGCAGATAGGCGTACCTGTCTGCCATGGATTGGTTCCCCACCTGGACGATGCCTATGACCGGCAGCAGGGTGGTAATGAAATACCCCCAGCAGGCAAGCCATATCTTTTGTTTTTTTGCTTTAAACAGGCAAAAGGCCGTCGCCGCCAAAACAAGGGCTGCAGGCAGGAAATACTCAGGTGACAGGAAAGACACGTTTTTGGGGTACGGATAGTAAGGGATCAGGTTAACTGGCAGGGCCATTTTCCAGAGGTAAAGGACATACGACCTGATTGCCACCAGTGTGCGCACATTAAGAGGCGCAAAATGCGAGGATTTTATAGTCCCCCTTTGCGCCATAAGGGTCAGCACGGAGGCGCCGGCGCTTAAAACAATAAACGGAATCTTTTCGGCAAATGCGGCCACGAAGGACCTCAGGGAAAAAATCCTGCCAAAGGGAAACCAGTCCAGCACCAGAAGGATGAGCGGCAGGCTGACCGCCATGGGCTTGCTCATCAGCGCCATGGCGAAAAAAAACAGCGAAAGAAGGTACTGCCTGGCAAAGTAACGGGGCCTTTCAAAAGGAACGGCAGCATATCCCGTGTAGGCAAGAAGGGAAAGCAGGAAAAACAGGCCGCAAAGCACGTCCTTCCTCTCAGCCGCCCAGGCCACGGACTCCACATGAAGCGGATGCAGACCAAAGAGCAACCCCGCGGTTAACCCCGCTATCAGCTTCCCCCGCCCCTCCAGAAAAACGGCCCGCCCCCCTTTTCCCTCCCACACTTCGATAAGCCTTACGGC
Organism: Nitrospirota bacterium; assembly: GCA_021789735.1. Next base: position 24,325 of record JAJYJB010000037.1, read on the forward strand.
AAGGACCGTGACCAGAAATGTGTTTGCCGAGTGCAGGACAATGTTCGTAAGGTGATAACCCACGGGGTTCAGCCCCCAGACTGCGTAATCCAGGGCGTATGATATCCAGGTGAGCGGATGCCAATTATAAAAATGAAAGCC
>JAJYJB010000038.1 GCA_021789735.1 Nitrospirota bacterium
TGGCCTTACTGACCCCCTGAAGCGGGTCTTCCCGCGAGACGTCGACCACACGGCCCGCGCCAAGGGCAAGCGCTTTTTCAAGCCTGAAGGGCACCGTGTCCGCCCCGATGATGTTTTCCGCCTTTACCCCAAGCGCCCTTAGCGCGAGAATATGGAGGACCCCCATGACCCCAAGCCCGATCACAAAGACAAAAAAATCTTCCTTTTCCAAACTATCTTCCCGTTCCGGGGGCAGGCCCGCCCTCCTCAGCCCCTTGAGCACACAGCCCAGGGGCTCCACCAGGACGCCGTCCTCAAACGTGAGGTTTTTGTTTTCCGGAAGTTTAAGCGTGTCGTTTCTCAGGTTCACCGCCGGGATGAGTATGTACTCTGATATGCCCCCGGGAACAATGGAAGAGCCCTTCCAGACCGGGCAGTGCACAAAGAGGCCCTTTTTGCAGAAGGGGCATTTTTGCCTGTCCATGCACGGGGCGTGATGGTGGACGGACACCCGGTCGCCCTCTCTAAAACCCTCCACGCCGCTGCCTGTCTTTACTATGACGCCCGAGGGCTCATGGCCCAGCACGAGCGGCGCTTTTTTCTCTATGTACCAGGGCATCAGGTCCCCCGAGCAGATGCCGGAGGCCATGGTCTTCATGAGCGCCTCGCCCGGACCCGGGGCCGGGATGGGTATCTCCTCTATCCTTATGTCGCCAAAGCTGTACAGCCTTGCGGCCTTCATCCCCTGCCGTGCCCGTCTTTTATCACATATTTGATGCCCTTGCCCGCGGCAAGCTTTTTGAAAGCGTTCCCGGCAGAGGCCAGCCCGTATGTGCCGGATATCAGCGGGGAAACGTCAACACTGCCGTCCGCAAGGAGCCTGTATGCCTTCCGGACGTCTTCCGGGCAGAAATGGAAGGACGCCACGAGCGAAAGCTCATCATAATGTATCCTGTCCGAGGAAAAGACCACCGGCGAACCCTTTTTCAGCCCGCCAAAAAGCATTATCGTCCCTCCCCGTCTTGCATAAAGGGGGGCGGATTCCCAGACCTCTTTCCGCCCGGTGCACTCTATGACATAATCGGCGCCTGAGGGGGCAAACCTGGTGAACAGGCCGCCGCGGACCTGCTCCGGCTTGAAGACCGCCTCCGCCCCAAGCTGTTTTGCCAGCCTCAGCCTCGGGCCCTCCAGCGCGCAGACGGCCACCCTTACGCCCCTGGCCTTTAAAAGGACAAGGTGCAGAAGCCCTATCGGGCCTGCCCCGAAGATAAGCGCCGTCTCCGCGCCCTTGCCTTTCGGGGTTTTTGTTTTTTTGGTTTTTCCTGTTTTCAGGCCGAGCCTTTCGACGCCGTGCACCACGCAGCTTAAGGGCTCCAGAAAAGCGGCCTCCTCGAAAGAGAGGGCCTCCGGCTTTTTAAATGTATTGACCGCCGCTATGTGCCCGGGCAGCAGAACATACTGTCCGAAGGCCCCGAGCACCTTGGTGGCCATTATATTTTCACAGAGGTTGTAAAGGCCTTTTTTGCAGTACGCGCAGGAAAGACACGGGGCGGTGTGGACCGCCATAACGGCGTCGCCTTCCCTGAATTTTTTCCTTATCTTTCGCCCGGCCGCCGCGACTATGCCCGAAAACTCGTGCCCGAAGGGGCCAGGCATCGGTATGAGGCCATGCCCGCGCAGATACGCCTTCAGGTCCGTTCCGCATGTGAGCGAGGCCTTTACCCGCACAAGCAGCTCCCCGGGGCCAGGCCCGGGCACCGGGACCTCCCGCACGACGATCTTCCCCGGAGCGGCAAGCCACAACTGTTTTTGTTTTTCTTCTTGTTCAATCATCTTCGCGCCCGCAGCAGCAAAAAAATTTTTATGTTCCGGCAATAAAGAACCGGTCCCCTGAAAAACCGCCCAGTCCTCCCCGCTCCCCAAAAAAATGGCTTTCCACGGTTTTTTTAGAAAACGAGCTTGCCGCCGAATATCTGCCCTACCAGCGCCGCGACAACGAATATGGGTATGTAGCGGTAGTCCAGGTCCGACAGCCTGCGTCCAAGGAAAATGAGGGGTATGGGCAGATGGATATAAAGAAACCAGCGGGCGGAGAATTTCCTCACCTTCGACCGCAGGAAACCGAAAGGCAGGTTGAGAATGAATGTAAAAAGGAAAAGCCCGAGGACGAGGGCGATCCTTGCCTTTAATTCCATATCTTTCAAGTTAACCTAAATGCAAAAAGGCTGTCAAACCCGCCCGGCGCCCCGGTCCATCATCCTGGAGCGAAGAGCAGCACGAGCTCCTCAAAAGCCTCTTTGAGGAATTTTCCCTCCAGGCTCTCCTTCATGTATTTGAGGGCCTGGAAGGCGGTGAGCCGCCTCTGGTAGGAACGGGTGGAAGTGAGGGCGTCATAGACGTCCGCGACGGCGCAGATGTGCCCTGCAAGCAGTATCTCGCGGTCTTTGAGCCCCACCGGATAACCGGAGCCGTCGATGCGCTCATGGTGCTGCATGATGATAGTGCGGCACTCTCTGGACAGCTCGCCCGCCTCGGTGACCATATCGCAGCCTGTTTGCGGGTGCTTTTTTATCTCTTCCATCTCTTCTGGTGTCAGCTTTCCGCGCTTGTTTATGATGGAGCTGTCCACCTTCACCTTTCCCAAGTCGTGGAGAAAAAACCCCGCGCCAAGCTCATGCATGTCTTCCCCGGCTAGGCCGTCCGTGAAAGATTTTGAAAGCAGCACGGCCAGGACACCCACGTTGACAGAATGCGTATACGTATAGAAATCATGGACCGTTATCTTAAGGAGCTCATTGGCCGTGGAGGGCTCGCAGAGTATAAGGTCCACAACATCCTTTATCGCCTTTTTTGCCTCTTTTATGTTTTCAGCCCTTGGCTCTTCAAAGAGCCTTTCCATCAGAGTGAGGGAAGACCGGTAGACCACCCCGGCTTTTTCAGCGGGCCCCATCCCGGAATTCCGGATGGCATCCAGGAGGGAGCGCGGTACCAGCTTGTCCGGCTCCCACCTGCCGGGCGCTTCCATCAGGACAGCTCTCGCGCCCCCTCCGGTCTGGTCTTCCTCCCCGGACCGCTGCCCCCAGGCATCGTCGAGCGAAAACGCATGAGAAAAACGGAGGGCCCCCTTCCGGGGGTCTATCATCACATATTCAAGGCCGCTTTCCTTCAGTTTTTTTATCTGGCCTTCGGACCTTATCGTAAAACTGTTTTTAAGGAAAGGGTGTTTCAGCCATCCGGCGGGCAGCACTACGTGCATGCCGGGCCGCAGCTCCGAGATCTTCACCCTCTTAAGCATATTCAAATATCCCTGCAAGAGCGGGAAAATGTCAAGGACAAGACCATAAAACGAAACCAGGGGGCAAAACCAGGGGGGCCTGCTGGCAAAAAAACCGGTTTGGGGTAAGATTTACTCATGGCAAAAAAACATGAACCAGGGGCAGGACTGCCCGCCAGGCCATGGTAAGCATAGAGCGCATCCCCGGCGTCCCCGTTTCCGAAGAGGCGGTGGAATGCGTCGAGCGGAAAGGGACAGGCCACCCGGACACCCTTGCCGACCTCATCTCGGAGGCCATCTCGGTTTCACTGTCAAAGGAGTACACGCGGCTTTTTGGCGCAGTCCTGCACCACAACACCGACAAGGGCTTTCTTGCCGCGGGGAGCGCGGTGAAAAGCTTCCAGGGCGGCAAGGTAACCAGGCCGATGCGGTTTTTCATCGGGGACAGGGCAACTTTCAAGGCCAAAGGCATAAAAGTGCCCGTGGCGGAGATAGCCGTGGAGGCGGCCAAACGATGGATAGGGGAAAACCTGCGCTTCGTTGAGCCGGACAGGCACATCCTCTTCCGTCCCGAACTCGCGCCAGGCTCAAAACAGCTTGCAGCCATATACGCGGCAGACGGCGCGCAGAAGATACTCGGGGCCAACGACACCTCAGCCGCCGTGGGCTACTGGCCGCTTTCGCCCACCGAGGAGCTTGTCCTGGCCCTGGAGAGGTTTTTGAACTCGAAGGCCTTCAAAAGACGGTATCCGGAAACCGGGGAGGACGTGAAGGTGATGGCCGTGAGAGAGAAGCGAAGCCTTGCGGTCACCGTGGCCATGCCCCTCATAGACCGGTTTTTAAGGTCGGAGGGAGAATATTTTGTCCGGAAGGAGATGGTGCTCGGGGAGATAGAGAGGTTTCTGAGCGCCAGGCGCCAGAACGGCCATTTTGAGGATTTCATGGTCCACTTAAACAGCCTGGACACCCGCGGCAAGGGTTTGGGAGGCATCTACCTGAGCGTGCTTGGCACCTCCGCGGAGGACGCCGACAGCGGCCAGGTGGGCAGGGGAAACCGGGCAAACGGCCTTATCAGCTTCGGAAGACCGCATACCATGGAGGCGGCCGCCGGAAAGAACCCGCGCAGCCACACCGGAAAGATATACGGGGTGCTGGCCCACGAGCTGGCCAGAAAGGTCTACGAAGGCACCCAGGGCATAAAAGAGGTGTATGTGCTGCTTGTGAGCCGAATAGGGGTGGAGGTCAGCAACCCCGCCGTAGTGTCGGTAAAGCTGAGGCTGCAGAAAGGGGCGCACCCAAAGGACCTCTCAGACAGCATAAACGGGATACTAGGGGAGGAACTCTCGCGGGAAAAACTGCTCCCTTTCATAAGGCGGCTTTCACAGGGGAAATATAACGTCTGCTGACCGTAAGCGGCAGCGTTTTTCCTATTGGCCTTCCCCGGCGGGGCCAGCCTCCGGGTTTTTGCTTTTTATCCACGCCAGGGTCCCAAGCCCGGCCAGTGCGCCAAGGGAAACTATGTGCGCCAGGAGCTCTCCGGTCCGCCCGGCCCCCACAGCCTGCCCCCAGTCCCCCCACTCCGTCGAGTGATACAGAAGCATCCGGGGTATACCGGCAAGGATGAACAGCACCATGGAGTACTTGGCCAGCCTGCCCAGAGCCCCCGCCCTGGGCGACCTGCGCATGAAAAAACTCAGGAACCCGCCCGCGGCGTAAAGGAATATGGCCAGGTCGTACAGGTAGTCGTTCAAGGTAAGGAGCAGCTTTATCGCAGGGCCCATGCGTTCTATTATACCTGAAAAAGAAGGCCCTTCAGAGTTTTATGTGGAGGCGGGCGACATTCGCTCCGCTGGGCCGCCGTCTCCCGTGGCAAGGCGCACTGCAGTCCCGGCGCGGCCCAAATGAATACGGCAAACGGCTGTCGCCGCGCCACATCGCAGAGGCCGCGGCGGCCACTACGCTCACATCACCTGCCTCCCAGCCTCGTATCCGAGGGGCAGTGGGGGATTTTACCCCCACACATGAGAGGGCAATGCGGGCCTTGGCCCGCGCCTTGAAATCTGGGCGGGTTTTAAGAAAATTGAAGGGCCCTGTCCGCCCGCGGGGTTCCCGGAAGAACCAAAAACAAGAACCGCTTTCGTCTTTCCGGCTATTTTCTTTCGGGGAATTTTTTTTGTTTTGCTTCGTCCCCGGCCCTATTTTTTGTAGTATTATCATAGTCATGAAAAAAAGGGGAGGGAACCGGAAGCGTTCATGCGGGCCGGCCCTGCTGTCCATAATGAAGACTGAAATTCCGGCTTTTTTCCGTATTTTTCTTTTAGCGGTGTGCCTCCTTGCCTTTGGCCGGGCGGCGATGGCCGCCTCCGGAGGGAAAACGGACATTTCCTCCGGGATACCCGGCTTCGAGCTCGGGATGGCGGGCGGCGGCAGCTTCAACGGAGACGGGTCCGCAAAAATGATGCTGCTTGCGGCCTTCCAGAAGCCGGTCTTCCCCAATTTCCTTCTGCGCGCGGAGCCCACGTTCGAATACATGAACGCCAAGGGCGATGTGCTTTATGCGGCCGGGGCCTCCATTGTTGCCAGGAAGCTCGCCCCGTACAAGGGTTTGATCCCGTTTGTGGACCTTGGCGCCGGGCTTAACTACATCTCTCAGAGCCATTTCGCGGACAGGCAGCTGGGGGGCAACTTCATGTTCGACCTGATGCTGGGCGGCGGTTTCTATCTGACCAGGAGAATAAGCATCTCCTACAGGTACAGGCACCTTTCAAATGCGGGCATTTTCAGCGAGAACGAGGGGATAGACTCCTACTACATCCTGCTTGGCATAGGCATGTAGCATATGGGCGCTAATTAAAAACCATTTTCGAGCCTTTTTAGGAGCTAATTGTTTCCATGTGCGAAGCTGAACCTGAAAAGGACAGTTTTGAAGACCTGGGCCGATTCAGACTTTCTTTCCCCCTTCGAACATTGAAAATCAGCGGTCCTTTTTTTGGCTCAGGTTACGCCCTGGACACGCCCTGGACCTTGCCTTGAAAACGATTGCAAAAATATGAACATTACAAGCACTAATTTAAATTACGTGCAGGTTGGGCTGAGCGCAGCGAAACCCAACAAGTCAATAATTTATGTTTATGTAAGAAGGAAGAAAAGGATAAGAAATGTTGGGCATCTCTGCGTTCAGCCCAATCTACATTTTCTGAGCGCATTACCATGGGGAAGACCGAGAAAGTGAGTGAAATAAACAGTATCTATTTATATTTACGTTGTATTTACGTTCCATGAGACGTCCACAGTACCTACAAGCGTTCGACTGGGATTGGTCAGATGGCTTCGACGACGAATCATCGCGCGGACAAGCATTGAAGAACAGACCTCGGCAGACCCTTATGCTATCCGAGCTGTGTAGGGCTGACAGTCTTGTGCATTTTGCCCTTTGGACGAAACTTCCCAAACAGCATCCAGTGGGTGAACTGTGGCTGGAAACTCAAACGGACCTCCACGGCTCGATATATCTGGCTTACGGCGGCTATTTTCGACAGGCTCTTGCGCTTTTGCGTCTCTGGCTTGAGATGGCATCAAATGGGGTTTATTTCGCAAAGCACTATGGGCAGCCCACCGGCCGCTATGAACAATGGCGCTCGGGCCAACGCCAAGCGCCAGCCGATATGCGCAAAATTTCTGAATCCCTTGCAAAGCGACATGGCAAGCTATTGAACGTAAATGTTGAAGACATAAGGAGCCGACTAGAACCTTTGTATTCAAATCTATGTCACCATGTTCATGGCCAAGGCTTGGATGTTTATGACCTTCAAAATGGCCGAGATAACGTTCCGCGATTTCTTAAGCACAGCTTCGATCTGTGGTGCGAAAGTGCAGTATCGGTTTTTAGTGCCATATGTTACCTATACCGGATATTCTTCTCAAAACAAATTGGTGAGTATTTGCTTGGGTCCAAATCAGAAAAGCGTCGGGCCATTTCGCTTAGTTGTTCGCTTGAGAGTCATGTTCCTGATTTTCATTTGCTGATCTCCGAGGCTTGCGCGAAAGCTGACTAGTGCATCCGTCAAGCAAGCTGAGGAATTTTTCCGGTAGTCTGTTCCACTGCTCGTTAATAATGCCTGCGATTGCCTCGTCAATAAAAATGTATTCTTTCCTCCATGAAGATCGTGACAAAATAAGCTCCTCCGCCTGAATAAATCCAGTCTTTTAGTATCAAAGATTTTCTTCCGTTGGGATCATATTTCATTGCGTATTTAAAAGACAGGGCGGAGCAAGCCCGTCCCTACGCCCTAAGAATACTTCAACCAATATTCGCCATAATTCGATTTGCCTCCCTGCGCAGACTTGAAAGTGAACTCTGCTAAAAATGTAAGCGTTGCTTATGTTTGGTTACCGGACGGTCTCTTGCAGACCCTCATGCATAAAATTTGCCGCGTTTCAACCTGAAAGCCCCGCACCGGAGAACAAGGGGCCAGGCGGACCCCGCGCGCCGCTAAAATTGCGGAAACGGCAAGATAAAGAATGATACCGGTCACAATTGCCGTCCTTAATGGATCAAGCGTTTATGTATAATAGGAAAGCAGAAATTTTTTAGTTTTTTATCAGGCAGAAAAGAAAAACAAAAAATAAAAAAGCGATCTCATGGAGGCCCGGACAAGAAGATGGTAAAGGTCGAATTTGCCGAGAGGCTCCGTCATCTGCCGCCCTATCTGTTTGCGGAGATAGACAGGCTCAAGCGGGAAGAGATAAAAAAAGGCGCAGATCTTATAGACCTCAGCATAGGGGACCCGGACCTGCCCACGCCGGGGCATATCGTTGATTCACTCAGAAAGGCGGCCGGAAGGCCCGAGAACCACCGCTATCCCTCTTATGAAGGGATGCCTTCTTTCAGGCAGGCCGTGGCCAGGTGGTACAGGGAGCGTTTTGACGTCGCCCTGGACCACCAGACCGAGGTCCTTTCGCTCATAGGCTCCAAGGAAGGCATAGGGCACATACCCCTGGCCTTTGCGGGCCCCGGCGACGTGGTGCTGTACACCTCACCGGGATATCCCGTTTATCCCGTAGGGGCCCTATTCGCGGGCGCCCAGGGGCATCCGCTGCCGCTCCTGGAGGCAAACGGTTTCCTGCCGGACCTGGGAGCGATACCCGCTGACGTCCTTAAGCGCGCGAAGCTCATGTTCATCAACTATCCCAACAACCCGACGGGAGCGACGGCGGGAGCGGAGTTTTTCAAAAGAGTGGTCGAATTCGCGGACAGGCATAACATCATAGTCTGCCATGACGCGGCCTATTCGGAGATATATTATGACGGGAAGAAACCGGCCAGCTTTTTGCAGACCCCGGGGGCGAAGGAGGTGGGCATAGAGTTCCACTCCCTCTCAAAGACCTACAACATGACAGGCTGGAGGCTTGGTTTTGCCGTCGGCCACAGCGAAGTGATAGCCGGACTGGGAAAGATAAAAACGAACCTGGACTCAGGCGTTTTCCAGGCGGTGCAGGAGGCCGGCGTCACCGCGCTCGAGACCAAAGACGCGGAGCTCTCAGGCATCAGGCGGACCTACCAGGACAGAAGGGACGCCCTTTACGCCGGGCTCAGCGGCCAGGGCATACACGTGATAAAGCCCGAGGCGGCATTTTATCTGTGGGCCAGGTGCCCGAAAGATTTTTCTGATTCCCGCGCTTTCGCCAAGCACCTGCTTGAGAAGGCGGGCGTTGTCGCAACTCCCGGTGTGGGCTTTGGCCAGCCCGGAGAGGGATATATCCGTTTCGCGCTTACCGTGCCGGTTGAAAGGATAGGAGAGGCCGTCAAGCGGATAGGGAAATCCCTCTGAAAACTCTTTGACTTCCGCTTACATCGGCATAGGCTCAAACCTGGGCGACAGGCTTGGCAACTGCCTGAAAGCCCTTGAGCTGCTCAGGCTGCGGGGCATCAGGGTAACGGCCGTTTCATCCGCTTATGAGACCAAACCGTGGGGCGCCGGGCAGCCGGGGGTCGGCCAGCCTGAGGCGGTGGCCGGGCAGCCGGACTTCATAAACATGGCCGCGGGCATAGACCCCGGCCCCGAGGGCCCCCTGGAGCTGCTTGAGTCCCTTAAGGAAGTGGAGCGGCAGATGGGCCGTGTGCGCAGAGTGAAATGGGGGCCAAGGGTGATAGACCTGGACCTGCTTTTATACGGGGATGAGGTAATAGACCTGCCTGAGAAGCTTAAAGTGCCCCACCCGTTCATGCACCTGCGGGAGTTCGTGTTAAAACCCCTTGCCGAGATAGCCCCTCAGGCCGTCCACCCGGTTTTAAAAAAGACCGTCCTTCAGCTTCTCTCGGAGCTGCGAAAAGACTGAACCGCCCAACGGCATCAATCAAGGCGCCCGCCCGCGAAATTTTTTTCTTTACCTGCTCAAGAGAACAACCAGGGCGGAAAAAACGATCACCTTTGCCGCCGAAAGCATCCCTATCTGCCTGAGCTTTTGCTTTTCGCCCGGCTGTCTGACGGCCGAAAAGACGTCCTCCGCGAGGGGCAGAAAGGCCAGCAGGACCATGTGGCCGAGCGCCGCCCCGGCCAGGCCGCCAAAAAGGAGCGCCCCTGAATACATGCCTCCGGTCTTCCTGTATTTTTTCTTTTTCCGGCCCTGGTACCTCACCCTGAAGCTGCTGGCCAGATAAAAGAGGGAAAAAAGCGGCCACAGGTACAGGCCCTTCAAAATGCCGCCCGCAACGGACGCGCCGATCACGGCCGCAAGGCCCATGACCGCCATGCCGCAGGCCTCCGAATATACCGGAGGGAAAACCGTCCTTTTCCCCTCAAAATAGTAGTTAAGCGCCAGGAGGAGCGCCCCGGCGGCATAAAGCAGGCCTAAAGGCGGGTAAAGCCAGAGCGAATATCCCAGCCCGGCAAAGGCGGGCAGGGCCAGCATGGCCAGCCCGGAATGAAAAAGCTGCCCCGCTCTCCGCGTCCTCAGCATGTTTGCCACGGGAGATTTTATGAGGAGCAAAATAGAAAGGGACACGAGGACTATTACGGTGATCACCCTGGGGCCGCCCGCCACAAATACGCCCGATATGTAGGCCGCCAGGAACATTATCCATGGGCCCGGCTCTTTCGTATAGGGGAAAGGCGTGCTGTCAGGCTGGGCCGGCTGGGCCTTTTTCTTTTTTAGGGCCAATTTTTGCCTTCTTCCTCTTTATTGTTACGCTTTTAAGTATATCGCCGCTGGGCCCAATTGGGTGTATGATGAAAATCATGACCGGACAAAAAAGGAGAGGTGAAAAAAACTCTTGCCCCACTTCGGACTGATAGACGAAGACGCGCTTGGCCCTGTTGAGGGGCCCCTCATGAGGGCCAAGCTCCACATAAGGGGGGCAAGGCACAGGTTTGAGCGCGGCCAGATAATGGACGGCATCCTCGCCCTGTACGACGCCCTGTGCTCGGCGATGGACTGGTACATCGCCGTGCCCGGGCGCCGCGGCCGTCTTGCCATGAAGGAGGGGGACGACCTTCTGAACGATGAGAGCCTCTACAGGGTCCTTGTCCGTTCAGGCGTCCTGGACGGCTCCTTCAACTACGATGAGATGAGCGCGCTGGTCATGAAGGCGCTCGATAAGGACGCGCAGCTTGCCGGTTTTGACTGGAAGGGGCTCATGGAGAAGACGGACATCGTGTTCACGGAGCTCGGGGTAATGCCGTTCGATGAAAAAACTCTGCCGGAGGAACGGCCGGAACCCTTCCTGACAAGGCCCGAAAAAGAAAAACAGAAACCGGGTCTTTGAGTTTTTTATTTTATTTTTAAGGGCCTCAGGCTGGAAAGAGCCTTGTCAGGACGGGGTAAAGCTCTTCGTACCTGGCAAAAGAGGCATCCGGAGCCAATCCCCCGAAGGGCCCGGCGCCCTTTCCAAAAAGAACGCATCTGAGACCGGCGTTTTTTGCCCCCTGGAGGTCCCTCTCCGGGCTGTCGCCTATGTAGATGCACTCTTCCGGGCTGACATTCAGCTCCTTCATCGCGGCCTCAAAGGGCCGGGGGTCCGGCTTTTTGTGGCCGATGCGGCTTGAAAGTATCCTGCACTGAAAATAGCGGCCGAGGTCCAGGATCGAAAGCTCCGGTTCCGCAAAAGCCCATTGGGCGTCTGAGACCAGGGCGGTCAGAAAATTATCGGATACGGCCTCAAGAAAACCCTTCACGCCGGGGAAAAGCCCGAACCTCCTCATGGAGAGGCTCCTGAAAAGGACGGTGGCGGAAAGCGCCAGCCCCGGAGGGCATGTTTCGGCATTTTCCAGATGCCTCCGCAGTATGCCCTCAAATATCTCATGGACATCCACCTCCCTGTGGGCATCCGCCCGCAGCCGCAGGCTTACCTCCCCGAAATAGGCCGCCTTCAAGTCCTCGGGCCCGATCCTCACCCGGTAATAGGAGACATACCTGGAGAGGGCCTCGTAGACGGAAAGGTCCTCTTCGTTTGTCTCTATGTCTATGAGAGTGCCATAAAGGTCAAAGAGCACCGCACCCTTTTTTTTCATCCCCGCTCCTTCAAAATTTGATTTTTTGATTTTTCCCCTCCGGCCCGTCATACAAATGTTATCAAAAAAGAGTCTTACTTTTACCGGCTTTCCGCTATACAATTTTTTATATAAAAAGGGCTTTCGAAAAAAATAAACGCCCATCTGTTTAAAAGTTCAGGGAAGGGAAAAAGGAGGGCCGCTGTGGACGGACTGAAGAGACTGCCCCTCGGGGCGCCGGAGCGCATATCCGGCATCGCCCAGCTTGCATACAACATGTGGTGGAGCTGGCATCCGGACGCCAGGATGCTCTTTAAGAGGCTGAGCCGCGCACAGTGGAAGCTCTCCGGGCACAACCCGGTGAGGATGCTCAACGAGATAGACAAAAAGACGCTGGATGAGGCGTCGGCGGACCCGGAGTTCCTTGCCCATTACGACCGGGTGATGGAGAGGTTCCAGCAGGAGGTGCAAAACGGGGAGGGCAAATGGTTTGCCCGGAACATATGCTCCCCCGAGACCCTGCCCATAGCCTTTTTCTCCGCGGAATACGGGCTCCACCGTTCGCTGCCCTTCTACGCGGGAGGGCTCGGCTTTCTGGCCGGGGATTTTCTGAAGGAAAGCAGCGACCTGGGGTTGCCGCTCACGGCGGTCGGGTTCATGTACCCGGAGGGTTTTCTGCGGCAGAGGATATCCCCGGGAGGCTGGCAGGAGAACCTGGACGAGCCTCTGGACAGGGCCGGCACCGCCATCTCCAGGGTAATGGATGAAAAGGGCAGGCCGCTCCTGGTAAAGGTCCCGGTGATAGCGCCGCCCATCTACGTTGAGGTCTGGAAGATAGAGGTGGGGACAGTGCCGCTCTACCTGATAGACACGGACATAGAGACCAACGACCCCTGGAACCGCAAGATATCGGCCCACCTGTACGCCGGCAACATCGAGCAGCGGCTGCGGCAGGAGATAGTGCTTGGAATAGGGGGAAGCGCGGTGCTTGCGGCAATGGGCCTTAAGCACCCGGTGCTGCACCTGAACGAGGGCCACCCGGCTTTCGCCATAATGGAGAGGATCAGGGAAGGAGTGTCTTCCGGACTGCATTTTGCCGATGCGCTCGATGAGGTAAAGGAGACGACGGTCTTTTCCACTCACACGCCGGTTGCCGCCGGGACGGACGTCTTTCCGTTCGAACTGATGGAAAAATATTTCAGCCCTTACTGGCCCGCCCTTGGACTGGACCGCGAAAGCTTCTTTGCCCTCGGCGTCAACCCGGCGGACCCCAGGGCCGGCTTCAACATGACCGCCTTTGCGCTCAAGTGCTCCTCGCACAGAAACGGCGTAAGCAAAAAACACGGGGAGGTCGCAAGGAAGATATGGCATTCCCTTTGGCCCGACATGGCGGAAAATGAGGTGCCCATAGGGTCGGTGACAAACGGCATCCACATCCCCACCTGGATAGAGCCTAAAATGGAGCTGCTTTTCAACCAGCATCTTGGCGAGGACTGGATAACGCGGCAAGACCGGCCGGAAACCTGGGAAGCGGTGAGGGAAATACCGGATGTCGAGCTGTGGAATACCCACTACTGGCTCAAGATGAAGCTCATAATGAGGATACTCGAGAGGGCCAGGGAAAGGTGGCTCGAAGGGGGCCCGGACGCCCGGGTGGTGCTTGCGGAAGGCGTTTTTCTGGACCCGAACGCCCTCACCATAGGGTTTGCCCGCAGGTTCACAACTTACAAGCGGGCCAACCTCATACTGAACGACACCGAAAGGCTGAGGCGCATACTCAACAACAAGTGGATGCCTGTCCAGATAATATTCGCGGGCAAGGCGCACCCGGCCGATGACGAGGGGAAACAGATACTGCAGCAGGTCTTTAACGCCGCCAGCGACCCCGGCTTCGGGGGGCGCATCGCCTTCGTCGAGGAGTATGATGAACAGCTTGCCCAGTACATGGTCCACGGAGTGGATCTGTGGCTCAACACCCCGCTGCCGCCTCTGGAGGCGAGCGGCACAAGCGGCATGAAGGCCGCGCTGAACGGCGTGCCGAACCTGAGCATCCTGGACGGCTGGTGGCTGGAGGGCTATAACGGGAAAAACGGCTGGGCCTTCGGCCAAAAAGAGGAAGAGGGCAAAAGCGGGCAGCAAAGGGACATTGAGGACGCCGCCCAGCTATATGACCTGCTTGAAAACAGCATCATCCCTCTTTTCTACCGGATAAACGGCGAGGGGATATCAAAGGGCTGGGTGCAGATGATGAAGGAGGCCATTATAAGCACAGGCCCGCGCTTTTCAGCAAGAAGGATGGTCAAGGAGTACGCAAACAGGTTCTATGAAAAATGCCTGCTTGCCATAGCGGGCTGAAAATTTTTTGTTCTCAAAATGCCCTTTCCGGACAAAAAAGCCCTCCCGGCCTTCCTGCAATGATCACGGCAGGCCGCAGCATGGCGATGTCCTGATATGACAATATCTTTTGTCATTTTGGGCCCTGCCTGAAATCCGCCGGCGCTTGTTTTTTAACAGAAAGCCACTGCCCCGATTTTTTGGCTCTTCCGGATTTCCTGCAAAAAATCAGTTCTCCGCCCACACAAAAAAGGATACGACAAAATTGTAAAGTGACAAAATTGCATGGATTTTTTAATATTTCATGCTGGAAAATTTAAGGGAAGCAAATACACAAGGGGGGTAATTGGTATGAAGATGGTTACCGCTATTGTCAATCATACCCGGTTCGAGGTGGTCCGAAAGGCGCTTATGGAGGCCGGGGTGCTTGGGATGACGACGACCGAAGTGCGCGGGTTCGGCAGGCAAAAGGGTTTCAAGGAGGTGTACCGGGGGGTTGAATACGAAGTGAGGTTCCTCCCAAAGGTGAAGATCGAGGTGGCCGTTTCGGATGAAAAGTTGCGGGACGTGGTAAAGGCGATCGAGGAGTCGGCAAAGACCGGAGAGGTGGGTGACGGAAAGATATTCGTCACCGAGCTGGTGGAGTGCATAAGGATAAGGACCGGGGAAAGGGGAGAGGGGGCTTTATAAAATGATAAACACGGGAGATACCGCCTGGATGCTTGTGTCCACGGCGCTTGTCATGCTGATGACGCCGGGCCTGGCCCTTTTCTATGGCGGAATGGTCCGCAGGAAGAACGTGCTCAGCATCCTGATGCACAGCTTTTCCGCCATCGCCATCGTGAGCATACAGTGGATGCTTTTCGGCTATTCGCTGGCGTTCGGCCCTGATGTGAAGGGCGTAATAGGGAACCTGGACTGGGCGTTTCTGAGGAACGTCGGGCTGGCGCCTAACCCGGTGTATGCGGCCGGCATACCGCATCTGGCCTTCATGATCTACCAGGCCATGTTCGCGGTCATAACGCCCGCTCTTATAAGCGGGGCCTTTGCGGAGAGGATGAAGTTTTCGGCTTATGCCATTTTTGTGGTCCTGTGGTCGACCCTGGTCTACGACCCGGTGGCGCACTGGATATGGGGGCAGGGTGGCTGGATGAAACAGCTTGGCGTTCTTGACTTCGCGGGAGGGCTTGTCGTGCACGCGACAAGCGGTTTTTCCGCGCTGGCCGCCGCCCTCATCATAGGCAAAAGAAAAGACCTTTCCAAAGAGCCCATGCCTCCCCATAACATGCCCATGACGGTGATCGGCGCCGGGCTCCTATGGTTTGGCTGGTTCGGCTTCAACGCCGGAAGCGCCCTTTCTTCCGGGCAGCTAAGCACCCTTGCCTTTGTCACCACGCACGCCTCCGCGGTCACCGCGGCGGCCACCTGGATAGCGATCGAGTGGCTGCACAGGGGGAAACCCACGGTATTTGGCGCGGTAACCGGGGCGGTGGCGGGGCTTGCCACGATAACCCCGGCGGCGGGTTTCGTGAGCCCGGACTCCGCGCTCCTGATAGGTATCCTCGCGGGCGGCATGTGCTATGCGGCCCTGAACTTAAAGCCGGTGCTGGGTTATGACGACTCGCTCGACGCCTTCGGCGTCCACGGTGTGGGTGGGGTGACCGGAACCCTGTGCGTGGGGCTTTTCGCCTCGCTGGCCTTCAACCCCGCGGGAGCCAATGGGCTTTTCCTGGGCAATGCGCACCAGTTCTTTGTCCAGCTTGGAGCGGTCGCGCTGGTTGCGGTGTACTCGTTCGTGGCAAGCCTTGTCATTTTCAAGGTTGTGGACGCCCTCACCGGGCTCCGCGTGAGTGAGCGCGTTGAGGACAACGGCCTGGACATAAGCCTGCACGGCGAGGAAGGCTACTACCTTTAAAAATAATTTTTTAATTTGAATTTTTTGCGTTTTTTTTCCGGGGGGCTTTTAAGATTTTCGCTTTTTTGAGCTTGATCTGAAAGCCCCCTTCTTTTTTGATATTCCAAAGAAAAGAGCCAGGCCATCTTCAAAGGCAAAAAACAAAAACCACGTTCACCTTGCTTATTTACCCCTGACCCACCAGTCGCTCTTGTCCGAAAACCACCAGAGGGAGGAGTCCGTTTCCAGGACCCTTGCGGCGAGCTCCTTTGCGGTCCCGGTCATGAGCCTTTTGAGCGCGAAGACCAGCCACTCGTCCGCATACCTGGAGCCCGTGTCCTTGCACTCCTTGAGCGCCAGAATGAACTCAAGCTGGTCGGCATCCCTGGCCAGGAGGGCCTCCCTCGTCTTGCCCTCGGCAAATTCCACAAGCAGCGCCTCTATCTCCGGGCCGAAAGGGACACCGTTTGCAAGCTCGCTTCTGGCCCTGGACTCGTCCACCTTCACGTATTTTTTGTTGACGTAGTTGAGGTCCCCGGTCCTGGCCTCAAGCAGGTCGTGGAAAAGACCCATCTTCAAAAGCCTGTCCTTGTCTATTTTCTCCCCCGAGGCCTTTTCCTCCATGCTGCCAAGCACATAAGTGATGCAGGCCGTTCGGAAGGAGTGCTCCGCGACGGACTCGCCCCCGGAACCTAGGAACTGAAAGCCGCTCCTCGGGGTCCTTTTGAGCATGCCCGCCTCAAAAAGAAAGTTTGCTATGCCTGTCAGAATGTCTGGTTCCGTCACACCTGCTTCTTTCCGCGGCCTTTTTCGCCCAGCGACTTTTCAGCGGCCACTATCCTGTTTTTCTTCAAGAGTATGCTCTCTATCAGCTCGGCCCTGCTCTTTATTACCGGAAGCTCAAGCTCCAGTGCGAGTTTTTTAAGCTCAAGCTCTTCCATCTTCTCAAGCTCTTCCCTCTCTTTTCTGGTCATCTTAACCTCCTTGCCGCGCTAGTGGGCCTCCGCCCAGTTGCGGCCATATCCGGCCTCCACCAAAACGGGCACGCTCAGGCCAGCGGCCCGGCTCATCTCTTCTTTAATTATATCAGTCACGCGGGGCGAATCTCCTTTGGGGCACTCGAAGACGAGCTCGTCATGCACCTGGAGGATGAGCCTCGTGCGGCTGAACCGGGCGGTCTTCCGGGCCTTCCATAAATTTATCATCGCCTTTTTTATGATGTCCGCCGCGCTGCCCTGGATGGGCGAGTTCATGGCGAACCTCTCGCCCAGAGCGCGCACCCTGCGGTCATGGCTGCGGAGCTCGGGTATTGGCCTCTTCCTGCCCGAAATGGTCCGCACATAGCCGTTCCTTTCGGCCTCCTCTATCGCCCTTTTCATGTAAGCGGCAACCCCGGCGTGCCGCTCGAAATACCTGGTTATGTATTTGGCGGCCTCCTCGGGTGTCTTTCCGGTGGCCTGGCTGAGCCCGAAGGGTGTTATGCCGTAAATGACGCCGAAGTTCACGACCTTGGCCACCCGCCTGTGCTCCGGGCCCACCTGCGAAGGGTCAAGGCCGAATATCTCCGCCGCGGTCATCGTGTGCACGTCCGCCCCCTGCCTGAACTGGCCTGTGAGCGCCTCGTCCCCCGAGATGTGCGCAAGCACCCTCAGCTCTATCTGGGAATAGTCCGCCGATATGATGTAAAACCCTTCCTCCGGTACAAACGCTTCCCGTATCTTCCTGCCCCATTCGCCCCGCACGGGGATGTTTTGAAGGTTGGGGTCCGTGCTCGAAAGCCTGCCTGTCGCCGTGACCGCCTGATTGAACGTGGCGTGTATCCTTCCCGTGCGCGGATGGACAAGCGTGGGCAGGACGTCCACGTATGTTGTCTTGAGCTTGAAGAGCGCCCGCCAGTCGAGCACCTCCCGCGGCAGCTCGTGCTCCTGGGCCAGCTCCTCAAGGACGCCCACCTCCGTGGAGTAGCCGGTCTTCTTCTTTTTCCCCGGGGTCAGCTTAAGGACGTCAAAGAGCACGTGCCCGAGCTGCCTTGGCGAGTTTATGTTGAACTCGCCGCCCGCAAGGAAAAATATCCTCTTTTTTATTCCCTCCAGCTGGGCATCAAGCTCCGGGGACAACTCCGCGAGCCTCCCCGAGTCCACCTTTACCCCGGTTTCCTCCATCCCGGCAAGCACGCTTAGAAGCGGCATCTCGTAGCCTGAATAACAGCCCTCCAGCTCTTCCTGCCCGAGCCTCTCGAAAAGGGCCGGCTTTACCGTGTGGACAAGCTCCGCCTCATAGCAGGCAAAACCCGCGGCCTCCTCGACCGGCACCGCCCCGTACCGTCCGCCCTTCCCGGCAAGCTCCCCCTGCGTCTTTTTCTTTATGGACAGGCACTCAAGCGCGATGGCCTCCAGGCTGTGGTCCTCCCGCAAAGGGTTTATAAGGTGAGAGGCTATCATGACGTCATAAAGCTCTCTGCCCTTAAGCTCCACTCCCAGGCCTTCAAGAAGGACCATGTCGCGCTTCAGGTTGTGCCCGGCCTTGGGGACCGATTCGTCTTCAAAAAGGGGTCTTAATACTCCCCCCAAAGCCTCTTTTGCGCTCATCTGCGCGGGCGCGCCATCGTATTCATGTGCAAGCGGCAGATAAAAACAAAAACCATTCTCCGCCGGAAAAAATGAGGCGCCAACAATGGTTTCCTCTCCGGGGGGCGCGGCATGCGCCATTTCGGCAAAAAGCCTCATGGAAAAACCGGCCCTTAGCGCAGGCAGAAGGGCCTCGAGCCTCTCCGCCTGGAGCACCGCCTCATATTTTCTTTGCGGGGCAGCCTCTCCGGGGACGTACTTCATGAGGGAGGTGAACTCGAACTCCTTGAAGAGCGCAGCCAGGGCGTGCCAGTCCGGCTCCGGCATGCCAAGCGAGAGGTCTTCCGCTTCAAACTCAAGCGGCACGTCCCGGTCTATCACCGCAAGCTGCCTTGACAGCTTTATGGCTTCCGTGTTTTCCTCGATGAGCCGTCTTGTCCTCGGTTTTTTGATCCTCTCCGTATGGGCCAGGAGCTCGTCCAGGTCCCTGAACCCGGCAAAAAGCTCCTTTGCCGTCTTCTCCCCTATGCCCTTCACCCCCGGAATGTTGTCCACCGCATCGCCCACCAGCGCCATGAACTCAGGCACCCTTTCAGGGGGCACCCCGAAGCGCTCGATAACGTGCTCCGGCCCCAGAACCTGGTTTTTCATCGGGTCGTAGACGCGCACCCCCTCCCCTATGAGCTGGAGCATGTCCTTGTCCGCCGTAACGATATATACGTTGTGGCCCGCCTTCGACGCGCGCGCGGCAAGCGTGGCTATCACGTCGTCCGCCTCGTAGCCTGGCACCTCGAAGAGCCTTACCTTGAAGGCCTCTATTATTTTTCTTATATAGGGGAGCTGCTCTATCATCTCGTCTGGCGCCCCCGGCCTGTGTGCCTTGTACGCTTCGTACAACCTGTGCCTTCCGGTCTTGTGCGGGGTGTCAAAGGAGATTATCAGGCCCCCCGGCCGCAGGTCCCTTATGATCTTTAGCAGCATGTTCGTGAAGCCGAACACGGCGTTTGTGGGGCGGCCTTTTGAGTCCCTGAGGCCCCGTATCGCGAAATAGGCCCTGTAGACATAGGAGTTGCCGTCGATAAGGTAAATGTCCATCAGTGCATTTTAACATTTGGGGGTTCATTAATTTCCTTGCCGAACTGTGCCATTGCCGGATTTTGACATGGAAGCGGCTGAAACCGCATAATTAGATGGAGTTTCAGAGATATTTTTTTTGGATTTTCAAGGGAAAATCACGCACCTTAAAGGAGACCAGCCAGTGTATACCAATTTTCATGATTTCGGCATCTCGGACAAGGTTATAATGTCCCTCTCCGAGATGGGCTTTGAGGCGCCTACCCCGATACAGACGGCGGCCATACCGCAGGCGCTGAAAGGGAAGGACATCATAGGGCAGGCCCAGACCGGCACGGGCAAGACCGCCGCTTTCGGCATCCCCCTGCTTGAGCAAAGGCCGGACGTCTCAACAAAAAGCAGATACCCCTATGCCCTTGTGCTCACACCGACGCGCGAGCTAGCCGTGCAGGTGTGCGAGGAGCTTGGCAAAATGGGCGCCAGGGCGGGTGTGGCCTGCCTGCCGGTCTACGGCGGGCAGTCCATTGAGCTGCAGATAAAAAACCTCAGAAGGGGCGTGGACATCGTTGTGGGGACGCCGGGGCGCCTGCTGGACCACATCCAGAGAAAGACCCTCGTCCTCAGGGAGATAAGGACCATCGTCCTTGACGAGGCCGACGAGATGCTCAACATGGGGTTCATAGAGGACATAAAGAAGATCCTTGGCGAGACCCCTGAGGAGCGGCAGACGATGCTCTTTTCCGCTACTATGCCGGCGGAGATACTGGCCATCGCCAAAAACCACATGAAAAAACCGGCGCACGTGAGCGTGGACGCGGGCCAGATGGTGGTTGCCAAGATAAAGCAGGTCTTTTACGAGGTGAGGGAGGAAGACAAGATAAAGGCGCTCACCCGTCTTATAGACGTTGAGGGGCCCGCCCTCACGCTGGTCTTCTGCCATACGAAAAAAGAGGTGGACGACGTCTCCGGAAAACTGCAGCAGATGGGATACCCTGCCGGCGCCCTCCATGGGGACTTCACCCAGAGCCACCGGGACGAGATGATGCGCAAGTTCAAAAACGGCGACCTGGACATACTAGTGGCAACCGACGTGGCGGCCCGCGGCCTGGACGTCCCCGACGTCTCGCACGTCATCAACTTCAGCATCCCGCAGGACCCGGAGGGCTATATCCACCGCATAGGCAGGACCGGCAGGGCCGGAAAACCCGGCATGGCCATCACCCTCGTCACCCCCAGGCAGTACCGGCAGCTCAGGCTCATAGAGCAGTCGGCAAGGACCCACATCACCAAGGAAAAGCTGCCCACCGGGGCGGAGGTCAAAAAGGCCAGGGAGGACGACCTTGCGGCCGGACTGGAGGAGATGATAGCCGAAGGCAAGCACGCGGCCCTCTATCACCTGGCAGACAGGCTGCTGGAGAAATACCCTCCCAGGGACCTGGCGGCCGCCGCCCTGCACATGATGCTTGGGGAGTTGGAGGTGGAGGAGATAGAGGAGGTCCGCGGAGGCTCTTACGAGGGCGGGAAAAAGGGCTTTGCCCGGCTCTTCATGACCGTGGGCAGGAAGGACAAGATAAGGGTGGAGGACATAGTAAGGTCAATTGCCGCCGAGGCGAACATACCGCCCAGAAGGATCGGCAATATCGCGCTTTACGATACGTTCAGCTTCGTGGAGGTCCCCTCCGACTTGGCCGACCGCGTGATCGGGGCGGTAAACGACAGCATCATCAAGGGCAGGAAGGTAAAGATCGGGCACGCGAGGAAGAGAAAGCAGGGCTGAAAGGAAAAGGCCCTCACCCCTTAAGCTGTCCCATCCGGCTTAAGGGGCAAGCGGCCTTTCCGCTTTTCCTCCCGCTCCCTCTACTTCATCCTCCAACCTGCCCACTCCGGGATGCCGGCCTCGTTCCTTAAGACGAGGGTGCCGCCGTTCTTCTTGATCTCCCGCGCTATGATGGCCGGCTTGCCTTGAAACGTTATGCGGGAGCCGGTCACATCAATCTTCTCCCCTTTGGAGAACTTCACGCCCTGTCTCTCGATATACCACTCGGGGCCCAGGTGCACGGATACCGTTCCCTTGGCTGTCCTGAGCATAAGGTGGATGCCGTAATACATCCCTTTCATGGGCCTGAATTTCTCAACGGACTCGACCGTCCCGGAGACTGTCTCTACGGTAGCCGGGTTGTACATCCGCTGATAAGCCGAACCGGCCCCCCATCCGCCGCTTCCCCTCCCGCCCCGCCAGGCCTGCGCAAACGCTGCCGAGAATACCAAAAGCGCCAGAACGACGACCCCTGCCCAGACATGCTTTTTACTGCCCATATGGATGCCTCCTTTTCCGGATTTTACAAAAAGCAATTAAATAGATTTTTTCCGTTCGCGTGAATGACGGCAAATATCCGATCTTGAAAGATATCGTGCCCGAGGTGTTTTTGACCGGGTAGCCGAGGAGTTTTTTTTAATTAAAAATGGTTTTCAGACAGGCCCCGGCCCCGACTACATTTTTACACAGATGCCTGGAAAGTCAAATCGGGGGAGTTTTAAATTTTTTTTATTTTTATTTATTTTGCTTTACTCGCAGACGACATACGGCCTGGCTTTTTCAAGCCTTTTGCCTTTGAGGCCCAGCTCTTCAAGACGCCTGACCGGCCCTTCCCCGCGGATTCTGATTATCTGCGCTGCCGTCTGGGGCCCGAAGCCAGGCACCTTCAGCAGGTCCTCCCTGCAGGCCGAGTTTATCCTTACCGGATAGAACTCCGGGTGCATCGAGGCCCAGAGCTCCTTGGGGTCCTTCTCCAGGCTCAGGTTCCCGTCTGCGCCAAGGGGGATGTCCGTTTTGCCGAAGCCATACCTGCGCATCAGAAAATCAACCTGGTAGAGCCTGTGCTCGCGGGCGAACACGCTGTCCGGGTCTGGAACGCGCGCCTGCTCGCCGGGGATGGAAGCGCGGCCAAGACCCCTCTGGTAGGCGGAAAAATACACGCGGTTGAACCGGAGCTTGTTGTATATTCCGGACATGTACTCGATTATTTCGGAGTCGGTCTCTCCGGAGGCGCCAACGATGAACTGCGTCGTGCATTTCACCTTCACGGCCCGGCCCCCCTGCGCCCTGAGCCTGGACATGAACTTCATGGGGGTTATGATGTCTTTCATGTAGTCTTTCCGGCCGGAAAGCAGGCCAAAGCGTTTTTGGCCCGGCGCCTCTATGTTCAGGGAAACGGCGCTGGCAAGGGAGAAGGAATCCTCTATCGCCGCCTCCGACGCCCCGGGGATGACCTTCAGGTGTATGTAGCCCTTGAACCGGTGCTTGTGTCTGAGGATCCTGGCGACGGCGTTTATCCTGTCCATTGTGTTGTCCGGGCTGCCTATCACCCCGGAGCTTAAGAAAAGGCCGAACACCTTCCTCCTGTTCAGGTATTCCATGAATACCCTGGCCACCTCATCCGGCTGGAGGGTGCAGCGCCTTATGTCCGTGTCCGAGCGGAGGGGGCAATACCCGCAGTCGTTCCCGCAGACATTTGAAAGGAGGGTCTTGAGGAGCACGGAATAGCCTCCCTGCGGCAGGGCGACCGGATAAAGCCATTTTCCCTCAAGCCCTCTTTTTCTGTGGTCTTCTTTTGCGGTGCCGCAGGAGCAAGCGAGGTCGTATCTGGAATCCGCAGACAGGACCCCAAGCTTCTCAAGCGTGTCCATTATTTGATGCGAAAGACGACGTTCACTGTGGCCTTGAGCTCTATCTGTCCCGTCTCTACCGGTGTCTTTGCCGCACTCTGCGCCCGCATTATGGCAAACTCCCCCATGCCCGCCCTGGTGACCGGCCCGCAGGAAGGCGAGGCGCTTTTTATCTTTCCAAGCTTCACGCCCAGGGCGGAGGCCAGGGCCTGCGCCTGCTGCTTGGCGTTCATTGCCGCCTTTTCTATCAGCTCCCCGCAGTGGGCATTTTCTTTCAGCAGCGTGAAGTCGATAAACTCCATCCTGTTTGCTCCTGCCGTGACCGCCTTGTCTATGATCCCGCCCACTTTCTCCGTGTTGTGCGTCCGGACCAGCACCTCGTTTGTTACCCTGTAGCCCGTAAGGACGTTCTTCTTCTGCTTTTCGTTCCATTCATACACCGGCTGGACTGTGTACCTCGAGGTCTTTATGGAATCTCCCGAGCTGCCGTTTATAAAACCCCCGAGCGCGCCGACCAGGGCCTGGGCCTTTTGCGCGTTTTCCTGCGCTGCCAGCACCACGGATTTCTGGGTGGTCTCCACCGCCAGGGCAAGCTCCGCCGTGTCAGGCTCGAAAAAGCCTTTCTCCGAGGCGGAGATGGAGATGGCCCCGCCAGACAGGCCCTCTTTCCTCTCCTGGGCGAAAGCGCCCGTGGATACCAGAAGGAAAGCTATCATTAAAAAAGCGATTATGCCTGATCTCATGTGTGTTGATGTCCTCCGGGGTATACGGATTTTTTATATGATAGAACAAAAAACCGGGTTTGGGGAAGGGATGAGATCACCGTGCCCGCGGCCGCCTAGAAGCCAATGCGGAACGCGGGATCTCACATTTGATTTTGCCGCTTGAAAACTGGAGCGGGCCGCGTTTTTTGCGCCATCAGCGGCAAAGAGTGCGCCCATGCCGTGGCCCTCAGCGACGCATGGCGGCTTGCCATGGCATACTTCGCCCGCTGGCGCGCACACTGCCTGGGAGCAGATGCCCCTCATGTTTTGGCCGCGCAGCAATTCCGTAATAAGTCCTAAGCGTCGTTCCTAACATCATAGAAGTCCACCGTTTTTTTGGACAGGTAACCAATCGAGCAAAATCGTATTCGAAGAT
>JAJYJB010000039.1 GCA_021789735.1 Nitrospirota bacterium
CCGATCCTACCCTGTCTCCAGCTCAAGGGGCTGCCCCTTTCAGTGCCGTTTCTGTTCCGTGATCCAGATGTTCGGAAAAAGATACCGCTTCCGGACGGTCGAGGCCACACTGGAAGACCTGAGGACCCTCAAAGGCATCAAAGGCACGGTCTTTTTCGTTGACGACAACTTCGCAGCCAACAAGCCCCGCACAAAGCAGCTGCTGCGCGGCATGATCTCCGAGGGGCTGAACATCCGGTGGTCGGCGCAAGCCAGGGTGGATGTTGCAAGCGATCCGGAGATGTTGAGGCTATTGGCGGACGCGGGCTGCTCGAAGCTATTCATAGGGTTCGAATCCATAAATCCGCGCACGCTGGAGATATATAACAAAAAGCAGGACCTGGACCAGATCAAAAACTGCATAAGGGCGCTTTCCCAGTACGGGATAGGCATACACGGGATGTTCGTCCTGGGTGCGGACACCGACGACGTGCAGACCATCAGGGAAACGGCCGATTTCGCACGGGTGCTCGGCAGAGGCACACTGCAGCTCATGATGCTTACCCCGTATCCAGGCACTCCGATATACGAAGAGCTCGAATCCCAGGGGCGCCTGCTACATAAGAACTGGCTCAAGTACGACGGGCTTAACGCAGTCTACAGGCCGGCCCTGATGAGCCCGGAGGAGCTTCATCTGGAGACGCTAAAGGGCCTGGGAAAATTCTACTCCTGGCGGTATATCATGGCCCAGTTGAAGGGATTGGACTTCTACCACGCAGCGCTGGGCCTATACGGCAAGCATGCTGTCCGCCTCGCCCTGAAGAGCGCAAAGAACTACCTTGAGGATGCCATTATGGGCAGGATGGCCGCCCGGTTCCCTTCAACAAAAAAACCCTTTGGCCAGGCCCATCCGGAGCCCTTTTAGCCCGCCCTTCACTCTTTGAGAAGCCGGCCTTTACCCGCCGTTCCTTCTTTTTCTTTTTTCTTCAGCGTCCCTCAATGCTCAAGGGACCCGATCCGAAATGGGCTATCATGAGCGCGGCCCCAAGCATCGATAAGTTCTTCATGAAATTCACATACTGTATGCCGGCCTGCACGGGATCGGAGATGGCCCAGAAATTATGGATCATGATGGTTACGGGCACCAGGAAGACCACTATCAGCCATGCTCCAAGCCTTGCCCTGTAACCGGTAAGGATGCTAAGCCCGCCCAGAAAGCTGATCACCCCGGCAAGAGGCACCGCCAGGTGCGCCAGGGGCACCCCCTTGCTAGCAGCAAACGCGATCATCTTTCCGGTAAAATGGCCAGGGGCCGAGATCAGGAATATCGCCGCATAAAGAACCCTGCCTGCCAGGACAACATATTTCATCGCGAACCCTCCTTTTTTTCAGCTGAAAAAAATTTTCCAATGAAAAGCCCGGGGACCCGCAAGACGGGAAAGACGGTCCCATCTGCCGGGCACAAGTCCCGGCAGATGGGGAGCATAGCTGAAGGCAGCCTATTTCTTGCCGAGGATGGAGTCCTTGGCGGCTTTTGCCACGCGGAACTTCACGACCTTCTTGGCCGGTATCTTTATGGCTTGTCCGGTCTGAGGATTCCTGCCCGTGCGGGCCTTGCGCTGCACGAGAACAATCTTGCCTATGCCGGGAAGTGTAAACGAATTTTTCGCCTCCTTGTAGGCAAGCTTCGCGATCTCGTCAAGGACGGCCACCGCCTGGGTCTTCTTGATCTCCACCTTCTTTGCAATGTGCTCCGCAATCTGAGACTTGGTCATCGCCTTTGTCGCCATTACGTACCCTCCTCGTTAAATGATAAATAAAATAAAAGCTCCCTTATAGTATAGGGAATCCGCTCAAAAATCAAACCCTCTTTTCTTGAAAAACGGGCTTTTTAGTGGTACAGATTAAGAATAGGAGCTATTTATCCATGGAAAGGGCAAAGCTTACAAGGGAGCAGCTGCTTAAAGAGCTGGACGAGATGCGCCGCAAAATGGCGGAGGTGGAGCGGTGCCGGAAGGATTTTCTGGCCGTCCAAAACAAATACCATGGACTTCTGGACGCCTCTCCAGACCCGATGATATTCGTGGCGGACGATTACGAGATCATCTTCGCTAACGCCCAGGCGGAGGAGCTCTTCGGATACAAACAGGGGGAACTGGTGTGCCAGAGCCTCGGCATCCTCATTCCCCAAAGGTATCACAGAATGCACAGGGACTTCGCCAGAGAGTTTTTCTCAAACCCGAAGAGGCGCCCGATGGGGCTGGGGCTTAAGCTCTACGCGCTAAAAAAAAAACGGCGAGGAGTTCAGAGTGGACATAAGCCTGAGCCCGCTTAAGCTGAACGGGGCGCTTGTCATCGTGGCCGCGATAAGGGACATAACCGAACGCATCAAACAGCAGGAGATAGTGGAGAAGAACTACTATTTCCAGAAGGTGCTGGACTCGATACTCAAGATATCCCTTGAGACAGCCCCGTTAAGCCAGAAGCTTTCCAGAGCGCTGGAGATGGTTCTGTCGGTGCCGCACCTGGCGCTGGAGATGAAAGGGGCGGTCTACCTGGTCTCCAGGGAGTCAGCAGAGCTTATTCTCACGGCAAACAGCGGGATGAACGAAGCGCATATGGCCGCCTGCTCCAGAGTGCCGCTTGGGAAATGCCTCTGCGGGAAGGCGGCGCAGAAATGCGAGCTCATCTTTACGGAATGTCCTGACGGGGGTCACGAGATACAGTTCGAGGACGGCTTTCCCCACGGCCACTACTGTGTCCCGATAGTTTCCGGGGGAAGACCTCTGGGCCTGATAAACGTCTATCTGCGCGAGGGGCACAAGAGAGACCTCGACGAGGACGCCTTCCTCATCTCTGTTTCAGACGCCTTCGCCGGCATGATCGCCAGGGATGAGACGGAGCGGGAGAAGGAAAGGCTGCAGGCGGACCTTGCCCAAACCGAAAAACTGGCCACTATTGGAAGGATCACCGCCAATGTCGCCCACTCCATCAGAAACCCTCTTACATCGGTAGGCGGGTTTGCCAGGAGGCTCCAGAAAAAACTGGGCGCCGGAAGCGCTGAGCGTGAGTATTCCGATTTCATCGTAGAGGAAGTCGCTGCGCTCGAAAAGATACTTTCGAGCGTCCTTTCCTACTCAAGGTCTGCCCCGGCGCATCTGGAGGAATATGACATACGGAATTTGGCCGATTTCGTTTTGTCCATGTTTTCGGACGCGCTGAAGGAGCATTCGATAGCCATCGCCAGGGCCTACAAGGAGGTGCCAAAGATCCTCATAGACAGGCAGCGGGCGCAGGAGGCGCTTGAAAACGTCATCATAAACGCCATTGACGCGATGCCCTCCGGAGGCAAGCTCACCGTAGAGATATCCTCGATACCGGTAAAAGAGAGTCCCTATGTGGTCGTCAGGATAAAGGACACCGGGCAGGGGATAGAAAAGGAAATAGAAGACCGGATATTCGAGCCTTTTTTCACAACGAAAGCGGAAAAAGGGGGATACGGCCTGGGCCTTTCGATAAGCAAGAAGATACTTGAGGAGCACGGCGGGTTCATTTCGGTTGAAAGCAAGCCCGGAGAGGGCTCGATATTTTACCTGCATTTTCCCGAAAAAAGACAGGACCGGGAAGCGGAGGCCCCCAAAAGTATTGTAAGCAGGTCCTCTTCATGATAAAAATTAATCAGAAGACCCGTCTCCAAAAAGGAGGAATTCAGCCATGAGAAGACCGGCGGAAAAGTCAGACGCTTTTTTGGACCTTATGGTGAATTGGCAGTCGCTCGAAGGCGATATGATGAAATATGCAGAAACCGCGGCGGCAAATACCAAAAACGCCCTTGAAAAGGCGATGGCCCAGGTGATAGGCCTGGAGGCCCGGAAACGCTGCATCATACAGCAGATGATCGTCGAGAGCGTAAAGAAAGAGGCTGCACATCTGGACCCGGAAGAGATACAGAGCCTTGTCGGACACATAAACCATCTCCTGGAATCCGAGGAGAAGGAACTGCCTCTGGCCGAGGCGGCCCTTCAAAAAAGCGAGCTGTTTATCTCAAGGTACCTGCTGAATTATCTCATCGCCGATCTTAAAAAGGGAAACGCGCTGCTCAGACAGTTTTCAGACGAACTGAAAGCGGCCACCATTTCCACCTCCGTGACGTCGAAGATATACGAATCCGGTCCCGAGTAGGAGGGTGCAGGCCTCCAAAAATGAGATACGAGGCCCTTATCCTTTCCGTTCCTTACGGCAAGCTGAGCGCATTTAAGGAGCAGCTTGGCCTGGCAGGGAACGCCCTGGAGGCGCTGGTCCCTTACAGGAAGGTTTTTATCGAAAACAGCCTGGCTTTCTCCAGCTATTTTTACGAGGTCTTCATGGGCATACCTGACACCAGAAAGATCATCGAAGGGCTGGAGAACCCTCAGTCGCTCAAGGACGCATGGGCCAACTGGTTCCGGACCGTGTTCATGCTGGAGCTTGACGAAAACTTCCTCGCCTACCTGTGGCGGATCGGCATAAGGCACGTGGAGGTGAACCTGGACCAGAGGTACTCCAACCTGGGCTTTTCGGTCGTGAGGCAGTTCTGCCGTCAAGTGACAGAGAAGGAAGTGCCGCCCTCCGCGGCCACGCAGGTGACTTTCTTGATAGACAAGATACTGGACCTGTGCCTTCTGGTGGAGACCAGCGCCTTCATAGAGGCATCAAGCCGTTGCGACATAGAGATAATAAAGGGGATAGCCGACAGGATAAGAAACCCAATAACCATCATCGGCGGCAACCTCAAACGCATACAAAAGCTGCTTGACGCAAAAGACCCCTCATATTGCGTCGTGGAGGACATCATCAGCCAAAGCTCCAAGTGCGAATCCATGGTGGCTGACATCAAGACCTACGTGGACATGTTCCAGAAGGAATCCTATCCCGTCAAGATATCGCTTCCCGATCTGGTGAAGCTTGTCCTGGACGAGCTCGCCTCAAAACCTTATGCCCACAAGGTGGATGTTGAGACCTACATGGACCCGCTGGCAAGCTCCATCGAGGCGGACCCCCCGGATATAAAAGCCGCATTTTATCAGGTGCTTGAAAACGCCTTCGAAGCGGCTGCCGCATATTCTGCCCCTCGTGTAAGGATAACGTCGGGGCCTTACCGTGCCCCTTTTAATGCCGTAAAGATAACCATATTCAATTCCGGCATCCCCCCGAGGGCTGAGGACATGGAGAAGCTTTTTTCCCTTTTCTATTCCACAAAATCAGGCGGCTCCGGGTTCGGCCTGCCCATAGCACGACTGGCAGTCAGAAAAAATCTGGGCAGGATAACGCTTGAACCGCTGCCGGGCGAAGGCACCAGGGTGATGATAGTGCTTCCAAAGGGATAGGCAGGTGTTTACTTGCGCTTGAACATCCTTTTAAGCTCGTCCAGCCCCAGGATTATCCTCGTAGGCCTTCCGTGGGGGCAGTGACCGGGGTCTTCGCAGCCCTCCAGCGCTTCCAGCAGCTCTTCCAACTCCTGCGGACCGAGGACCTCGCTGCCGCGGACGGAAGAATGGCAGGCGAGCCTTGCAGCAAGCCTCTTTTTTAAAGGTCCGCCATCCCTGAAATCGCTGCCGCCGCCTTTATCCTCTATCAGCTCAAGAGCCATGTCGGCCAGAAGCCCGGCAAAATCCAGGTCCCCTTTTTTAAGGAACTCCACCGGGGCACCCCTTAAAAGAAGTCCTTCTCCGCCAAAATCCTCCACCTCGAACCCGAGGTCCAGGAGTAGCTCCCTGTGAGCAAGTACCGCCTGCCGCCAGGCAGGCGCAAGCTCCAGGTGCCGCGGGAAAAGGAACTGTCCGGGGTTCAGTCCGGTGCTTCCAAGGAGCCTTTCATACATCACCCTCTCATGCGCTGCGTGCTGGTCCAGAAGCGTAAGGCCCTCGCCCTCGGTGTATGCGTAGAATATCTCGCCAAGCCTGATGAAATGACGGGACGTTTTAAAGGGACGCTCAAAAGGCAGGCCTGCCGGCCCCGCCTCAGAGACCATGGCTGTAAGGCCGGAGGCCCCGGCCTCCTCAAAGTATTGCGCAAGCTCCTTCACACGATCTAGGCCATGGCCTTCCTGCCCAGGAGGCCCTGAGGAGCCGCCCGCCGTATGCCTTATATAGGCATCCCTCACCGCGGACCTTACCATCCTGTAGACCCGCTCCTTGTCCTCGAAGCGGACCTCTTCTTTCTGCGGGTGCACGTTCACGTCGACCGCGCCGGGGGCAAAAAATTCCATGAAGATAAAAAATACTGGATGCCTTCCCTGCGGCAGCCCGGAAATGGCCCCATACACGGCATGCCTCAGGGAGGCGTCCCTTACCGGCCTTCCGTTTATGAAGATAAACTGGTGGCTGCGCGAGCCCCTCCAGTTGCCCTCCTTTGAAAAAAACACCTTTACCCTGAGCCCCGGCTCATCCCGGTCCTGTTCTATGAGCCCCTCAAGGAACTGGGAGCCGTATATCTGCAGTATCCTTTCCCTAACCCCGGAGGCCCTTTCCATCTCCATGCACATCCTTCCATCCACATGGAGCGAGAAACCTATGCCCGGATGGGCTAACGCCTGCTTTGTAAGCACGCTTATGACCTGGAAGTTCTCAGCCGCATCCGACTTGAGGAATTTCTTTCTGGCCGGAGTGTTAAAAAAAAGGTCCCTCACTTCAACCCTGGTCCCCGAGGCCGGGGAGGGTTTGCACTCCGTCACCTCTCCGGCCTTGGCCTCTATCCTCACGCCTTCGGCCGCGCCCCTGGTGGCAGTGACGATGGTAAACCCGGAGACAGAGGCTATCGATGGCAGTGCCTCCCCCCTGAAGCCCAGTGTTTTTATGTCGCAGACATCCCCAGAGCCCTCAAACTTGCTTGTCGCATGCCGGCTAAGGCTCAAAAGGGCGTCCGCCTGGTCCATTCCCTCCCCGTCGTCCAGTACCGATATGAGCCTTTTGCCCCCCTTTTTTACCACCACCCGGATATGCGAGGCC
The DNA here is from genome assembly GCA_021789735.1 of Nitrospirota bacterium. The sequence goes on from JAJYJB010000039.1 coordinate 6,966, forward strand.
CCGGCGTCAACCGAGTTCTCAATAAGTTCCTTCAGGGCGGAAGCAGGCCTTTCGACCACCTCCCCGGCCCTCAGCTTGTCAATGACATCAGCAGGCAGGAGCTTTATCTTTCCCATGGACCTTTCATTCTAAATCACCAGCGCCGGTTTTTGGCAAGTCTCCTCAAAAGCCCGTCTATGAGGCGGGCAGACTCCCTGATGCCCGTCCGGTCAGTATCTATCACCAACTCTGGAGCAAGGGGCTCCTCATAAGGCGCGGCAACCCCCGGCACCGGCCATCCCGCTTTTGCCTTGGCATATATTCCGGCGGGCGCCCCGCGCCTTTTCATTCTCTTTTTCTCCCTGCGTATGGCGACATCCAAGGGACACCGCAGATATACCTCAGCAAACGGAGCGATCTCCCTTCTGGCCAGCTCGCGCCATCTGCGCAGGTTCCCGGTCGCATCGATTGCTGCGTCATGCCCAAGGGACGAGAGGGTCTTTGCCGTGTATATCAGGGCCCGATAGATCGTCTCCCTTTCGGCTTCGGAATAGGTCGGTTCAGGGGTGGCCAGCTTTCTTAGCTCATCCATCTGGAGGACCGCCATACCCGGCCGCCTTTTTTTCAGGGCCCCCGCAATGGCGCTTTTCCCACTTCCTGGAAGCCCGGTTATCCACACGACCCTGCCTTTTTTCATGTCCCCGCAAAAAAAAGTTTATATCCGGCCACCCCGGGTTGCAACCAAAAGCAGCCCAGCGGACTTTCTTTTTACTGTTTCAGGGCTGGCTCATATGGCAAAACTATCTCGACCTCGGTCCCTTTGCCGGGCCTGCTCTCTATTTCTATCGTCCCTTTATGCTCTTCAATGATCTTTTTGGAAATAGGCATGCCAAGGCCCGTGCCGCTGTTCTTTTTTGTATAAAAAGGGACAAAGACGTTATCCAGGGTCTGTTTGTCCATGCCCACTCCCTCATCTTTTATCTTCACTGTAAGGTGGGCCTTGCGCAAACAGGCGCTGATCACAATGCTCTGTCCGGCGTTCGAGGCCTCGATGGAGTTGTTTACAAGGTTCACGATGGCCCGCTCCAAAAGAAAGCCGTCCACTTTCATCATCACGGCAGAGGATGGGAGCTCCATCAGCAGGTTTATGCCCTCCTTCACAGCCCTTACCTTGCAAAGTCCGTATGCCCTTGAGATGACCTGGCAGATGTCCTCCACCTTAAGGTCCAGGTGCATGGGCTTTGCAAAATCAAGGACATCGTTCATTATTTTTTGCATCCTCAGTGCCGCCTCTGAAATCTCCTGAACCGCTTCACCCGGGTCTCCCCTGCCCTCCCTGATGCGTTTTGAATAGCCCATGATGGTTATGAGAGGATTTTTCAGGTCATGGACAATTGTGGAGGATACCTGGCCCAGACCGGCCAGGTACCTGAGCTTTTCCGCCCTTTCCCTTATCCTTTTTTCCCTGTTTGACATCAGGCCTACGAAGACCGCAAATATCCCCTGAAGTATAAGATTATAGAGTCTGACTATCTCCATGAGGAATTTGCCGGACCATCCAAAGACGATGAAGGGACTGTCAAATATCAGGACCATTAGGTAAATGAAAACAGCCCCCCTGAACCCGCCTACCAGCCCTCCCAGAAAAATAGGTATGTAGTACAGCTCCGAGTAGAAGCTGTGCAGGGGATAAAGCGTGGGGATGGTCGTATAATGCAGGAACGTAATGAACAAAATGATGACCACAATGATCACGGTCCTGTATTTTTTAAACATCGTGCACCATTTTATTTCATCTTTTTAGAGAGATTGTGAAGACCCTGATTTATCTTAACACGCTCCGTAACGCGGAAAAGGAAATGTGTGGGTTGTAAAAGCAAAAAGTGATAATATTATACAACAGATCAGAAGGAGGCAAAATGAATACCGTTTCTCTGAATCCAGACATCCACTGGGTAGGGGTAATAGACTGGGCCATAAGGGACTTTCACGGCTATATCACGCCCAAGGGTTCCACGTACAACAACTACCTGATTATTGACGAAGAGCCCACCCTTATAGACGGAGTGAAGCTTGATTTCGTTGACCAGTCCATTCAGAACATACAGGCCCACATAGAGCCCGCAAAGATAAAGCACCTGGTTGTGAACCATATCGAGCCGGACCACGGGGGCGGGCTTTCAAGACTGATGGAGCTGATGCCAGGCGTGCCTGTCTACTGCACGCAGAAAGGCAGGGAAGGCCTTGGCCGCTACCACGATACAAGCAGATGGAACTTCAAGGTAGTCAAGTCCGGCGACAGGCTGAGGATCGGCAGGCGCACCCTCCTTTTCATAGAGACTCCCATGATCCACTGGCCGGACTCCATGATGACGCTGTGTGTCGAGGACGGCATCCTCTTTTCGCAGGACGGCTTCGGCCAGCACCTGGCCAGCTCCCAGCGCTTCGACGATGAGTTCGTGGCCTGCGCCTCCGAGGCGGAGCTTGAGGATTCGGTCTGGGACTATTACGCAAACATACTGATGCCCTTTGGCGGCCTTATAAAGAACAAGATAGAGGAGATAACGAAACTTGGCGTGCCCATAAACATGATAGCCCCGGACCACGGGATAATATGGAGGAAAAGGCCCGGTAAGGTCCTGGACATGTACAGGGACATGGCAAACGGCAAGACCGACGAGAGGGTGGTCATCATATACGACACGATGTGGGGCGGCACAGGGCAGATGGCCCAGCCCATAATGCAGGGCCTCAAGGAGGAGGGAATGGACTGCAGGGTGATAAAGCTCAGGGCCACCCCGCTTTCCGTGGCGATAAAGGAGTTTTGGAGGGCCAGGGGATGCCTGCTTGGCTCGCCTACGCTGAACAACAACCTTTTCCCCTATGTCGCGGAGTTCCTCATATATCTGAAAGGCCTAAGGCCCAAGGACCGCATCGTGAGCGCCTTTGGCAGCTATGGCTGGGCCGGGGGTGCGGTAAAACTTGCGCTTGAGGAGTTCAGGGGCATGAAGCTTGAGGTCTTCGAGGAGATGCTCGCCACCAACTACCGCCCATCCTCCGAGGAGCAAAAAAAAGGTTTTGAGTTCGGCAGGAGGTTCGCCCTGGCGGCCCGGGAGTTTCACAAGAGGTACGCGTGAGGACGGCGGTCTTCATGGGCAGCCCCAGGGTAAAGGGCAACACGCAGCTGCTGCTTGAGGAGGCGATGCGCGGCGCAGAGGAAAAAGGGGCACAGATCACTTTTTTTGAGCTGAATTCCATGAAGATAAGGGGTTGCCAGGACTGCGGTGGCTGTGCCGCGACCGGGGTATGCGTAAAAAAAGACGATATGGAAAGGATATATCCGGTCATAAGGGAGTCAAGCAGGTTCATCCTGGCCTCCCCCATTTTCTTCGTGGGCGTAAGCGCGCAGACGAAGGCGATGATAGACAGGTGCCAGTGCTTCTGGTATGAAAAATATATCCTTAAAAAACCTCTTCCCCAGGGTCCGTCCGGGCGGGCAGGCCTTTTTCTGTCTGTGGGGGGCATGGGCGGCATCGAGGGGAAAAACTGCTCGGAGGCCACGGCAAAGGCATTTTTCAGGACAATAAGCGTTCCGGCACACCAGACACTGGGCTATCTTGGCGTGGACGCCAGGGGAGATATACTGAAACAGCCACAGGCGCTCAAGGAGGCTTACGAGGCCGGCCGAAGGCTCATGGATGGACCAGGCAAAAAAGAGGAACAAGGAGGCCGCTTATGAAAATGAAAGACCTGCCAGGGCATTATTCACACATGAAGGAGGAGTTCCCCGATTTTTTCGACGCACTTGAGCGGCTTGGCCAGAAAGCCAGGAGCGCCGGCCCTCTTGATGAAAAGACGGTGGAGCTGCTTCAACTCGCTGCGGCAGCTGCCGTACGCTCGGAGGGGGCGGTCCATTCCCACACAAGAAGGGCGCTTGCGGCAGGCGCTTCCAGGGAGGAGATCAGCCATGCGCTTCTGGCCCTCACGAGCACCATAGGCTTCCCGGCCGTGGCCGCGGCACTTTCCTGGGTCCGGGACGTGACCGCAAACACAAAAAAATAAATAAAAATTTCCCTTTTCCCTCAAGACAAAACCCGGATTTTGTGAGAAACTATTTCTGGGACGAAATGTCTTCTTTCATCCAAACAGCTTGAGATCATTTTTATAGAGGCCGGAAAAGCGATTTTTTCCCCCTGTTTATTTTAAGGCAGGGGCCGTTTCCGGAAAGAGCACGGGGTCAAACCCTGTTGGGCATTTGCGGCCCTTTTTACAAAAAAGTTTTTTGTTTTTTGATCTTCGGAGGAGGCTCCATATAGATGGTTCTTTTAAGGAAGGGACTGATCCTTAAGCACGCTGAAAAAAAAGGAAAAGGCGTCGTCATAGATTGGGGAATAACGGACGCCAAATACAGCGGGTATGTCCTTTCGAAAAAAGAGCGCGCTGATTCGGTAAGAGTATGGACTGGCAAGCGTATAGAGGTCTGGCCGCTGACCCAGGTCTTTCTGGACGACAATTAACTTTCTGGATGGGAATCAACTTTTTTTAGAGGTATCTGGATTTTTATGGAGCCGGGCGGAAATGGCCCTTTAGAGTTTTTATTTTAAGGCACCGGGCAGCAGTGTGCGGCACCGGCAGGCCTCAGGCCCCAATCGCCTTTAGCCCCTCAAGCGTCTTTTGAAGCGAGGCCCTGTCTTCAACATTGAACGAGGCCGCATCCGGCAGCGTCCTTTTAAGCAGCCCCGAGAGCACCTTGCCCGGCCCCACTTCTATAAACACGCCTGCCCCCGCAGCTTGCATGACCTTCTGAGACTCCTCCCACCTTACCGGGTTTGAGAGCTGCCTGACGAGCGCGGCGCGCAGCCCGTCCGGGGCGCTCAGCACGATGGCGTCGGCATTCCCTATCACCGGCACCTGGAGCGGTTTTATCTGGGCCTCAAGAAACAGGTATTCGGAAAGCTTTTTTGCCGGCCCTTCCATGAGCCTGGAGTGGGACGGGACGCTTACCTGCAGCGCGATGGCCCGCTTGGCCCCTCGCTGCCTGGCAACCTCCATGCACTCCCTGACGGCTGCCGCCTCACCGGAGACGACTATCTGCCCTGGGCAGTTATAGTTTGCCGCCTGGGCATAGCCGCTTTTAAGCCCGGAGCATATTTCGTCCACCACCTCCGCGGAAAGCCCGAGGACCGCAGCCATCATCCCCATCCCCTCAGGCACCGCCTCCTGCATGAGCTTTGCCCTCATCCGGGTAATGCGCAGCGCCGAGGAAAAAGAGAGCGCGCCGGAGGCGACTGCGGCGGTGTACTCGCCCAGACTGTGGCCCGCAAGGAGGTCCGGCCTGACGCCCTCGCCGGTAAGCACCCTGAATGCGGCATATTCGGCGGCAAGAAGGCACGGCTGGGTGTTTATGGTGCTGTCCAGCTCCTCCTTGGGGCCCTCGAAAGAGAGTTTCGCCACATCGAACCCAAGAACTGAGGAGGCCTCCTCATAAACCTCCCTGGCCTGGGAAAAACCACGAAAAAGGTCCGCCCCCATGCCAACGGACTGCGAGCCCTGGCCGGGAAATATGAAGGCTTTCTTCATTTTTCGCCCTTGCGCTCCCTGAGCTTCTTTACAAGAAGCGGTATTATCTCGTTTAAGTCCCCGACCAGACCGTAAGTGGCGGTGGAGAATATCGGCGCCTCCGGATTTTTGTTTATGGCCACGATCACATCGGAGGACTGCATGCCCACAAGGTGCTGGACCGCGCCCGAGATCCCGCATGCCACGTAGAGCTTGGGGCAGACGGTTTTGCCGGTCTGTCCCACCTGGTGGCAATAAGGTATCCAACCCTCGTCCACCGCGGCCCTTGATGCCCCGATGGTGCCGTTTAAGAGCTGGGCCAGCTCTTTGAGCATCTCAAAACCCTCTTTGCCCTTTACTCCCCTGCCGCCCGAAATTATTACATCGGCCTCCTGCAGGTTCACATTGGCCCCGTCATCTGACGCCTTTATGGTCTCAAGCACCCTGGTCCTGGCCCTGATGCCGGACGCATCAACATCCACTATCTCCCCCTGCCTGCCGGGCTCATATCCGCCCGCCTTCATGACCTTTGGCCTGACGGTTGCCATCTGCGGGCGTGTCTTCGGGGAAAGGATGCTGGCCATTATGTTTCCGCCGTATGCGGGCCGGGTCTGAATGAGGTTTCCGGTTTCCGGCTCTATCTCCAGGGACGTGCAGTCCGCAGTAAGCCCGGTCTTGAGCCTGGCCGCCACCCTGGGCAGAAAAGACCTCCCTATGGCGGTGGCCCCGGCCAGCACCACCTCCGGCTTGTGCCTGCTTATGAGCCTTGAAAGCAGCTCCGCATTTGGCTCATCCGAAAATCCATTGAACAGGGCGTCCCCGCAGTAATAGACCTTGTCCGCCCCCCATTTTACAAGCTCCTGCGCCTCACTCCTTGCCGCCCCGAATAAAACGGCGCAAAGCTCTGTGCCCCTTGCGGCCGCGAGCTTTCTGCCCTCGCCCAGAAGCTCAAAGGCCACGGGCGCGACCCTGCCGTTTCTCTGCTCGGCAAACACCCACACTCCCTTCCACGCGGACAGGTCTCCGGCAGGCGCGGCCTGCTCGTCATTTTTCTCCATGATGGCGCCCTCGGGGCAGCTTGACAGGCACGCCTGGCAAAGCTGGCAGTATTCGCCGATGCACGCCACCCCGTCCTCCATCACTATGGCGTCATATGGGCAGACGGCAATGCACGCCCCGCAGCCCATGCATTTTGTCTTTTCTATCTTTAAAGGCATTTTTTCTCCACAAGTTCGTTTATAAGGACGTCTATCTGCGCTTCCAGAGAGCCCTCCAATTTTTTGCTTCCCCCCCTTGGGCCGGGTGTGAATATCTTTTTCACCTGGGTGGGAGAACCGTTGAACCCCACCGCCTCAAGCGGTAACCCGAGCTCCGCCGCTCCCATTTTCTTTATCTCCGCCTTCTTTGCGTTCATCTTCCCCTTTAAGGAAGGCAGCCTCGGGGTGTTGAGCTCCCGCACCACGGTGATGAGGGCTGGAAGCGAGGCCTCCACTATGTCCGACCCGTCGTCCATCATCCGCTCCACCCTGATGGCCGACGGGGTGGCCTCGATTATCTTTTTCACGTAGGAGACGTGCGGGATGTCCAGGAACTCGGCCACCTCCGGGCCCACCTGGGCGGTGTCACCGTCTATGGCCTGCTTGCCGCATATTATGAGGTCCGCACCCACCTTTTTTATCAGGCCTGAAAGGGCGCAAGCGGTGGCAAGCGTGTCCGCCCCGGCAAACTCCCTGCCGGTCACCAGGAACGCCTCGTCCACGCCAAGCGAGATGGCCTCCCGGAGCGAGGCCTCCGCCTGGGGGGGGCCCATCGTTACCGCGCATACGGTGCCGCCGAGCTTTTCCTTCAGGGAAAGCGCGGCCTCGATGGCGTGGGTGTCATAAGGGTTTATGATGGAGGGCACACCTTCCCTTACCAGGGTGCCCGTCTCACGGTTGATCTTGACCTCCGCCGTGTCTGGGACCTGTTTTATGCAGACAGCTATTCTCATTTTATGCCCTCCGGCTCATGCCCTCCGGGCATCGAATGCAAGGGTCCCCGATTGATCACATTCGCTCGCTGGCCCTTCGGGATACGCTCGCTGTTCATTTTGCCTTCGCCGCTTCCTTTATTATGTTTTGCGCTATCACGTTCCTTTGTATCTGGTTCGTGCCCTCGTATATCTGGAGTATCTTTGCGTCCCTCATCATCTTTTCAACCGGGTACTCCCTCATGTATCCGGAGCCGCCCATTACCTGCACCGCGTTTGTGGTCACGCGCATGGCCACATCGGTGGCAAAGAGCTTGGCCATGGAGGACACCTTCGTTACATCCTTGGCGCCGCTGTCCGCGTACCTTGCGGCCGCGTAGACAAGCGCCCTTGCCGCCTCTATCTCCGTGGCCATGTCCGCGATCATGTGCTGGATGGCCTGGAACCCTATTACGGGATGGCCGAACTGCACCCTCTGCCTTGCGAACTTCACCGCCTCATCGAGCGCCCCCTGCGCAACGCCGACTCCCTGCGCGCCGACCCCAACGCGGGAGCTGTCCAGCGTCTTCATGGCCACCAGAAAGCCCATGCCCTCCCTGGAGATCAGGTTCTCTTTTGGCACGCGGCAGTCCTCAAACACAAGCTCCCTCGTGGCCGAGGCCCGTATGCCCATCTTCTTTTCCTTCTTTCCGAAGCCGAAGCCGGGCGTGCCTTTCTCCACTATAAAGGCGGAGGCGCCCCTGGCGCCCTTCGACCTGTCGGTGATGGCGATGACGGTGTATATCTCGGCCTCGCCGCCGTTGGTTATCCACTGCTTTGTCCCGTTTATGACGTAGTGGTCCCCTTCGGGTCTCGCGGTGGTCTGTATGCCGCCGGCATCGCTGCCCGCGTTGGCCTCAGTGAGGCCGAAGGCCACAAGCCTTTTGCCCGCCGCTATGTCCGGAAGGTATTTATTCTTCTGCTCATCGGTGCCAAAAAGCAGAATGGGATAGGTGCCAAGCGCGTTTGCCGCATACGTGGTGGACACGCCCACGCAGGCCTTCGAAAGCTCCTCGACCGCAAGGACCAGCTCGAAGCTGCCCTTGCCGAGCCCTCCGTACTCCTCCGGGATGAACAGGCCGAAAAGGTCCGAGCCCGCCATAACCTTCATTATCTCCCAAGGGAACTCCTCTTTTTCATCGAGCTCCGCCCTTACGGGAACTATCTTCTCCTGCGCTATCTGCGCGCAGAGCTCTTTTATCATCAACTGTTCTTCGGAAAGGAAATAATCCATCTTTTTTAAAGCTCCTCCCCCGTTTTATTTTTTATCCGGAACGGTCAACTTATTCTAAATCAAACAGTTTTCCTTATTCCAATCCGCTGGCTGTTTTTTTCCCAATAAAAAAACGGCCCTTTAATGTATCTCTATTTCCGGGAAAAAGAAGGGTATCTCGTAGCAGGCGGACTTCTCGCTGTCCGAGCCGTGCACCGCGTTACGCTCTATGTTCTCCGCGTATGCGGCCCTTATGGTGCCCGGGGCGGCATCCTTGGGGTTTGTCGCCCCCATTATCTGCCTTACCCTGGCGATGGCGTCCTCCCCTTCGACGACGAGCACCACGACCGGCCCTTCGGACATGAAAGTAGCCAGGTCGTTATAGAACGGCCTTTCCTTGTGCACTATGTAAAAGCGCTTCGCCTCCTCCATGGAAAGATGTATCATCTTGAGCGCCGCGACCCTGAGCCCCGCGTCCTCGAAATATTTAAGCACGCCGCCTATGGCGTTCTTTTTGACCGCATCCGGCTTGATTATGGAAAGCGTCCTCTGAACCATTTTTCAGCTTATCCTCCTCAGGTTCTTATTTAAAAAGTTAAAATCTTCTGTTTTATGCAAGGCCAAGCATCCCGGCCAGCTTGCCTACCGCGCTGACGGAGCGGTCAAAGGCGGCCTTCTCATCCTGGGTAAGCGGCACCTCCAGTATCTTCTCCACTCCGCCTTTCCCGAGTATGACCGGCACCCCGGCATACACTCCTTTTGCGCCGTACTGCCCGTCCAGATAGGCGGCGCACGGCAGCAGCCTTTTTTCATCGAACAACACGGCATTCACCATCTCGCAGGCCGAGGCCGCGGGGGCATAATACGCGCTTCCAGTCTTAAGGAGCGAGACTATCTCCGCGCCGCCGCTTCTGGTCCTCTCGATGATCTGCTCTATCTTTGCGTCCGGAAGGAGGGAGCCGATGCCAACCCCTTTTACGGAGATCAGGCTCCTTACCGGCACCATCTGGTCCCCGTGCCCTCCGAGCACCATCGCCTCCACGTCCCTGGGAGAAACATCCAGCTGCCAGGCGATGAAAGAGCGCAGCCTGGCTGAATCCAGCACCCCGCCCATTCCAATCACCCGCTCCGCCGGAAATTTTGACGACTTCCAGGCGAGGTGGGCCATGGCGTCCATGGGGTTCGTGACCATGATTATGACCGCCTTTGGCGAATGCTGCGCCGCTTCCGCGGTGACCACCCCTATAATGGAGGCGTTTGCATGCAGGAGGTCGTCCCTGGTCATGCCGGGCTTTCTGGCAAGCCCCGCGGTTATGACGATGACGTCCGAACCGGCGGTGTCCTCTATTACGTTGGTCCCCCTGATCGAAACGGAAGAGCCCCAAAGAGGGCAGGCCTCGCCCATGTCGAGCGCCTTGCCCTGCGGCACGCCCTGCGCAATGTCGTACAGCACAACATCGGCTACGCCGCCCATCACCAGGTGCTGGGCAAGAGAGGCCCCGACGTTCCCAGCCCCTATCACGGAAACCTTTTTTCTTTTCATTTGTCTGCCTTTTTCTTTTTCTTTTTTCCTGTTAGTTCAATAAGCCATTGGCTTATCCGATGAGCCGGAAAATGAAGGTTAATTATAAAGAACCCCGGCAGATAATCTCAAGCTGGAGCATGGGGGGTAAAAGCTCTTTTTGTCTTTTCCTGTTCAAATTAAAAATTCCAACCGCATGTTTTTAAATCATTTTTTAAACTCCGCTGTTCAAATGTCCCTGAACACGGCCCAAAAACCCTTTGAGCCCGGCGTTTTAAAACCCTGCCGGACCTATCATACTACGCCGGGCCACGGCACTGTCCATATAAACTGTTTAATGATTGGTTTCATGAGCTCATTTCGCAACCGCATGCGGCCTGGCGCCAGGGGAAAATGCGTTTGAAAACAAGCGCGTAACTTGCCCCAAAACCATGCAGCGAATATGATAGGAAAATGGCCTTCGACTGGAAAACAGCTTATGTTGCGCTGTGGGTTACAGCCTGCCTGCTTGCGGTTTATTTTTACCTGAAGGACCGGCGCGCATTCGCCTTTTCCCGTAAGGAGTATCTTCGCTTCATTTTTGTCCCGTGGAAAATCGTGACTTTTATGGTCGCGCTTGCGTGCATGGTGGCGATAGCGCCTTATTCCGGGGACCCCACGTGGGACCACTGCGACGCTTTTTTCATGTCGGTACTGACGTTTGCCGGGGCCCCGTGGGCCGTGGGCGCCCTGTACAGGTCTTTTAAAAAGAAAATCCCCTGGCGGCATACCTTTGTGGCCGTTTGTGTCTGGATGTTCTCTGTAAGCTGGTCCTACGATCTTTACATACTTCTCCGGGACGGGCGCTACCCGGCGGAATGGCTGGCCAATATATTTGCCTCCTCAACGCTTTATATTCCAGCAGGCCTCCTTTGGAACCTGACCTGGTCCAAGGGAAAGGGGGTCACCTTCTCGTTCATGGAAGAAGACTGGACCAACTCCCCCGGCCGGCAGAGTTTTTCAAAGATATTCTGGTATGCGATGTTTTTTATGGCTTTTGTGGCCGGCCTGACACTGTATTTTCTGAAGGGGCCTGGAATCTTCATTTAGCAGCCGCATGCCCGGCGCCATGTGAAAATGGTCCCCTATGAAAATGGCGGATGACCCACGCTGGAGCTGCGATGTCTTTTATTTGGGGTGGGAACAATGTTATTATATGAAAGGAGTTTTCAGAAAGATGTTTGTGCCGCCAGCCACAAGGACTTTTAGCTTTGTGCTCTCGTTGATGGTCATCTGAATCTCTAGTTCTAGAATAAGGAGGGAAACAGATGGCTAAAGGAACAGTAAAGTGGTTCAACGAGTCAAAGGGCTTCGGCTTTATAACAGGCGAAGACGGCAATGACTACTTTGTGCATTACAGCTCCATCCAAGACAACGGATTCAAGTCCCTTGCCGAGGGTGAGTCAGTAAGCTTCGAAACTGAAAAAGGCCCCAAAGGCCCAAAAGCTGTTAACGTCACAAAGTCCTGATCACCATGGGATGGCCTTCTCTTCGAGTGGGCCATCCTTTCTTTAAAAAAAGTTATGCAGCACAGATACGATCACAATAAGGCGCAGTTGAAGGAGAAGAGGCTGTCAGCTGGCCTGGTTGCTGACCGCTTTCCCGATCTTTCCTCTCTGATCATCCATATAAATCACTATGATACGCGGATGGTAGCGCCTCTGTTTATGGAACGCACCATTAACGTGTCACCCGAAAGCCATGCCTTTTTCGAAATAGCTTGCCCAACCGGGGAGTGCAATGGTTCATTTAACCTGATGCCGGTCATTTCTGATTTAATAAAGAAACGGAAAAAAACGTCAAATGGGAAAATGCAATGCATTGGGGACAATACGTTTCCCGCTGGACACGCTTACATCACTTACAAAATCAGCATCAACTATAAAGACAGTATTTAATGTAATAAATATGGCATATAAACGGCTGTTGCCATCAGCTTGTAAAAAAAAATAAAATATCCCAGTGGACAACATGGGTGGTTCTTTGGTTCCGGTGTTCAGGCAGAAGCCTGATTTGATAATCCTACCCTCCAGTCTCGTCACTCGCCTGGCGCCTTTTTGTGATAACGCATGCAATGAAGATCATGAAATGGTGAAGCATGGGATATTCAGGCAGGGGATATGTGTAATATAAGGGGTATTTGTAATTTTCAAACATTCAGGATTCCGTCTTTCAAAGATTTTCAAGACCATCAGGCCGTTATGCAGGAGGAATATAAAAAAAGAGGAGATTACGAGACCAGGTTAATTACAGGTGGGGAAACCCATTTTACTGTTGATGGTTTCTGTCATGTCTGCCAAACGAATGCACGGCTCGCAGTTGATTATTCTTACTCCCATTTATTAAATGGTATCCGGATGCCAAATTGGAGGGAACATCTGAAATGCCCTCTCTGCGGCCTCAATAATCGGATGCGCGCTTCCGTTCACATGATCGAACATCTTCTATCCCCTTCAAAAAATTGCAAGATTTATATATCAGAACAGACAACACCTTTATACAGGAGGCTTTCGACCCTTTATCCCGCCCTCGCAGGAAGCGAATTCCTTGGAAACAAATGCGCGAGAGGGGGGAAATTGCACGGGATTCGGAATGAAAGTCTTACTTCGTTGTCTTTTCACGACGGAGAATTCGAGTTTGTTCTTTCGTTTGACTGTTTTGAGCACATTCCAGATTATAAAAAGGCTTTTAGCGAATGCGCACGTATTCTTCAGCCGGAAGGGGCCATGCTTTTTACCGTGCCCTTCGTTTCCGGATCTGAAAAAAATATAGTCCGGGCAAGGCTGAATGATGCAGGTGAAACAGAGCATCTATTACCGCCTGAGTACCATGGCGATCCGGTGAATCCGGAAGGCTGTCTTGCCTATTATCATTTTGGATGGGAAATGCTCAATGACCTGAAAGAAGCCGGGTTTTCCCACTCTGAGGCCGTGCTATATTGGTCAGCCAAATATGGCTACCTGGGCGGCGAGCAGATTATGTTTATTGCAAAAAAAGCAGGTTAACCGTTCCGGCGCGATTGATGATAAGACTGACATTATAATCGTCAGCTCCATTTGTTTTGGCCTGTTTTTTCAGCGCCTGATTTATGGCCTGGACGGCCCGAGATCAGGTCCTGACCGCCCCCTTCAACTCCTGATGGTACAAAGAGGACTTAGAAGCTAAAATTCCATTTAAAACCTAGCCCCGTGATTGTTCTTCAGAAAAATGCAATGTACCACCAGAACTAAATTAACAGACGCTGACAAAAAATGGAAAATACGGAGCCATTGCTATATTGGTTTTTGAAAAATTTCACCGCACGGCGACCATATTTTTTCTCCGCTGAACAGGGCTTTCAGAAAATAGAATTCCAGGCGTGGCCTGTCATCGGTGACACATGGCCCGACCAGATATGCATGCGGGAGCTTCATCCAACCTGACATGAAGAACTGAGGAGAAACCGGGCCCCACTCTGATAGGTCACGGGCCACCGCCGGCTTCGAAATCCTTTTCAGGATGGAACCGGTAGAAGCATTTATATGGTCAAGAGACCCTATAACATGCAATCCATTCCCGGCAGCGCTCTCATGGACATAAGTATAGGGGAATACTTTGGCAAAGGTTCGGGCAAGCATGATAAAAGTTTTACCATCCTGCACGCCGGTATCATGTCCCGGATATGGTATCCAGATGGCCATTATGCCGCCCCTGTTAAGGCGCTTCGCTGCAAGCTCAAAGAATTCCTTTGAATACAGATTGTTCACCCCTGCGGCGTTGATGGGCGGCGGGGGGTCTACGGTTATGACATCGAATTTTTCCCTCGTGAGCTTGAGGAAATTCCGCCCATCATTGACCACGATCCTCCCCCTGTGACAAGCCTTTATTTCGGGCGCGTCCTTATAAAAATAATTCATTGCCCGCACGACATCCGGCACGAGCTCAACGACCGTTACTTTCCCTCCCCAGGCCAGGGCTGATCGATAGGTTGTGCCCATGCCCATGCATATGACGAGGGTATTTTTCGGGTCCGGGTGCAGGCTCATTGGCAAGTGCGCCATCATTTTTGTTACTACGGATTTCATTGTCATGCCCATACCGTTGACAAGGAGCTGGCTTCCAAAGTCATCATTACGGTCTTGTAAAACTGTTGTCACACCCTGCAGTCCGGGACTGTTAAAAGCAATTTTATAAATGGGGTTCGTCTCAAAAAGCTTCAAGGTGTAATCCTCGCTGTGCGGGCCTGTGTAAGAAAAAATTGCAAACACGAAAGATATAAGACCCAACAAAAAAGCTGCACCTCTTTTGTAAGGAATCCGATCTTTGGCAAAGCTGATGAAAAGGTATGACGCCATGGCGGCCAGACAGTATAAAAATGCCACCAAATAAAGGGAATTGAAAAAATCCCAGAAAGGCGCGATCAGGAAACCGGCTGCCAGCGAACCACCCAGGGCCCCCAGCGTGTTCCATGCATAAACCTTTGCCACTAATAAGCCTTTGGCGTCCTCGGAAGCCGGGTCTATTATGCGAGTGGCCAGTGGAAAGCATGCGCCTGAAAAGAGCGCCAGCGGCAGAAGCAAGCTTATTGTTTCAAAATAGTGGCCGAATATTGTTGAGAGCGGAACCTTTGTGTCGTAGTACGTGGCCATCAAACTGCCGATCTTCTCACAAAGAGCTATGGCGACAAGCATCCATGAGCCCATGCCCAGAAGCATCGTGGCGAGCCAGACCGGCAGATTTTTTATCCGGTGTATGAACAGGGACATTGCCCAGCTTCCCGCGGCAATGCCTATCAGATAAAGAAGCACTATGGAAGCGAAGGCATAAGTTGAATTACCTACTATAAGCTCCAGGGTCCTGGTCCACAGCACTTCCGAAGCCAGAGCCAGGAAACCGCTTGCGGTAATGATCGCAACGGCAGACCGTCCGGCGGCTGTAAGCTTTCTTCCGTAACCTGTAAAAGCGGGTTTCCCCGCAATGTCCACCGACCGGGAAAGCCAATATCCGGCTATCGCAACCAATATGTTCAGGCCGGCGGCCACACAGGACGTGGAGCGTATCCCGATGGCATCGATGAGGATAAAACTTGTCGCCACGATACCCAAAGCGGCCCCAAGGGTATTGGCTGCGTAAAGGAGTCCCACCCGCCAGTTCCTTGTGTGTGCGGGGCTGCGGTGAAAGAAATCAGTAAGCAGCGGCAATGTGGTCCCCATCAGCGTCGTAGGCACTATAAGGACGGCAATGGAAAAAGCGGCCCTCATGAAAAGGCTGTAACCTGTCAGGGACACCGAGTGGACCAGCAGAGGGAAAACGTAATCCACTAGCCTTGTAATCGCCGGAAAGCATAAGGCGAATGCCCCTATCCCAAGTTCCATCAGAGCATAAAAGCGCATAGGGTTCTCAATGGAATTCAGAAACCTGCCCGCTAGCCAGCTTCCCATAGCCAACCCAAGCATAAAGCTTCCAAGCACTATCGATATAGACAAGGTCGTATTTCCAAAGACTAGCCCCAGCCATCTTGCCCAGATCACTTGGTAGGTCAGCGCAGCTGCCCCCGAGATCGTAAAGATTAAATAAACTAATAGATTTTTGCTTGCGGAGGGTTTCAGGATTTCAGGTTCTACCATTGCGCCTAAGTATATTGGTCTGTCACCCCGAATTGCAAGCAATCGAATTGACTCAGCTTGCAATTCCCACTCAACCCACCCCTGCATCCCTCCCAAGATTTGAGAATTCTTTGGAAATCTTCAGCCAGTTGAAAAAGAATTTGGACCAATTATCAGCTGTAACACGCGCCGAACCGCGGCGCCTAAAAAGCGGCACTTCCCGGACGGAGCCTTGACCAGGCAAAAATTTGCGGATGGTGCCGTGTTTCTGCCTGTAATTGTTGCCGAGTGTGCAACTTTTGTATTTTGACAACCACAAAAACTGGGGACACATGTGTCCCTGATTAAATAAGGAAGGCGTTTATGAAAAGGACCGGGCCAGAGGCGAGGGTATCCGTTTTCCCAAGGAGATAGAAAATGAATAAAGGGGATGTTGGGTTTCGCTGCGCTCAGCTCAAGAACACATCTACTGATTTTAATTGAAAGTTGTTTCTCCTATAATCGAGATATGGGAAAAAACGTGACGTCGCATCCTCCGGCAAGGAAGGTAGCAAGCGGTGTACAAATCGTAATTGCCATAATTGTGACAATCGTCATCCAATTCGGGCTTGCGATCACAGGCTGGGGTGGATGGAGCGCTTTCTTTGCGCATCCTGCGCTGCAGGGGTTGGCGTGGGTTACGGGCGGGCTTGCCGTTGTGTCGGTGTTTTCAGGCAGCAGCGGCCTAAGTAAGGGTGTTCAGCAGGAACGCGAAAACCGTTGGGTGCTCGTCGCTTTTGCCGTGGTCGCTCTCTTGATGGCATATTTTTCGGCTTACACTGACCGCGTTGGATTCTGGACACTAGACGGAGATACAATGCGATGGGCAGGTGTGGCGCTATTCGGCGCAGGCAGCTTGCTGCGCATCGTTCCGGTGTACGTGCTGGGGCATCGATTCAGCGGACTGGTGGCGATTCAGGCCGGGCACAAGCTGGAAACCCATGGAATTTATGGAGTCGTACGCAACCCGAGCTACTTGGGATTGCTGGTATCTTCACTAGGCTGGGTGCTTGCATTCCGCTCCGGTGTAGGCGTGATTTTGACCGCCGCGCTGCTAGTGCCTGTCGTGGCTCGTATTCGCGCCGAAGAGCGGCTGTTGCGTGCGCATTTTGGAGCGGAGTACGACGCATATTGCGCGCATACCTGGCGACTTGTGCCGTGGATTTATTGAATGTCTGGCCCGATGCGGGTGTTAGGTAGTCTCGCCCCTGCTTGATATCACCGCCAGGACCATGATTCGTTCAGGGGTCGCCAAGCGCCTCATAATGGTGTCCGGGACGGACGCCTCAACGATTCCATTACCCGTGGTGGAGTGTATTTCTGGAAACCTGCAAAAGTTTCAGTTTTCAATAACTATCTTGCCCCCCTCCATTCCGCACATCTGAGTGCGATTGGCAGATAGTCGCGGTAGGGATGCCGGTTACCCAGCACCCCCCGCACAGTTCCGTACGTGAGGAATTACC
>JAJYJB010000114.1 GCA_021789735.1 Nitrospirota bacterium
TTTTTTTATTTTATGAAGGGGAGGGAGGGAGGGGGTTTTCCCTCCCATTCATTGCCCCCGTTACCGGGGGCGATTTGTGGGGCCGCATGGGCCCCGTCCACAAAAAGATTCTATCCGGAAGTCTCCTCGTTTGTCCAGCATGTTCTTAATTTAAATTCCAGCTTTGAAGAACATTTGAAGGAATTGTGAATTAATTGTGAATCAGGCGGTATAGCCCGGGCACCCGGGGAACCCGGCGCATCCGAGCCTTCTCAAGCGGCATTCCGTGTTCAGGCAGGCCCGCAGGCTGCCTTTTTTACTGGAGCCGCCTTCAATGTCTTCCTATTCATTGACTATGATTATAACGGACCTTTCTGACTCTGTAAAAGGGAGCTTGAACTTGAGCGCCTCATGCCTTATCCCGGCCAGTTCAGAGGCATACGACGGCCCCTTGCTCAGGATGAAAAAGCCCCCTTTTTTAACTAAATGGGCCGCCCCCCGGATGAAATCGGGGGCCTTGAAGAGCGCCCTTGTAAGGGCGATATCAAAAGGGGCAATGCCGCGCAGGTCCTCCATCTTCTCCTCCTTGACGGCAGTCCCGTCAAGGCCCAGCTCCCGTATCATGTGCCTCAGGAAGACCGCCTTTTTCCAGGCGGGCTCTATGAGGGAGACGGAAAGAGCGGGGTCCAGCAGCTTAAGGACCAGGCCCGGAAAGCCCGCCCCGCTGCCGATGTCGGCTATATTTACGCCGCGCCCCTCTATTGCCTTAAGGTAGAGGGCGGAGTCCAGGAAATGCTTTATTATTATTTCCCGGTCTTCCCTTATGGCGGTAAGGTTGTGGGTGCGGTTCCATTTCTTGAGCTGCGAGAGATAGAACATGAACTTCTCCACGGTATCTTTTTCAAGCGGGTGCAGGCCGATCAGGGCAATGCCCTTTTCAAGAAGTTCCGCGTTTTTTTGCATGTTTGCTTTCAAGGGGAGGACATCAGGCGGTGTCTGTGCCGGTGCTTTTTGATCTTTTCGTTTCCTCTGCCCTGTCCTTTGCCTTTTTCTTTTTTGCCCCCGCGGCTTCCTTTGCGGAGGCTACCATCAAAAGCATCAGGGCCGCCGGGGTCATCCCCGGTATCCTGCCTGCCTGGCCAAGGTCAACGGGCCTGACCTCCTCGAGTTTTGAGACAAGCTCATTTGAAAGACCGGGCACCTTCCGGTAATCGATCGAGGCGGGTATGGGCCTGTCAGCGGAGGACCTGAGCCTGTTTACCGCATCGGCCTGGTTTTTGATGTAGCCCTCGTATTTGATCTCCGTTTCCACAAGCATGCGGGCGTCCGGGGAAAGCATGGCAGGCGATGGAGGAAACACTCTGGCCACGGCCTCGTAGGTGACCTCCGGCCTTTTAAGAAGCTGCTCCAGGGTCGCGCCTGTGGGGCTGGCAGTGTTGTCTTCGGGGCAATTCTGCCCGGCCTCATCCAGTATCGCCAGCGCCTGAAGCGGGTTTGCCCTGACCGTCTTTAATCTTTTTATCTCGCCAAGGACGGAGGTCCTTTTGCGGTTGAACCTTTCATAATCCTCCAGGCCCAGGAGCCCAACCGCGCGCCCTTTCTCACAAAGCCGCATGTCGGCGTTGTCGTGCCTGAGAAGCAGCCTGTATTCGGCCCTGGACGTGAACATCCTGTAGGGCTCTGAGGTGCCCCTTGTCACCAGGTCGTCTATAAGCACGCCAATATAAGCCTCATGTCTGGCCAGAATGAAGGGTGCAAGCCCCTTGATCTTGAGCGCGGCGTTAATTCCGGCCACCAGTCCCTGTGCGGCCGCTTCTTCATAGCCCGAGGTGCCGTTTATCTGTCCGGCAAGGTAGAGTCCCCCGATCTTTTTTGTCTCAAGGGAGTGGCTAAGCTCCGTTGGGCTGACGTAATCGTACTCGATGGCGTATCCTGGGCGCATTATCTCCGCTTTCTCAAGGCCCGGTATGCTCCTCACAAGCTCTATCTGGACGTCGAAGGGCAGGCTGGTGGAGATGCCGTTCGCATAGTATTCGGAGGTGTTCAGCCCCTCGGGCTCCAGGAAAACCTGATGGCGCGCTTTCTCCGGGAAGCGGACCACCTTGTCCTCCACGGAGGGGCAGTAGCGCGGGCCAGTCCCCTTTATCTTCCCGGAGTACAGGGGGGAGCGGTCCAGGCTCCGGAGTATCTTGTTTTTCGTCTCGTCCCCTGTGTAAGTAAGATAGCAGGGCAGCTGAGGGTTGTGAATGCCCCCGCCACGGAACGAAAAGGCCACCGGCGGGTCCTCGCCCGGCTGCACTGCCATACGGGAAAAATCCATGGTGTTCGCATCTATCCTGGGCGGGGTCCCGGTCTTGAGCCTGCCCATGCGCAGCCCCAGTGCGCGCAGGGAATCGGAGAGGCCGACAGACGGGAACTCCCCGGCCCTGCCCGCCTCGTGCGACTCCGTCCCTATGTGTATGAGGCCCTTTAAAAAAGTCCCGGTGGTCACCACCACCGCCTTTGCCCTCAAGGATACGCCAAGGGCCGTGTGGACGCCCCGGACCCTGCCGCCCTCCACGATGAGGCTTTCCGCCATGGCCTGCTTGACGTGCAGACCCGGGACGCGCTCTATCGTTTTTCGCATGGCAAGCTTGTAGAGGAGTCTGTCTGCCTGGTGTCTCAAGGACCAGACAGCCGGGCCTTTCGAGCGGTTCAGCACGCGGCTCTGGATGCAGGCCGCGTCGGACACTCTGCCCATCTCGCCCCCGAGGGCGTCTATCTCCCGGACCAGGTGGCCCTTGGCCAGCCCCCCGATCGCGGGGTTGCAGGAAAGCTGCGCTATATTGTCCAGGGTGAGGGTCAAAAGGCAGGCGCCCATCCCCATGCGCGCCGCGGCAAGCGCGGCCTCGCACCCGGCATGCCCGGCGCCTATCACGATGACGTCATATTCAAAAGAGGCGTCCATTTCCGTTCTTTATTATGGCAGAAAGCGCCGGCGTTTGACTTCGCCGCCGTTAGATGCGATAATAAAAACGGAGTTTCAGAAGTAAGCAGATGTTCCGGTTTCTCTATAAAGTCCACAAAAAAGGTTCAGGTTGTAGCCTTTCAGATCTTCCATTTTCCACAGCCGTTTCTGAAGCTTTAATCTGCTTGTCGGAAGGAGGTATCAGAAATGGCTGAAGGAACCGTAAAGTGGTTCAATGAATCCAAGGGTTTTGGCTTTATAACGAGCAAAGACGGCCAGGATTATTTTGTCCACTTCTCATCAATAAAAAGCGACGGCTTCAAGACGCTTGCTGAAGGCGACAGCGTCACCTTTGATGTGGAAAGCAGCCCGAAAGGGCCAAAGGCAGTAAACGTGGTAAAGCAGTAGGCTCCCAAAAAAAACCGCCTTCCCCCGCTTTAGAGCCGGGGGAGGGCGGAAGCAAAAAAATAAAAGAACACGGGAAGGACCCCCTTGATAAGACAAAACCATTTCGCAAAAATGGAGCAGTTGAAAAAAAGCAAGCTTGCCGCCGGCCTGCTCCGTGACCGGTTCCCGAAGGTGTCCGGCATCATCGTCCAGATGACCTATTATCACAGGTCCCATCAGCTCCTGATGGAAAGGACCGTCAACTTCTGTCCGTCGGATTATGCCTATTTCAGGATGGCATGCATGGTAAGGGGCTGCGAGGACGGCGGTTTTGATCTTTCCCCGGTCATAAATAAGCTTGTTAAAAAAGGCGGCAGGAGCGCAAAAGGGGAGATATGCTGTGAAGGCACGAGCCCCGAGCTTGGGAGCGCCCACGCAAGCATCGCCTACAAGGTCACCGTCAGCTACGGCCGCAAGAGCTCACCAGGTCTTAAATCCCCCCAATTGACAACCTTTTAAAGGTTCCATTATTGTAAATGTAACCGTTTTTTGGTTTGCCACGGAGCGTGCCGGAGAACTTTTTTAATTTTTAAAAATGGTAAAAATAAAACTCCTCAATTTGATTTACAGCGGCATTGCCCGCCGTGGATAAAGGACATGAGGCTGCCTGACTGGGTCAGGACGCAATACCTTTCCCAAAGCGTCCTTGAGCTGAAAAAATTCCTTCGCAAGCAGGGCCTGCACACCGTCTGTGAGGAGGCAAGGTGCCCGAACATGGGTGCGTGCTTCTCCCGCCCTGCCGCGACCTTCCTGATAATGGGGCCAAGCTGCACGAGAAACTGCGGGTTCTGCTCAGTGGACTCCGCTGCGCCCGCCCCTCTGTCGGAGAACGAGCCGGCAAGGCTTGCCGGGGCTGTGGAGCTCATGGGCCTGAAATACGTGGTAATAACCTCCGTGACCAGGGACGACCTTGAGGACGGCGGCGCGGGACATTTTGCGCGTTCCATAAAGGCAGTCAAGGAGGCTGTCCCGGGGGTAAAGGTAGAGGTGCTTACCCCGGATTTCAGGGGCAGCAGGGAGGCGTTGCTCACCGTGCTTGAGGCGGGGCCGGATGTCTTCAACCATAATGTGGAGACCGTCCCCGGGCTTTATTCCGTTGTGCGCCCACAGGCCGATTACGGGCGCAGCCTCTCCGTCCTGGGCGCGGCCGCGGCGGCCGCCCCAGATATACCCGTAAAGTCAGGTTTCATGCTGGGGTTTGGCGAAACGGAGGACGAGGTGGTCAGGACGATGGAGGACTTGAGGGCGCATGGCTGCAGGATGCTTACGATAGGCCAGTACCTTCGTCCGTCAAAAAAAAACCTGCCCGTAAGGGAATATATAGGGCCCGGAAGGTTTGAGGAATTAAAGGAGGCGGCCCTCCGGATGGGGTTTGCGTCCGTGGCCTCAGGGCCCCTGGTCAGAAGCTCAATGAACGCGGAGGAATATTACCGGCATGTATGAGTTCAACCGTATAAAACGGCTCCCACCATATGTATTTGCA
>JAJYJB010000040.1 GCA_021789735.1 Nitrospirota bacterium
TATTATAATCCTTCATATTAGCGTTCTTTTCCGGAAAATTTTTTCTGCGATCAGGGGGGCCGACAAAAAAATGGCTGGCAGCGTCATAAGCGGCGTAAGTCTTTTTTCGGAGCTTGACGTATATCTTTTCAAACAGGGCAACCATTTCAAGCTCTATGATAAGCTGGGCGCTCATATAATGGAATCGGAGGGTGCAAAGGGTACTTATTTCGCCCTCTGGGCGCCCAACGCCAGATCGGTCTCCGTGATGGGGGGGTTTAACGGCTGGGACCGTAAAGCCCACCAGCTGGCCCCGCGCTGGGACGGCTCCGGCATTTGGGAGGGGTTCGTTCCGGGTGTCGGGCGCGGCGAGCTCTACAAATATCATATCGAATCCAAGTACCACGGGTATAAGGTTGACAAGGGAGACCCGTATGCGTTTTTCTGGGAGGTCCCGCCAAGGACGGGATCGCTCGTCTGGGACCTCGATTATGAATGGGGGGACGGCGAATGGATGGGCGGGAGGAAGTCCAGAAACGCCCTGGATAGTCCCTGTTCCATTTATGAGGTCCACCTTGGCTCCTGGCGCAGGGTGCCCGAAGAGGGCAACCGGTTTCTGACCTACCGGGAGATGGCCCCCTACCTGGCCGATTATGTGAGGGAAACGGGTTTCACCCATGTTGAGTTCATGCCCGTAATGGAGCACCCTTTTTACGGGTCCTGGGGGTACCAGGTCCTGGGCTATTTTGCGCCCACGAGCCGTTTCGGAACGCCGCAGGATTTCATGTACCTGGTGGACTATCTGCACAGAAACGGCATCGGCGTGATACTGGACTGGGTGCCTTCCCATTTCCCGGACGACGCACACGGGCTGGCATACTTTGACGGCACGCACCTCTACGAGCACAGCGATCCGAAACAGGGTTTTCACCCGGAGTGGAGGAGCTACATCTTCAACCATGGCAGAAATGAGGTGCGGGCCTTCCTGATAAGCAGCGCCATGTTCTGGCTGGAGAGATACCATGTGGACGGCCTGCGGGTGGACGCGGTGGCCTCCATACTATATCTGGATTACGCGCGGAAAGAAGGGGAATGGATACCGAACCGTTTCGGCGGCAAGGAAAACCTGGAAGCCATAGGCTTCATCAAGCAGTTCAACGAGGCTGTCTATACCGCCCACCCCGGCATACAGACGGTGGCCGAGGAGTCGACCGCCTGGCCCATGGTCTCCAGGCCGCCTTATATAGGCGGGCTCGGTTTCGGGATGAAATGGAACATGGGCTGGATGCATGACACCCTGAAGTATTTTTCGCTTGACCCCGTGTACCGCAAGTTCCATCACAACGAGCTTACCTTCAGCATCTGGTATGCCTTTTTTGAGAACTTCGTCCTGCCCCTTTCACACGACGAGGTGGTCTATGGAAAGGGCTCCCTCATAGGACGGATGCCGGGGGACGACTGGCAGAAGTTCGCCGGCCTGAGGGCGCTCTTTGGGTACATGTTTGGCCACCCCGGCAAGAAGCTCCTCTTTATGGGAGGGGAAATAGGGCAGTGGAACGAATGGTACCATGAGGAAAGCGTGCACTGGCACCTGCTTAAATGGCCTGCGCACAGGGGGGTCCAGAGTTGGATAAAGGACCTGAACCGCTTTTACCGGAGCGAGCCTGCGCTTTACGAGAGGGATTTTGAGAACGAGGGGTTCGAGTGGGCCGACTTTTCAGACTGGGGGTCCAGCGTGATAAGCTTTATAAGAAAGGGCTCCTCGACGGGCCGGAAAGTGCTGGTCGTCTGCAACTTCACGCCCGTGCCAAGGCACAAATACCTTGTGGGCGTGCCTTCGGGAGGGTTTTGGGAAGAGGCGTTAAACAGCGACTCGCAATATTATGGCGGCAGCGGGCAGGGAAACGCCGGCGGCCTGATGGCCCAGCCCAAACCGGCCCACGGCAGGCCGTTTTCCCTCAGCATGACCGTGCCGCCCCTGGGAGTGGTTTTTTTCAGGTCTTCATAGCAAACAAAAAACAAACAGAAACCTTTGGAGGCGGCTGAAAAATGGCAGAGCTTGAGAAAAAGGAGATAGATGTCCTTCTTTCCGAAAAAAGGGTGTTCCCGCCAAGCCCGGAGGTAAGCGCCAGGGCGCACATAAAAAGCGCCGAGGAGTACGAGCGGATATACAAAAGATCCATTGAGGACCCCGAAGGGTTTTGGGCGGAGGTGGCCGAAAAGAACATAGACTGGTTCAAAAAATGGGACAGGGTCCTGGAGTATGACTTCTCAAAACCGTCGGTGAAATGGTTCGAAGGGGGCAAGCTGAACGCATCATACAACTGCCTGGACAGGCACCTGTGCACCGCACGCCGGAACAAGGCCGCCATTATCTGGGAGACCGATGGCGGCCAGTATGTCACATACACCTACCAGCAGCTTTTTACCGAGGTGAACCGGTTCGCGAACGTCCTTAAAAAACATGGGGTGGGCAGGGGAGACAGGGTGACCCTGTATATGCCCATGATACCGCAGCTCCCGATCGCAATGCTTGCCTGCGCGCGGATCGGCGCCATACACAGTGTAGTGTTCGGCGGATTTTCGGCCCAGTCCCTCAGGGACAGGATAAACGACTGCAAGTCGAAGATGGTGATAACGGCGGATGAGGGCCTTAGGGGAGGAAGGCGCGTGCCCCTTAAGGCAAACGTGGACCATGCCCTTGACGAATGCCCCGGCGTGGAGAAGGTGATCGTGGCCTGCAGGACTTCAGGGGCCGTCGACATCACCCCGGGGAGGGATTTCTGGTGGCACGAGGAGATGTGTTCCCGTGACATATCGAACTTCTGCGAGCCCGCGCAGATGGATGCCGAGGACCCGCTTTTCATACTCTACACCTCGGGCTCCACGGGAAAACCCAAGGGGGTTTTGCATACAACGGGCGGTTACATGGTGTTTTCGAACCTTACGTTCAAGTGGATATTCGATTACCACGACGAGGACATACATTTCTGCACCGCGGACGTAGGCTGGATAACAGGCCATACATATATTGTCTATGGGCCGCTTTCGGAGGGCGCCACGGCGCTCATGTTTGAGGGGGTGCCGACCCATCCGGACCCCGGGAGGCTCTGGGACATAGTGGACAAGCACGGAGTGAACATACTTTACACTGCTCCCACCGTGATCAGGGCGCTAATGAGGGAGGGGACTTCATGGGTGGATGGACGTGATCTTTCGTCACTAAAAGTGCTGGGCACCGTCGGCGAGCCCATAAACCCCGAGGCCTGGATGTGGTATCACACCCATATAGGCAGGGGGAGGCTTCCGGTCGTGGACACATGGTGGCAGACCGAGACAGGGGGCGTCCTCATAACCCCCTTGCCAGGGGCCATGCCTCTCAAGCCGGGCTCCGCCAGCAAGCCGTTTCCGGGCATAGTGCCCCAGGTCGTAAAGGAAAACGGCCAGCCCGCCGCCCACAACGAGGGCGGCTATCTGATAATAGACAAGCCATGGCCCGGGATGATCAGGGGCACCTACGGAGATCCTGGCAACGCCCGGGTGAGGGAGGTCTATTTCAGCCGCTTCCCGGGAAAATATTTTTCCGGCGACGGGGCCAGGGTGGATGAGGACGGGGACTATTGGCTCATGGGAAGGATCGACGACGTCCTGAACGTCTCCGGGCACAGGATAGGCACCGCTGAGGTGGAATCCGCCCTGGTAAGCTATGACGCTGTCGCCGAGGCGGCCGTGGTCGGTTTCCCACACGAGGTCAAGGGCGAGGGCATATACAGCTATGTAACGCTGAAGGAGGGTTTTGAGCCCTCCGAGGAGCTTAAAAAAATACTGGTCGGCCACGTAAGGAGCGTGATAGGCCCCATCGCCGCGCCGGACAAATTGCAGTTTGCTCCGGGCCTTCCCAAAACGAGGAGCGGAAAGATAATGAGGAGGATACTCAGAAAGATCGCAAGAGGCGAGGTGGAGGACCTGGGCGATACATCCACGCTCGCTGACCCCGCCGTCGTGGATTCGCTGGTGAAAGACAGGATGTGAAAAAAGGCTGAAAGAAGTAAAAGCCGGTATCTTCCCCGGCGTTTATCACTTTTCTTGACACCGGCGCGGGCCCTTTGCTAAAGTAAGTAAGCGCTAACATCACGGGGGGCCCGGGGTTTTGAAAAACGGCTGCAAAGTGTCGGACACGAGAAAAAAGCTCCTGGACGCCGGGCTCAAGCTTATTTCCAAAAAGGGTTATCTGGGGGCCACCACCAAGGACATCTCTAAAAAGGCCGGTGTGGCCGAGCTTACTCTTTTCAGGCATTTTTCCTCAAAGGAGCTGCTTTTCAAGGAGATCATCAACAGCTATACCTTCCTGCCTGCGCTGAAGGGGCTCATGCCGGAGATAAACAAACTGGAATACCGCGATGCGCTCCTGCTCATAGCGGACAAATTTTTAAACAGGCTCTATGAGAGGCGCGACCTGATACGCATAATGCAGTCGGAGATGCACCTGTATCCGTCCAGGGTAAAAGACATCTATCAGAACTTCGTGGGAGAGGTCTACCAGACCCTGGCGTCCTATTTCAGGGAACTGCAGGGCGCGGGAAAACTGAGGGATTTTGACCCGGAATACGGGGCCAGGGCCTTTCTGGGGATGTTTTTCTCCTTTTTTACCGTGCAGGAAATCATGTTCAGAAAAGACGCGATGCAGCTTGAGGCGGGGAAGGTGAGGACAGAGTTTGTGGACATTTTTGTAAAAGGGACGGCAAGATGAGGACGAGGACCTTCCAATTTTTCCTGCTGGCGATAGGGGCGGCCCTTTTGCTGGCAACTTCCGCGAAAGCCGGGCAGACCCTGAGCCTGTCCGAAGGGCTCAGGCTGGTGACCGCGAACAGCAGGCAGGTAAGGATCGCGCTAAAACAGCAGGATGTGGCGCGGGCGGACACGTTCATTGCCAGGGCGCCCATGTTGCCTGCCATCAACGGGTCGGCGAACGAGACGCTGCTTGCCGCGCAGCCCAAGGCCATATTTGACGGCTTCAGGGTCCCGGAGACCGACAAGGACTACTATTCGTTCAGCCTGACCGTCCAGCAGGTCTTATGGGATTTCGAGGGGAACGCTTCCAGGTATGGCGCAAGCAGGGCCCTGCTTGCGGCAAGCAGGTATGACACTATGAGGACAAGGAACTTTGCGGCCCTTCAGTTCACTTTTGCGTATTTTGACCTTCTGCAGTCCCAAAAAATGGTGCAGGTGGCCAAAGAAGAGGTGGCCAGGCTGAAATCCCATCTGAAGGACGCAACCAATCTCTTCAACCAGGGCGTAATAACGAAAAACGACCTCCTGCAAGCCCAGGTGCGCATATCGGATGCCAGGCAGAGGCTGGTCAGCGCGCGAAATGACAGGGACATCATGGCCGCCAGGATCAACGACATGCTGGCCAGGCCCCTTCAAACACAGTTCCGGCCCGTGGACATCCAGGCGGGAAAGATATTCTATTCGCAGCCGGATGGAAAGCTGGAAAACCTGCAACTGGCATGGAAGACCGCGGAAAAGAAAAGGCCTGAGATCGCAATAGTAAATGAGACCATGAAGTCCCTGGACCTGGACAGGCAGGCGGCCAAATCGGAGTACTATCCAAAGTTTTTCGCCCAGGGCGGCTATAACTACACGAAAAACGCTTTCATTACGCCAAACGGGAACTGGTCTTTGGTGCTCGGGATGGGCATCAACCTTTATGGGGGAGGCATCACCAGGGCCGAGATAGACAAGATAGACAGCCAGAAGGAAAAACTGTACGAGCAGAAAAGAAAGCTTATAAGCGATATAAAGCTGGAAGTGGAAACTTATTCCCTTGACCTTCAAAACGCCCTCAAGCGCCTTGAGGCCACGAAGGACGCGGTCCGGCAAGCCAAGGAGAACCTGAGGATAAACAGGATCAGGTACCGGGAAGGCGTGGGTACGGCCACGGACGTCCTGGACGCTGTGACGCTTCTTACCGTGGCCGAAACGGACGACTACCGGGCGGAATACGACTTCCGGAAAGCCGAGGCCGGCTTTCTGTACTCCCAGGGAAACGATTTAGCGGAGGTATATAAATAAATGGCAGAAAATATCGAGGAGCAGGGCAGGCCGGAGCGGCAAAAGAGCAAGAAAAAGATAGCCGCGGTCTTGTTGATAATCTTTTGCATAGTTGCGGCCATAGGCATATTCATATACGTCGAGTACAAAAAGACCCACATATCCACGGACGACGCTTTCATAGACGGCAACGTTCATACCATAGCGCCCAAAATATACGGCACCGTCGAGGCCGTTTACGTCAATGATAACCAGTTTGTAACCAAGGGCAGCCTCCTCACTCTGCTGGACCCCACTGATTACAAGGTCAGAACGGAGGAGGCAAAGTCCGGCAGCGCGGCGCAGCAGGGCCGCGTCCTGGAGGTCGAGGCCCAGATACTTGCCGGCCGCAGGCAGCTGGCCCAGCGCCGGGCCGAGATCGCAAGCGAGAAGGCCCTGGTGGCCCTTGAGGCGGCCCAGCTCGCCCAATCCAGGAAGGATGCCGTGCGGGCCAGGAACCTCTATAAAGAAGAGGCGATATCGAAGCAGCGCTATGAGCAGTTGACCACAAATTACGATGTTGCCTCGGCAAGAAAGAGGTCCGCAAAAGAGGGGCTCAGGAAGGCCATTGCCGCCTACGCCACCCAGAGGGCTGTCCTCGATGAACTGCAATCCGCTTTAAAATACCAGAAGTCGCTGGTAAAGAAGTCGGAGGCGGCCCTTGAGGCGGCCCGCCTGAATGAAAGCTACACCCGCATATATGCGCCGGTGGACGGCTACGTGACAAAAAAATCCGTGCAGGTCGGCAACCAGGTGCAGCCCGGGCAGCCCCTCATGGCCATTGTGCCCCTCACGGACATCTGGGTCACCGCAAATTACAAAGAGACCGAGATAAGGAAAATGAGGCAGGGACAGGCTGTGGACATACATGTTGACACCTATCCGGGGCATGTCTTCCACGGGAAGGTAAATAGCATCATGGCCGGCACCGGTTCGGTTTTCTCCCTGTTCCCGCCCGAGAACGCCACGGGCAACTACGTCAAGGTGGTGCAGAGAATACCCGTAAAGATTACCATCAACCCCGGCGAGGACCCCAATCATATCCTGCGGCTTGGGATGTCCGTGACGCCAGTCGTCATAATCAGGAAATAAAAAAAGCGGAAAAAGGAAAGTTTTTTCCGGCGCCGGACCAGAAAGATGAATAACGAGGGACTGCAGGCGGCAGGGGCGGGCGGCCTCCGGCAGGAAGATATCCTGAGGGTGAGCAAATGGATCATCGCCCTGACGGTGATGCTGCCCACCCTTATCGAGATAATCGACACCTCCGTCGTCAACGTCGCGCTGGACCATATAAGGGGAAGCCTTTCAGCCGGGATTGACGAAGCCACGTGGACGATAACCTCCTACCTGGTCTCAAACGCGATAATCATTCCCATGACCGGATGGTTCAGCCGGATGTTCGGCAGGAAGAACTACCTGGTCTTTTCCATAGCGCTGTTTACCGCAAGCTCTTTTTTGTGCGGGATAGCCTGGAGCCTGCCCACCCTTGTCCTGTTCAGGGTCATGCAGGGCATAGGGGGCGGAGCGCTCCAGCCCCTGTCCCAATCCATACTGCTTGAGACCTTTCCCAGAAAACAGCACGGCATGGCCATGGCGATATTCGGCGTAGGCATCATGTTCGGGCCGATCATAGGGCCTCTGCTTGGCGGGTGGATCACGGACAACTGGAGCTGGCACTGGATATTTTTCATAAACGTGCCGATAGGCTTGCTGTCCGTTATGCTGGTGATGCTCTTCATAACGGACCCGTCCTATGTGAGGCAAAAGGGGATAAAGATAGACTATTTCGGGCTTGTGTTCCTGTCGGTCGGCCTGGGCTGCCTCCAGGTGATGCTGGACAAGGGCCAGCGGGCGGACTGGTTCTCCGCGGGCTATATCGTGGCGCTGGCCGCGGTCTCCGGCGCCTCGCTGCTACTGTTCATCATAAACGAGCTTTTCCTGGCGCCCCACCCCATAGTGAACCTGAGGACCTTCAAGGACATATCCTTTACATCCGGCAACCTCGTGATGTTCTTCGCCTTTTTCAACCTTTTTGGGAGCATTGTGCTTCTGCCCATCTATGTGCAAAAGATGATGGGCTACAGCGCAACGCTTGCGGGCATGGTGCTTGGCCCCGGCGGGCTGGCCACTTTGATCGCCATGCCCATAGCCGGGCGCCTGGTGACAAAGACAAATCCGAAGGCGCTGCTGGCCTTCGGCATAATAATGGGGGCATACGCCACCCATCTTATGTCCCAGTTCAATCTCTACGCGGATTTTATGACCATCCTGTGGCCAAGGATGGTCCTCGGCCTGGGCATGGGGTTTCTTTTTATCCCCCTGACCACGATGACCCTGGGCAGCGTGGAGGTGCAGGACATGGGCAATGCCACGGCCATTTTCAACTTGCTCAGGAACCTTGGCGGGAGCATCGGCGTGGCCTTTGTGACCACCATGCTTGCCAGAAGCTCTCAGGCGGACCAGGCGGTGCTGGTGAGCCATCTCACCCCATTTGACCGGAACTATCAGATGGCCCAGCGGCATGCATTTGGCGTGCTGAGGTATCTTGGCTATTTCGGCCAGGCGCTTTCCGGCCGGGCTGCGACAGGCACCATTTATCAGGAGCTGTCCCGCCAGGCCAGTATGCTTGCGTATAACGGGACGTTCCGTCAGCTAAGCATATTCATGATATGCATCCTGCCGCTTGTTTTTTTGATACGGAAGGCCAAACATGAGGCCCCGGCAGGGATGCACTAGGACCGGGAATTTTCCATGAAATGACCATGCTTTGTATCGCGATCTTTGCTTTGTGAAAAAGGGCCCGCGCTAGCGGGCCCTTTCTTATGGCAGGCACGCGGGGTTTCGAACCCCGGACCTCTACCGTGTCAAGGCGTTTCGACCGCGCCCCGGTGTTTGCCGGATTGTGCCTTTTAGCGGCAAATCCTGCAGTTTCGGGCATGGTGCCAGGGTGGCCGTTTGCCCCTTGTGCCCCATTTTGCCGGGCATTCACTATACAAAAAGTATACAGGGGGAAACCGGGGCCTGGGACAATGTCTTTTATTGCCGCGCTTTCACCGTCTGGACCCCATTTGGCTCCGGCAGGCCGGGGCATGATTTTGTGTCACAGATAAGCGGGATAAGTTCGCTTTGCCTCCGTCCTGATTCCTTTTGATACTTGTTTTGTGAACTCTTTATGTGGACAATCTAGTGGCCCCACGGATTATGATGAGGCCGGCATAGCCTTTTAAGGGCCCAAGCCGGAAAGGAGTTTTTTAAAAAATGGTGGATCTTTTGATTTTTTTCCGGAGTTTTTTGCAAAACGTGGTTTTCATTTGAACACTTTGAACAGTCCGGTTGGGAAAATCATTTAAAATCGGGAAGTTAGGATTTTTCCCTTGAACAAAAAACATAAAAAGGGATGTACAGCAAAGGAAAAGGCCAACAAAAAGGGGCTGATCCCGGTAACGCAGGACCAACCCCTTGTTTTCAATGGTAGGCACGTGGGGTTTCGAACCCCAGACCTCTACCGTGTCAAGGTAGCGCTCTCCCCCTGAGCTACGCGCCTTATATGTTAATTTTTAACATAAAATCGTGTATTTTTTCAAGTTTCCATGCAGCCCCGGCATTTGTTTAATTCCTTCTTTTTCCAGTAGAATAGAGCGTTATACCAATGAAAAAATGAATGGATAAAACTGCTTATCCGCCGGGCTTCTCTAATCCCGGCGCAGGCTAACGGATAGTTTATGAAGAAGATCGCTGATATCAGACCTCTCGCGGCCGCTGGGAAAAGAAAAAACTTCAAGAAATTGGCCTTGATATTCGCCTTGATCGCGGCAGTGTCCGGGCTGAGCCTTTTTCTTCGGGGGCCCCAGGTGTCCAATTATCTGAAGGGGGTCGTGCTCACGGGATTCGAACACGCAACGGGCTATCATATGACGGCCGGCAGGCTTTATGCGAACCTTGTCCCCCTTTATGTTGGGGCTGATAACGTTAGGGTGACCGACGGGAACGGCAAGACCATTTTTTCAGCCGGCGAGGTGAAGGCGTATGCGGCGCTTGCCCCGCTGCTGCAAAAGACGGTCTTCATAAAGCGGATAGCCGTCGTAAAGCCTGGGATATGGCTGACCGGCAGCCAGGTGGAACATCTGGAGTCGTTGGCCGGGGCAAAAAAGCACTCGGGCGGCTTCAGGCTCAAGGTGGGCTCAGTGGTCCTGGATGATGCCTCCCTGAACTACGGGGAGGGGCAGGGCGGCGCGCTTGATGTCGCCTGCCGGGGATTGAATGGGGAGGTGTCGCTTGGCCACCGGAAGGAGATAAGGGCTTCCGCGAGGGAGATCGGATTTTCCGGCGGAGCCATCCCGCACCTGGACCTGAAGCTGGATGCCGCCAGTGCAACATTTAAAAACGGGGTCGTTGGGATAAGGGATCTGACTGTAGAATCAGGCGGAAGCAGGCTCGATCTCAAAGGCTCCTATTCAAACAGGCAAGGCGCGCGCGCAAAGACTAAGCTCGGTCTGCTCATGTCCACTCTTAAAAACATATTCCATCTTAAAAGCCCTGAAAAGGGAAAACTTTCCATAACGGGGAAAGCCAGGCTGGCGGGAAAATTTTCGGACTGGAAAAAGACATACATAGACATGGAGGTCCATGGGGGGCTGTTCGCGCAAAGCCTTCTGGAACTGCTCCGGACGAATGTCCATGTCAGCGGATTCATGAGCGTGGATGCGCGGATCAGGGGGCCCCTTGACTCCCTTGAGGGCAGCGGGAGCGGGAGCCTTGAAAAGGCGGACATCTACGGCGTCTCCGCAGATGCGCTCAAGTTTGGCTTGGGTTTCCATCATGGTGTCCTGTCGTTCAGCAAGATAGAGGGCAGCCTGTACGGTGGACGCGCAAAGGGCGATTTTTCCATCGACCTTCCCAGGGTGAGCGCTTTGGACATGGACGTTGATTTTTACGGGCTCGATTCCAGAAAGTTCATGACGGGATTTCTGAAGACCAGTCTGCCCTTGCCGGACGGCAGGCTCTCAGGAAGCATGTTAAACAGGGGGGCAAAATTCGTTCCCTCCGGAAATTTTCGTTTTGCCGCCCCGCGCGCCGGGAAGGATTTTACCGGTAGGATAAGCTCCATAACGGGCGGGTTCACTATCTCCAGCCCCGATGTCGTTTTTTCGGACATGGTCATCAGGACGGGGGCAACCTCGATATCCGGCTCGGGAAAGATCGACTATGCAAATAGCACAACCGATATGGACCTGTCGCTCCGGACATCTGATTTCACGGACTTGACCCTGCCTTATTCCCGGATGGCTGCGGGCCCTGGCGGCTTTGACGGCCGCGTCTACGGCCCTCTCAAGGACCCTACCATAACCGGAAAGCTGTTCTCCGGCAATGCGGTTTTTTTCGGGATGAAGCTTGGGGCCCTGCAGGCAGGCATCTCTTATGACAAAAACGCCCTGGACGTGCAGGGCCTCCATGCAAGCACAGGGGGACAAACGGTAGACGTGAAGGGGCGCATGCTCTTTCCGGAGGCAAAGGGGATATTCGAATTTAAAAATCCCGTTTACGGACTGGATGTAAAGATATCCGGAGGGAGCGCGCAGGATATAGTGCAGGATTTCATAAAGCCCGGCGTCAGTCTTGCCGGAGACATAGTGAAAGCCGGCGTGAAGCTAAGTGGCAGGGCCCCGGAGGTCTCCGGCTCCGTAAAAGCCAGGGACATAGTATATTCCGGAACGGAAGCGGACAGCGCGGATTTTGATTTCGATTACAAGACCGGGAGCGTTTCAGTCACGCGTGGCGTTTTGACCAGGGGCGGTGCGGTCATGAAATTAACGGGTGCGTTCCAGGTCGGCGGCGGATTTGATTTCAAGGCCGCCTCGAAGGACCTGGACATAAAGGACTTTTTTGCCGGAAGCGCAAGTCCGAAAAGCCTCCCCGTAGATTACAAGGTTTCCTTTGTGGCTTCCGGTAAAGGCACGCTTAAAGACCCAACGATAGCCGTCAGGGGTACGTTGTCAAACGGCATATACCGGAAAAGGCCGATGGGCGGAGGCTCCTTCAGCGCGGCGGTCTACCGTGGCGCGCAGGGCAGAGTGGCGGCTGTCCATTTGGCGCTTCAGGGGGAGAAGATGGAACTGAATGGACAGGCCTTTTTAAAACAGGGGCTTTCTTCTTTATCTTCTTCCCCGTGGCGGGCGCAGGTAACGCTTAAAAACGGGGTATATGATTTCCTGGTGGCTTCCATGTTCAAAACCGTCCCTCCGGACCTCATGTTAAACCTTCAGGGCAGCGGAAATTTCAGCGGGACCGGGGGTGCGGACATAAATGGGTCTCTCGTTTTAAACCAGCTTGCCTTCACCGCCTTTGGTCAAAGCTTTTCCACCAGGGGGCCGGTTCAGTTTGGCCTGCGGGACAAAACTCTTTATTTGAAACAATTCTCTCTGGCCGGGGAACGGACAGACATAAACATCTCCGGCTCAGCTGCGCTGGGGGCCAGCTTTGACATATCGGTCGAGGGGAAGAGTTCGCTTGTGCCGCTTAAGGGCCTTACAAGGCAGATAGACCTGCTGACCGGCAGCGCCAATTATGTCTTCCATGTGGGCGGCAGGTGGAACAATCCGAACATAAGCGGAGGACTTTCCCTGTCTGACACCGCTTTGGGGTTGCGTGGCGTGCCCCAGAGCCTGCGTATAACATCGGCCTATATGTACATGGATGAGAACAAGATAGTGATTGAGCAGCTTGCGGCCAAGACGGGGGGCGGAAACGCCAACGTCACTGGAGTGATCTATCTCAAAGATCTGCGGCCGGAAAAGTTTTACCTGGACAGCACGGTTAATAATGTCAGCGTGTCAGATAAAGGGCTTGATGCGACCCTGGACGGCAATCTTGCGGTAAGGGGAGACGGCAGCGGACAGACCATTGCCGGAGAAATATTCGTGAAAAGGGCCTCTTACAATAAAAATGTGGACTGGAAGGCCTTTATCCTCAGAAAAAGGGCCGCTCTGCCGCCTTCTCCGAAGAGCTTCCTGGCAACAACCGGCCTGAACATCAGGGTATACGGCTCCAACCGGATAATGGTGAAAAATAACGTGATCCGCGCCCCCCTGAGCGCAGACCTTACGATAAGGGGCACCCTGGCAAACCCGATACCACTTGGAAGGGTCCAGGCCGCAAGCGGTAAGGTGTATTTCCGGAATACCGAGTTCACGATCGAGCATGCCTCGGTGATATTCTCGGACCAGAACCGCATAGACCCATCGATGGATGTCATGGCATCTACCACGATCAAGGGGTATGAGATAGACGTCAGCGCGGCCGGCACGCTTGACCACATGACACTCTCTTTCTCCAGCCAGCCCCACCTTGAGCAGATGGACATACTTTCGCTGCTGACCACCGGCAATTTCGGCGGCGCTTCGCCAGGCATAGAGGGCGGCGTGGGGGCCTCCGAAGCCAGCTCGTTCCTTACCGGACAGTTTGAAAGTGTGATCACAAAGAGGATCAAGAGCATTACCGGCTTTGACCGCTTCCAGATAGACCCTTATGTGTCCACGACCACGGGCACTGTAACACCGAGGATAACTGTGTCCAAGAGGCTCCTTGGCGACAGGCTTTTTGTGATCTACTCAGCGCCCATAGGCACTGAAGAGCAGATAATAAGACTGGAATACGCGATCACCCGCTCCGTGTCCCTTATCGGCACCAGGGACGATACCGGAGACATGGGTGGAGACATTAAGTATCAGTTCAAGTTTAGATGATGAATACCCGGTTTTTTAAGGTTTTTGTTCTTTCCTGCCTTTTATTTTTTTGGGCCCCATGGCAGGCGCTGGCGGCGCCCCTTGCCACCCTGTCCGCAAATGCGAATGTGCCAATAAAAAAGATCAGGGTTGAGGGGCTTTATTCCATAAGCAAAGATGAGCTCATTTATCTTCTTTGTTTGAGGAGCGCCAAGGCCATAGTGCCGGAAGATCTGGCGCGGGGCATCAAGAGGGCCTTTAAAAAGGGCATTTTCGATTATATTTCAGTCGGCCGGGAAGTAAGGGACCCCGGTGTTATAGTTGTTAAAGTAAGGGAGAAGGACAGGATAAGGGACATCTGCTTCAAGGTGAAGGGAGGGGGCGTTTCCGGCAAGTTTTTGAAAAACAACCTTATCTTCAAGGAAAGGGGGTTCATGCGATACGGCCTCCTGGACAAGGCGGAGGCGCACCTGGAAGGGGCGCTTTCCGCGGCAGGCTATCCGGATGCGCGCGTCGTGATGATCCCCTGCGGGGCGGCGAGAAAAGGGGAAAACCCGTACCGCATAACCCTCAGGGTGCTGGTTGACACGGGGAAACCGGTGCGGATACAAAAGGTGAAGATAGTGGGCAGGCCGGGGGCCGAAGTCCGCAAGTACATAGAGCTGCGGCCGGGAGACGTCTATGACCAGTATAAGCTGCAGGCCCAGATAAAAGCGCTCCACAAATATTACATCACAAAGCATTATCTGGACCCCTCCGTCGGTCCTTACAGCTTCTCAAACGGGGTCTTGTATATAAACGTCGTTCCGGGGGAGCGCTATGAGGCCTTTTTTTACGGCAACCATGTCCTTAGCGACAAGGTATTGGCGGCCCTGCTTCCGTTCGGCGAAGCCGGCGCGGTAAGGGACGACCTTATAGAAGAGGCCGTGCAGAAGATCATGGGGGCCTACAGGCAAAAAGGGCATCCTTTCATCCAGGTGGCTCCGGTCTGGTCCAAGCAGGATGGCGACAACATCATCAGGTTCCATATCTTCGAGGACGGAAAGATAACGGTATCGTCCGTCAGCTTCACCGGCACGACGGTGCCTGCGCACAGCCTTGAAGATTTTCTTGTGCTCAGGAAGGGCGCTCTCTACAACCCGGACCTTATCGACACGGACCGCTCCAATCTCCGGGATTTGTATGCAAGCCTGGGCTACCTGGACGCATCGGTGCCCGCGCCCGCGGTAACACCGGCCGGACCTGGCAAGATGGCCATAACATACCATATAACCGAGGGCAAGAAATACGTGATCGGCCAGGTGGGCGTAGTGGGCGGGGCCCCGGTGCCGGCCGCGCAGATAATGGCCGTCCTGCGCCTGAAACCCGGGGACATCTACAACGAAATAGACATGACAAATGCAAAGTACCGGCTGCTTGAGCTCTATAATGACCGGGGATATGCCGATTGCAAGGTATCCATAAAAAGGGATTTTTCCGGGAAGAACGGCCGGGTGAAGCTGACTTACGTCATAGGGCCTGGGCAGAAGTTCTTTTTCGGAAAGGACGTGGTGGTCGGAAACTACCAGACCAGACTGAAGACGATAGAGCGGGAGCTCCTGCACAAGCAGGGAGACCCTTTCAGCCAGAAAGTGCTGCTCAAGGAAAGGCAGAAGCTGTACGAGCTTGGAATATTCCGGTCGGTCGAAGTATCAGAGCTGCCGGCATACAATGCGACGTTCGATACGGTATACCGGGTCACCGAATCGAAACCGGGCTCCGTGGATATCGGCGTCGGATACGGCGAGTACGAGCATTACAGGGGGTTTGTGGGGTTCACTTACAACAACCTGTTTGGGATGGCCAGGACGGGATCCATCAACCTTGCTGCCAGCTCCATAGAGAAAAGGGCGGTCTTAAGCTATTTTGAGCCGTGGTTTCTGGGCAGAAAACTGCCGTTCAGGGCCACGGCGCTGGTCGAAAGCAGGAGCCAGCTTAACTATGATACTCGCCAGGTCAGCTACAAGCTCATAAGGTACACGGGAAGCGCGGGTGTGGAGAAGACGTTCAGACCTTACCTGAAAGGGCAGTTTGATTATGAATTTTCGCTTGTGCGGACGTACGACATCGTGCCGGGCGTGGTCCTGTCCCGCGAGGACGTAGGTACGCTGGCTATAAGCGCTGTGAGCCCCTCCATCGAGTACGACACCAGGGACAACCCGTTTGATCCCAGGAGCGGCGTGCTGGCAGGGGTAACGCTGAAACTGGCCTCGGCCGCTTTTTTTTCACAGACGGATTTTCTGAAAGGGGTTGTCAGGGTGGCCAAATACCAGGCGCTCACAAGCAGCCTGGTGGTGGCTGCCGATGCGAGAGTGGGGCTTGCGGAGGGCCTTGACGGGACGACTGAACTGCCCATCGTGGAGAGGTTTTTCCTGGGCGGGCGTGACAGCGTCCGGGGGTACACGCAGGATTCACTGGGGCCAAAGGCGCCTGACGGCACGCCGGTGGGCGGCAATGCCTTTTTTGTTGCCAACCTGGAATTCAGGCAGGGCATAACCAAGGACCTGGGCATTGTGCCATTCCTTGACGCGGGCAACGTGTGGCCCACGATTGGACAGATCCGCGCTCTCGATATAAGATTTTCAACAGGACTTGGTTTAAGGTTCAAGACGCCGGTAGGACCGCTCAGGCTGGATTACGGCATAAAGCTCAGCCGGAGGGCAGGGGAAAGCAGGAGCAAGATAGACTTTAGCATTGGCCAGGCGTTCTAGCAGAAAACAAGGAAAAGGAAGAAATCCTGATGCCGGGAATAAAACATATAAGGGCAATTATAGCGGCCACCATGATCGTCCTTGCGGCAGCGGGCACCCTCCTGGCGGCTGAAAAGGAAAAAACGCTGGACCGGATAGTGGCGTTCGTAAACGACGACGCCATCCTGCTTAGCGAGCTTAACGCCAGATATGAACTGGCCAGGAAGCTCGCTCCGGACATCACCCGCCAGCAGGTGCTTCAGACCATGATAAACAGGAAACTCCTCCTGCGCGAGGCAAGGAAGATATTTCCCGAGCCGGTGAGCAGGGAACAGGCGCTCCGGGAGTTCACAGACCTTAAGATAAGGGCCTTCGTCAGGATACCCGAAGGGTCTGTCAGAAATTTCTATAATGAAAACAAAACGGAGCTGGGCGGCGTGCCTTTTGGTTCCGTAAAGGACAGGATTGAGCGTTTGCTGGAGGAAAAGGAGATTAACCGGAGGCTTCAGGCTTACCTTGAGACCCTCAGGGGAAAGGCCGATATAAAAATCTACCTGGAGAACACGCCCGCCATTTTCCACTGAAACGCGGGCGTTGCCCTCTTTTTTCCGTGTTTTTTATAATAGAAAAATGAAGGACGCTTTTGAGAAGAAGAGGTTTTCAGAAAATACCGGCAAGCTGCATATCCACTGCCCGCACCGGGAGAAGACCGGAGTGGAAGTGCATGTGGTGATAAAGGGTGGTTACTGTTACCGCTCAGGGCAGTGCATGGTTCTGGACTGCAAGTATCACCGTCTGCAGTCGGACATTGAAAGCCTGCTTTCGATAATGTGGTAGTTTTTTTCATTTTTTAGCGGGAGGGAAGAACAAAAAGGAATGAAATACCAGGCTGGCAGCATCGGGCGGGCCATCGTGGCGAGGTTTGAGGACGGAGAGGACTTTTTGCAGGCGTTGTCCGGACTGGCCAGGAAAGAAAATATACGCTCCGCCGTTTTTTTTCTTGTGGGCGGGGCCGGGCAGGGAAGGATAGTGGTCGGGCCCAAGGGCACTGAGATGCCGCCCGAGCCCGTATGGGATGAGATACAGGGCAACAGCGAGATACTTGCAACCGGCACGATCTTCTGGGATGACGAGGGGCCAAGGGCGCATATGCACATGGCTGCTGGAAGGGGCGCCAGCGTAAAGGTCGGGTGCCTGCGGCAGGACTCAAGGACCTTCCTGGTCTGGAGGCGGTCGTCCTTGAGATCATGGGCATCGATGCAAAAAGGCAAAAGGACCCCGCTTCGGGTCTTTCACTCCTGAGGCTGTAAAAGAAAGGAAAAGTCCGGCTCGGCGGGTCACGGCGCACATTATGGTTTTGTGCCCGGCCTCTATGTTAAAATTGCACAGCTTGGTTGTGTTGTCCATTTTGCGCTACGGACGGCAGTGCAGGCCGGGAGCGGGGGGCGTGATTCTTAATTTTATTTTTTCAGGCGTTATCTGACCGTCTGAAGGCTGCTTAAGCCGATAAAAAGCTGTGATCACGCATGATATCGGGCGTATTGTTTTTCCGCGTCCAGGCGTCTGCGCTTGGGAGCGCGCGGGAGGGGTGTTCCGGAAGTGGCGGATAAATTACTCGTCCTCAATCTGGAAGACAGCGCGATAGATTCCGAGCTTATCGCGGCGAAGCTGTATGAGGACGGTCTGGATTTCGAGCTTGTCCGGGTTGAAAACGAGAGCGATTTCGTTTCCGCCCTTGAGGGGACTGTGTTCGACCTTGTCCTGGCGGATTATTCGCTTCCCACCTTTGACGGGCTCACGGCCCTAAAGATCACCCTTGAAAGGCGGCCGGAAGTCCCGTTCATTTTTGTCTCGGGGGCCATCGGGGAAGACCTTGCCGCAGAAGTGCTGAAATGCGGGGCAACCGACTTCGTCCTTAAAAACCGGATGTCCAGACTTGCTCCGGTTGTCAGGAGGGCCTTGCAGGCCGCGGGAGAGCGCGCCGAACGGAAGCGCCTGGAAGCCGAAAAGGAACGATTGATCGCTGACCTCCAGGTTGCTCTTTCCAACGTAAGACGGCTCACGGGCCTTCTGCCCATCTGCATGCACTGCAAGAAGATCCGGGACGACAAAGGGTACTGGAACCAACTGGAAGCCTATATAAGTGAGCATTCAGAGGTCGCGTTCAGCCATGGGCTCTGTCCGGAATGCAGGAAGAAATACTACCCGTAAGAAAGACCGGACCCCGGACCCTGTACGGATTTTTTTCTGCAAAAATGAAAAAAGCAGAAGCGGAATATAAATAAGAGGACGATCATGCAACCCATTTTTTCAGTGATTACTTCTTTTTTATACGGGCTGGCCTTTTTCAGCCTGGGGATAGGAATACTTCTGTATCCCAGAAGGGGAAGCCAGTACAGACTGGCGAAGGACCTCGGGTTTGTTGCGCTTTTTGGCATGTTCCACGGCACAAATGAATGGATGGAGATGTTTAAAACTATCCATCCCAACGAACCCCTGCCCGTAAAAATAGTGAAACTTGCCTTCCTGACGTTTTCCTTCCTGTTCCTGCTCTTGTTCGGGACCAAGGCCATTTCGCAGAAGAAGGGGAATAACCGCTTGATCATGCTTTTACCCGCAGGCCTGCTTGCCGTCTGGGCGCTCCTGACTTTTCTGGGGCGGCGCACGTTCCTGGACGGGGACGTTTATGCGAGGTATATACTTGGGTTTCCCGGGACCGTATTGGCGGCCTATGCGCTTGGTCTGCATATGCCGGAGATTGCAAATCTGAAGAAGAAAGAGACATTGCCGTCGCTCAAGGTTGCCGCCGTGGTTTTTGTTGTTTAGGGCGTCCTTGCCGGCCTGGTAGTGCCCGCCGCCGATTTTTTCCCCGCTTCTGTTTTGAACTATGCTTATTTTGTTGAAAAAACTGGCATCCCGGTGCAGTGGCTGCGCACTTTTTGCGCAATAGCCCTGTTTTTCACGATCATTCCCATCCTCAAGATATTTGAACTGGAGACGGTGAACTCGCTTAAAGAAGCGCGTGACCGGCTGGAAGACAGGGTAAAAGAGCGCACCGCCGCCCTCAATAACGCAAACGAACAGCTTTTAAAGAGCATAAGCGAGATCAAACGCGCTGAAGGCGCGCTCAGGGAAAGCGAGGAAAGGCTGGTGCTTGCCCAACGGGCGGGGCATGTGGGCGTCTTCGACTGGGACCTTGAAACCGGTAAGGTCATATGGACCGAGGAGAATGAAAAACTGTCCGGTACCCAAGGGGACTTTGAAGGCGACTATGAAGACTGGACCAAGCATGTCCATGCGGAGGATGTGCAGCGGCTTAAGGCTTTTTTCAGGAAGTGGATGGAGTCCGGCGTGGAGGAGGAGCACTGGGAGTACCGTCTGCTTCAGCCCGATGGCGGGATGCGCTGGATAGAGGCGCGCGGAAGGATGATGTTCGGCCCTTCCGGCTATCCTCTGCGCATTATCGGCGCCGGAGTGGACGTTACGGAGCGGAAACAGGCCGCCGAGCGCATCGTTGCGCTTAACGAGGAGCTTAAGCGCAACGTTTCGCAGCTGCAGGCCGCAAACAGGGAGCTTGAGTCGTTTACGTATTCGGTCTCCCACGACCTGCGCGCTCCGCTCAGGCACATGGCCGGTTTTGTTGAGCTGCTTAACAAGAGGGCCCATGCGGGACTCGATGAAAAAAGCAGGCATTATCTGCAGGTAATATCCGGAGCTGCAAGCCAGATGGGGCAGCTTGTCGACGACCTGCTTGCCTTCTCCCGCGCGGGCCGGGTAGAACTGAAGTGGGACAGGGTGAGTTCGGGGGGCGTCCTGAAAGAGGCGATTGCGAACCTTGAAACCGAGACAGCCGGCAGGGAAATAGAATGGAAGATAGCGCCGCTTCCCGATGTTTTCGGTGACGCGGCGCTTTTGCGGCAGGTGTGGGTCAATTTGCTCTCAAACGCGGTGAAGTTCACCCGTCCCCGTCAGCGGGCCATAATAGAGGTCGCGGCGCAGGACGCCGGCAAAGAATATGTTTTCAGCGTAAAAGATAACGGAGTGGGCTTTGATATGAGGTACAAGGACAAGCTCTTCGGACTTTTTCAGCGCCTGCACAGGGCAGAGGAGTTCGAGGGCACAGGCGTCGGACTTGCGAATGTCCAGCGCATCGTACACCGTCACGGGGGCTCCGTGTGGGCCGAAAGCCTTCTTGGGGAAGGCTCTACATTTTATTTTGCATTGCCGAAAGGGAGGTAGAAGGGCAGATGGAATTAAAGAGGATATTGCTGGTGGAGGACAATCCAAATGACGTTGAGCTGGTGCTCGAGGGTCTGAGCGAATATAACCTGGCAAACGAGGTGGTTGTGGCCAGGGATGGCGTGGAGGCGCTTGACTATCTTCAGCGGAAAGGCTCTTATGCGGACCGTGACGGCGGGAACCCCGCTGTGGTCCTGCTGGACCTCAAGCTGCCCAAGGTTGACGGCATCGAGGTGCTGAAGACCATAAAACATGATGAGAAACTGATGTTCATACCCGTCGTGGTGCTTACCTCTTCCCGCGAGGAGCGGGACCTCGTGGAGAGCTACCGCCTGGGGGTAAACGCGTATGTCGTAAAGCCCGTGGAGTTCCAGGAGTTTGCCAGGGCGGTGAAGGAGTTGGGCATATTCTGGGCGATAATAAACGAGCCGCCTCCGGGGAGCGCCAAATCAAAAAATCCGAACAGATGAAAAGCTGTTTTTAAAAAACGGAGCCCCGGAGCGCGTGGTCCCGGAGAAAAAAATTTCAAAGGGAGTGCAATACCGGGGCAGATCCAACGCAAAGCGGCTTGCAAATTAAATGTTTTTACGGTAATCTTTTTTCTCAGGCATGGGAAAAACATTTTTTTCTTCGCGTTACTCCAACCAGGCATTTTTCCGAGGCACTGTTCATGAAACAAAAAAGAGCGTTTTCGAGGTCTTTGCTGTTCCTGCTTCTGTTTTTATCTCTTGCCGTGTTTTCTGCGGCCGTGTTCCCGGGGGCGGCGCATGCCCAGGAGGTGTTGCGCGCCAGGCTCCCTAACGGACTTCGGGTGGTCATAGTAAACGACCCCCTGGTACCGGTAGTGACCACCTCGGTCAACTACCTGGTGGGCTCGGACGAGGC
Organism: Nitrospirota bacterium; assembly: GCA_021789735.1. Next base: position 21,647 of record JAJYJB010000040.1, read on the forward strand.
CCCGGCCGGTTTTCCAGGTATGGCCCATGCGCAGGAGCACATGATGTTCCGCGGAAGCCCCGGGCTCTCGGAAGGCCAGCTTGCCCGGATATCGGAAGAGATGGGCGGCAATTTCGACGCCGACACGCAGCAGAACGTGACCCAGTATTTTTTCACCGTGCCCGCCGCCGACCTGGATGTGGCCCTGCATGTTGAGGCGTTGCGGATGAAAGGCGTGCTGGACAGTGAAAAGCTCTGGTCCCAGGAGCGGGGCGCGATAGAGCAGGAAGTGGCCCAGGACCTTTCCGACCCGGAATACGTTTTCTACACCAAGCTGCTTAAGGGCTTTTTTGCCGGTACCCCTTACGAGCATGATGCCCTGGGGACGCGCTCCTCGTTCAACAAGACCACGGGAGCCATGCTGAGGAGTTTTCACAACAAGTGGTACGCCCCCAACAATGCCGTTTTAATAGTATGCGGAGGCGTGCAAAACCTCCATGCGGCGCTGGAGAAGATAAAAAGCCTTTTTGGCGGCATCCGGGCCAAGGCCCTGCCTGCCCGCCCCGCCGTCAGGCTTGGGCCGGTAAAGCATGAATTCATAACCATGAAGACGGACCGCCCGTACGGCCTGGTCTCGATAGCCTTCAGGATGCCCGGCTATGACAGCCCTGATTATGCCGCCTCCGTGGTGCTCTCCGATGTGCTCTCAAGCCAGCGCGGAGACCTTTACGCCCTCGTTCCGGAGGGAAAGGCGCTTTTCTCCGGGTTCGAGATAGCCCCGCTGCGCAAAGCTGGCCTGGGCTACGCGATTGCCGCTTTCCCATCGGGCGCAGACAGCAAAAAACTCCTCGCCGAGGTGCGCGGCGTGCTCCTTTCGGCGATAAAGAACGGCGTGTCACCGGACCTGGTCCGGGCGGCCAAGCTCCACGAGGTGACTGATGCGGAGTTCGACAAGAACTCCATACACGGGCTTGCTGAAAGCTGGTCCCAGGCGATCGCCGTGGAAGGCAGGCGGTCCCCGGAGGACGACATAAAGGCCATACAGAAAGTGACGGTGGCGGATGTAAACCGCGTTGCTGCCAGGTACCTCCAGATGGGGAAGTCCATAGAGGCCATCCTTACGCCGCAAGTCTCCGGCAAGCCCGTTACTTCCAGGGGGTTTGGAGGCACTGAAAAAACGGTCATAAAAGCGCCTGCGCATGTAATCCTCCCGGCATGGGCGAAGAAGGCCCTGTCCCGCCTCAGTGTGCCGCATACCACCATTCACCCGGTAGTTAGCATTCTGCCCAACGGGCTCAGGCTGATAGTCCAGCCCGAGTCCATAAGCAATACGGTCAGCGTGTACGGGCAGGTTAAAAACAACCCTGAAATGCAGACGCCAAAGGGCCAGGACGGAGTGAACTCATTATTGGGCCAGCTGTTCTCGTATGGCAGCACTACGCTGGGCAGGATAGAGTTCCAGAAGGCCTTGGACGACATTGGAGCAAACGAATCGGCGGGAACGCGGTTTTCCCTTGAGGTGCTGCCCAGCCATTTCGGACGCGGGGTCCAGTTGCTGGCCGAAAATGAGCTCAGTCCGGCGCTGCCCCAGGGAGCATTCAATATAATTCGCACGCAGACCGCCGCCTCCGTGAAAGGGGAAATACAAAGCCCGGGTTTTCTGGCCGAACAGGCGCTCAAGGCAGGCCTGTTCCCGAAAAGCGATCCGAGCCAGCGGTACGCCACTCCCAAAAGCGTTTCCGCCCTGACCCTCAAGGAGGTCAAAAACTACTATTCCAGTGTGTTCAGGCCGGACATGACCACAATAGTGGTCATCGGCAATGTAACACCCGGGAGGGCCCGGAACGTTATAGAAAAATATTTCGGCGGATGGACCGCCAGGGGGCCCAAGCCCGCCACCAGCCTGCCGGTCGTGCCCAACAACAAGCCTTCCTTCCTTACCGTGCCGGATGCCAGCCGCGTGCAGGACAACGTCTATATGGCGCAGACCCTGCGCCTTAAGCGCAAGGACCCGGACTATTACGCTCTTGAGCTTGGCAACAACGTTCTTGGCGGCGCATTTTATGCCACGAAGCTTTATCAGGACCTGAGGGAACGCACGGGTTTGGTATATTTTGTGGACTCAGTGCTTGAGGCGGGCAAGAAGAGGTCGGTATACTTTGTGGTATTCGCGTGCGATCCGGACAAGGTAGCCAGGGTGTCCGCGATAGTGGTCCGGGACCTTGACCAGATGCGCAAGACCCCGGTCCCGGCTGGCCAGCTAAGGCAGACCAAGGCCCTTGTGCTTAGA
>JAJYJB010000115.1 GCA_021789735.1 Nitrospirota bacterium
TCTGCGGGTCCCGGACAAAAGTTTCATGAAAGAACTCTTACCTCCCTCTCTTGGAATGGCGCTTTGCATCCAAAAAATCAAAAAACGCCTCTTGCAAAAAGTTTTCTGCCGGTACTTGTTTGACCCATTTGACCTCTATTTGGACAGGTACGCCTGCATTATGTCCACCTTTTTCCATGTCCCATCGGGGTCATATAGAGACATCTTTTTTGCCAGTTCCTCCGTGTGCGGCCCGAGGTCCTTCTCATAAATGGTTCCCCGCTGGTTCACTATGAAGGTCATTATGCCTGAAACCCCGTATTTCGCCGGATATGCCACGAGGCCGAAACCGGCGGTCATCTTTCCGTCAACCACGTAATCCATCGCGCCACCGGGGGCATGCCTGCCCTGGCCTTTCAGTATACCGAAATAATACCCATAATACGGCTCCTGTTTCCCGGCCTCAAGCGCGGCGCTCCTCCTGCAGGCGGCCCGGGCAAAAAGCGGCCCCAGAGGGCTGTCCTCCCTGCCCGGCCAGTACAGCCCCCCCTGCCCGTCCCGCTGGCCGATGAAACTTTGCGCATACTGCAGCTGTCCGCCTTTGGCCAGCGCATTTCTGGCATACTCGCGCTGCGCCTCTACATAAGCAAGGGATGCCCGGATGGTGTTCAGCTCATTTCTTCCTATCCTGCGGTCAAGGACCTCCTGTTTTCCTTCGTCGGTATCGAAGACCCACGAGTTTCCCTTTTTTATGATGGGGATCGGGAAAGTCCATCCATCCTTCCCCACCAGCGCCAGGAAAACGTCTTTTTTCAGCTGCTTGAAGGCGACCCCCTGTTTGGCCGACCTGGCAAACCGAGCGCGCGCCCTGGTGTCGGCAATGGCATCGCCGGAAGATATGATGTCCTTCCCGTCCGGCCCGAAGATAGCCAGCAGCCCATTCGTATTATTGCTTGCGGCTGCGTTCACAAGCGCGCTGAAGGCCAGCTGCGGAGACCCGAACTCCATCTGCCCGGCAACCGGAGCAGATGCCTTCGCTGCAAATGCGGGCGGAACGCAAACCAAAAGCCCTGAAAACGCGGCCACAGCGACGGCGGAAAATATATATCTCCACGCGAGACGCCTTTTTGTCCTGGTCCTGCTGTCCACAAACATCAGCACATGTTCCTCCAAATTTAACTTCGGGCCTCCCAAATTTACTGCGGGCCTCCGTTTTTCAAGTACGGGATGCTAGCGCCGGAAACCGCCGCCTCCCCTGGGCGCACCTCCGCCCCCTCCGCCCCCTCCGCCGCCGCGAAAGAACCCTCCGCTTCCGTGGAACCCCTGAAAGCCTCCGCGTGAGGCTGGTGCGGAGGGGGCCCTTGACGGCGCAAAGCTGCGCGGAGCTACGGAACGCTGGGGAGCAAAACTCCTTGCCGGCAGCTGGCCCGCGGAGGAACGGCTCTGGAACCCGCGCGTGCTTGCGGCCCCATCGAACTGGCTGGTGCCCCAGCGCTGGAAGGCGCCCGACCGCGTCCCGGACGATGGCCTGGTCACACCGTATCCCCTGAACTTCCTCCCAGGCGCGGCCCTCTCGACGCTCCTGCCAAGGATGGACCGGGCCCCCCTGATGGCGGAAGGGCTCATCACCCTCTGGCCGCTGCGGGTGAAAAACCCGCCCCTGGCCCTGGTTGTCGGGTCTATGCGCACAAAGCTGCCCGTGCGCGGGTCGCGGAAATGGTTGCTGATAAACTCCCTGTGGCGATGATGGTACTCGACCACATCAAAGTCCACCAGGCAATAATAGCCCGGAAACCAGAAATTGGCCCACCAAAACGGATACGGCACCCAGGTATAAAGGTACGCGTAGTCCGGGGGCGGGGCATAGTAGGTGACGACCGGCGGACCCTGCTCGTAGTAATAATTGTTTATAACCGTACTATTGGGATAGGTCTCCTGTGAAGGCTCGACGGACCCCTGCGGGCCGCCTGCCTTCAGGGGAAGGCCGTACCCTGAAAGCACGTCCTGGAAGGCAGACAGCGCGGCATCACGGTCCATGGACAGCTTGCCCGAATCGGCAGCAGAAGTGATGGAAGCCTGCAGCTCTCCCGAGATATCCGGGGTCACCGGGTAATCGGCGATCCATCCATTTTTTGGAGCTATGCCCGCGGACGCCAGCACGCTTTCCGCCTCGGATTCATGGCTGGTCTCGCTGAGCTTCAGCGCGTTTACGAGTTTTACGGCGAAATCGCCTTCGCGCACAAGGGTTTGGGAGATCGGAGCGTTGCTTTCAGCCTCCGTCTGGGCGGTTGCCGCCCCGGACACGAAAAAAGCCAGGAAAAAAAAGACGACCGACCCGAAAACCAGCGCCCTCATGGCTTGACCACCTCTTTATTCTCCCTCTTTTTAAATTGTACCACCGCTAAAGCCTTCGGGAACAAATCATGCGCGAATAGGCAGCGCCTCAATGGGCGCCGCTTTATGATAAAATCACAAGGAGTAAAAAATAAGGGAACCCATGAAGAAAAAGACCATACAGGACATTATAAAAAAGAAGGCGGACGGGCAGAAGATCACCATGCTCACCGCCTACGACTATCCCTTCGCGAGGATGGTGGATGAGGCGGGCATCGACATGGTGCTAGTCGGGGACTCCGTGGCCATGGTCGTGCAGGGGCTCGAAAACACCCTTCCGGTCACCATGGACGAGATGGTCTACCATACGAGGATGACAAAAAGAGGCGTCACAAGCGCCCTCCTGGTGGGCGATATGCCATTTATGTCCTACCAGGCGGGATTATCCGATGCCCTCAGGAACGCGGCAAGGTTCATAAAGGAAGGCGGAGCGGAGGCCGTAAAGATAGAAGGCGGGCTGGAGACCGTGCATACGGTGGAGGCCCTTACCCGCGCTGAAATACCCGTGATGGCCCACATAGGGCTTACGCCCCAGGCCATCCACCGCATGGGAGGGTTCAGGATACAGGGCCGGACGGAAGAGGCGGCAAACAGGCTTATCGTGGAGGCAAAGGGGATGGAGAGCGCAGGGGCGTTCGCCATCGTGCTTGAGGCGGTCCCGATGGAGCTTGCAAAGCGCATCACGGAGAGCGTGTCCATCCCCACGATAGGCATCGGGGCCGGCCCCCACGTCGATGGACAGGTGCTGGTGCTCTATGACCTGCTCGGCATTTTCGAAAGGTTTTTGCCCAGGTTCGCAAAAAGGTACGCCCACATGAAAGAGGAAGGCATAAAAGCGATAGCGCAGTTCAAGGAAGAAGTGGAAAAAGGCATCTTCCCTTCCGGGGACCAGAGTTTTAAATAGGCCGCGCCTTCCCTGTAAGAAAGCCGCAATCCAAAAAAAGAGACCCACATCACTGGAAAACCTGTCCGGGACGTGATATAAGTTTTATATGAATTTGCAGCATGCCGGTCCCTGCTGAAAAGGCCAAACTTTTAAAAAAACAAAAAAGCAGTCAATGGCGGATATTTGTTTCGCCGGAGAAGCAATATGGAAAAATACAGCCGCTCCTTTTTCCGCGTTGCAGCGTTCGTGGTCCTGTGCATTTTCCTTTTAGCCCCGGCCTCCTGCGGCGGAGGGGACGAAGGCCCGGCCCCCATAACCGGCCCTGGCCTGGTGGGCCTGGATGACACCTCTTCAAACACCGCGCCGCTGCTGTCCGTGGCCTACACGTCGCCCACGCAGGGGTCCGTCACTGTAAATATCCTTAGCGATCTTGCATCGGACGGCGATATCGCGTTCGACCCGGTCCTCAATACCCTTACGGTCACTCAAAGCCCTTCCGAGGTCCTCTTCGGAGAGGACAGCTCTGTCCCGGACCTCCCTGAATACCGGGCCTTTCTCACTTTTCCGCTAGCCAGCATCCCGACAGACGCGGTAATAGATTCCGCCACGCTGGAGGTCTTTGTGGACGAGGTGGACTTTGCGCCCACAGTTCCCACGTTCGCGGACCTCATCCAATATCAAAACGGCCTGTCGCTGTCTTCCTCTGATTTCGACGATCCGCTGGTTACTTCAACTTCGTACAGGGCGCTGGACTTCTACTCCTCCGATGCGGGCCAATTCGTGGATATAGACGTCACCGGCCTCATGACTATAGCGCAGGCTGGTCTTTTCTCCTATTTCCAGGTGCGGTTCGGCCTGCAGGGCCTGCTTTCGGGGGTGGCCAGGGGCGCTTCGCTCAAGGCCAGAAGGAGTGTTAATAATAAACCGCGCGAACTCGACAAAATTCTGCAATTAAGAAGTTCATCCGGAAGACCGGCAGTGGCAAACTCGACCGGAGAAACGGGCGCCCCGATATCAGACGCGCCGCAAGCTAGTCCCCTTCGAACTCGGTAAGGGCAAAGACGCTGTAATTTTTTTCCTTCAGGCGTTTTTGCCCTCCAACATCGGGCAGGTCCACGATAAAGGCCATTTCGAAGACCTTGCCGCCCAGCCTCTCGATGAGGGCGGCCGCGGCGAGGGCAGTGCCGCCCGTCGCCAGAAGATCGTCTATAAGCAGGACTTTCTGCCCTTTCATTATGGCGTCCCTGTGTATCTCCATGCTGTCGGTGCCGTACTCAAGCTGGTACTCCTGCGAGAGCTTTTCCGCAGGAAGCTTCCCCTTCTTCCTTATGGGCACAAAACCCTTGCCAAGCTCATAGGCCAGCGCGCCGCCCAGTATGAACCCCCTTGATTCAATGCCCGCCACGAGGTCAAAATCGCTGGTCCTTCCCGTATACCTCTGGGCGAGCCCGTCTATCACCAGCCGCAGACCAACGGCGTCTTTT
>JAJYJB010000041.1 GCA_021789735.1 Nitrospirota bacterium
TTAGAGGTCACCGCCGCTGCCCTGTGACCGAATAGGTGAACCTGTTCAGATAGTCCGCGACGGGCACTTTAACGTCGCAGCGGAAAGAGCCGCTTCCGCCGGGCGGCAGCTCCGACGGACTGGCCCCTGAGGAACATCCTGCAAGCGCCCTGCCAAAGATGTCCCTGGCCGTAAAGGTGATCCTGACATTACCGTAGGGGCTGCCGGAAGTATTTGTCACACTGCCTTCAAAAAAGACCTCCGTTCCGAGTATCCTTGCCTGCTCATAACCGGAGCTGAAATAGATGTCCCACTCGGTGGCCCGTTCGATATGCACCGCAAGCAGGCTGGTTGTGCCGCTTTCGGGCGTCACCGGCTGCACATAGGGGCGCTGGCCCAGGGCCATCCCCGGAAAGGACGCCAGGATGGCGGCGATGATGATCATGATCTTTCGCGATGGCATTTTTAATGTTTTTTTCAACCGCCCCTCTGGCTTTATTTTACTAAACGGAGGGGACAGCCATTCGATAAAAAGGCAAAAACTTTTTGAAACGGATTTTTTTGTTTCCCGATTTTATTCTGATAAACTTTAGGGGACCGCACCCTTCGTCGCCCCAAAAAAAGAGTGAGGCCGCAAAATGAAAAACTGGAACGTAGTAGCCGTCGTCCGGGCTGATGGATTTAACGAAGCCCTCGGGGTCCTCAGGGAATTCGGCCACGTCCGGCGCTCCCGTTTTTTCAACGTGATCGAAATGAGCGTGGCCAATGCAAGGGAATTTATTGATGGCATCGGCAGGAAGTTTTCTGAAAATCCGGGGTTGTCCGCGCTTTTTTCAAGGCTGCTGCCTGTGGAAATGGCGTTTGCCTTTTCGACCGCCGAGGAATTCCGGGAAAAAGCAGGCGAATCGGTCAGGGCGTTCGTCCCTGAATTAGAAGGGAAAAGCTTCCATGTCCGCATCCACAGGCGCGGCTTTAAAAAAAGGTTCTCAAGCCCGGATGAGGAGCGCTTTCTGGACCGGCTGGCGCTTGATGAGCTTGAGAGGTCGGGTTCGCCCGGCCGCATCAGCTTTGAGGACCCGGATGCCATAATAGCCATTGAGACCATAGAGGACAGGGCCGGGGCCGCTTTATGGAGCCGCGAAGACATGGCGCGCTATCCCTTCATCCGGGTGGAATGACGCCGGAAGTTCCCTTGTAAAGGAGGCTGGCGGCATTGTCTCGGACTGGGCAGGCAGCGGGGGGTTCCTCCGGACCGGCGATATCGCCGCCGCCCGCCTCACCTCCGTGCCGGCCTGCTTAAAGGGATCCGCGACTTTTTTGAATGAGAAAAAAACAGAAATCAAAAAACCGTTATCCCGCCAAAGGAAATGCGGACCGCCTTTTGGTCCGGGCGGACAGGGGTCCTGATGAGCACGCGGGAGGCATCCAGGCCCTCGAATATCCCGAGACCCAGGCAGTTGTCACCCCTTTCAAGCCCCACAAGGCATCCGGGCACCACTTTTCCCACGGGATCAAACGGCCGTCCCTGGCGGTAGAATCCGGTCCCTTTCATGGGAAATCCGATGGTCCCGGCCCCCTTGAAATAGTCCCTGAATCTCTCCCGGCGATAGCCCGTGCGTGCCGCCCGGCTTGTCTTGTGCGCAAGCTCCGAGGGTTTCAGGCGGTGTATATTGCGGCCCTCTTTCTGGAGAATGGAAATCAAGCGCTCAAGCTCCCTTTCCTTCTGGATCGCTACGATATGTTCAGGGGCCAGGGCGCGTATCTTTCCAAGCTTTAGGGCCATTGCGGCCCGGCCGCTCACAAGCCCGGTCGTGTCCACGATGGTGATGTCCGTCCTTCTGCGCCTGCACGCCCCGGCCATCTTCCTTGTGCCGTGGATCATCCGGCCTATGGACTCTGCGGGGTTTGTTGTCCCTACGAAGAACATGGAGCGCCTGGCGCGGGCCTGAAACAAAATGCCGCCGGCAAAGTCCCGGGGGCCCCTGAAGGCCATGGCCGAAATGGTTGCAGGAAGCCCCAGCGAGGACTGGCCAACGTCCGCGTCCACCAGGCAGACGCTTGTCCCCATCCCAAGAAGCTTTTGAAGAAGATAGCGGGCAAGAGTGGACTTTCCTGAGTCCGCCTGTCCAAGCAGCACCACCGTCCCCTTTGACCTGATTATCTCCCTGACAAGCCTCTGCCACCCGGAAGCAGGCACGATCTCCATTTTATAAATTATAAAAAAATAAAAAACAGGCGTCGAAAAAAAAACGGGCACTTCGCTTATCGGGCCTTCCCATTCGGGAATCCATTTCTCAATTGGGGATGCCTGCGGCCCGCATCTTCCGGTGTCCGGCCCCTAAAGCCGGAATGCGGCTGCCCCATAATGCCAGGCAAATAATAAAAAAAATAAAAATAAAAATAAAAAACCCTTTTCCCGGCACTGAAAAAAACAAAGAACCGCCCATGGCATGAGTTATGCAGTGTAATCGGCAGATGAAAAAAAGGTCTTTTTTTGGGTGAATTTAAAAAAAGAAAGGAGGTGAGTTTTCGATGAGACCGGCCAAATCAATTCTTACGCTGGCTGCCTTCTTCTTTTTAGCGGGTACGGCTCTGGCCATTCCCATGGGGCATGCGCCCATCGTATTCAAGAACATGATGGGCGATGTCACCGTGACCCCTGAGATGCACCTGGGCAAGGGCCTGACCTGCGCGGACTGCCACAAGAACCTGAAGCCCGTGCCCTTTAAGATGAAATTCGGGGCGGACAGGTTTACCATGAACGACATCAGAAACGGCAGGTACTGCGGGTCCTGCCACAACGGCAAAAAGGCCTTTGCCCCGGCGGGCAACTGCATGAAATGCCACAATAACGGCAAAAACCTGAAATAAAAAACCGCCAAAAAGGGGGGCTTTTTAGTTTTTTTTGAAAATTTAAAAAGGCCCCCCATTGCGTCATCAAGGCGCGATGGCGCGTCCTGCCGCTGGCAAACAATTAATGACCTCCCCCGGCATTTACGATCCATGTCCGCATGGAAGGTAAAACGAAAAATTCTTCGAGTCCGCCGTCCAATGGAGCCTGAAAAAAGAGATATCCTTCGATGAGAAAAATTACTCCTTTGGCTACGAGATACGGGCGGAGGCGGAAGAGGAAGGGAAAAAGAAAAACGATGTAATCTGCCATTTCGCCCGGTCGAAGAAATAGAAGGAACAAAGCAGCTCTTTTCGAGGGTCGGGTGCCGCTTTCTGGCGTATCTATCATTCCGTTTGCACAGAAACAACGCCACATCCTCCATCACATCGGTGGGCACCGTTGACGTCAATTCCTGGCTGCAAACAAAAGTGACGGTGCGAAGCACCGCCGGGCCCGCATCGGGGTCCCAGTTGTGCCTTCTGGGCATTGTCTGCCTAGACCTCTGATAAAAAAACAAAAAAACCGCGTAAAGCCGGAGCGCTTGCGCCCATGGGAAAAAATCACTGCGTGACACAGGTTACAGCCATTGCGGCCTGAAATCTTTAATCTACTATATGGCGCTGAAAGACCTTCTTTTTAAGCCCGCGCGGGCCGGGACGGCAAGCGGCCCGGGCCTTGATATGCCGGCGTCCGCCTGCATGGGAAAACAAAAAGAAAAAGTGTCCAAGGGCGGCTGGGACAAGGCGGAGGAAGAGAAGGCGCGGCTTGCCGCCGCCGTTGAGTCCACGGACGAAGTCATCATGATAATATCCAGGCAGGGAGAGATCGAGTACGTCAACCCTGCCTTCGAGAGGACGACGGGGTATTGCAAGGAGGAGGTCCTGGGCAGATCGCCCGTTGCCCTGGGCAGCAAACGGCACGACAGGACGCTGTATGCGGGCTTTCTTGACACGGTGACGGCAGGCAAAACCTGGGCCGGCCGCATGACCAACAGAAAGAAAGACGGGGAGCTTGTCCATTTCGAGGGCACCATCTCGCCTGTAAGGGACCGGGAAGGCAGGGTTTCCTGTTACGTGTCGGTCTTCCAGGACGTTACCGAGCGCATGCGGCTGGAGTCCATAGCCGAGGCGGCGAGCGCCACCAACAGCCTGGGTTATGCCCTCTCCGGGCTCAGGCACGAGCTCGTAAACCCACTGAACTCCATAAAACTTTCCGTTGCTGTGCTCGGAGCAAAGCTGGACCCCTCGATGAAAACCTACATTGAGCGCATCCATGAGGAGGTCTCCAGGATGGAGTACCTGCTTAATTCTCTCAGGAGCTTCAACAGGTATGAGGCGCTTGAGATCAGGGAGCTGGAGCTCTCCGTATTCCTGGCGGAATTCGTTTCGCTTGTCAAATGCGATTTCGCGGACAAGGGTATAATCATCGGCCTGGACGCCGCCTCTCCGGCCTCCGCGATGTGCGACCCCAGGGCGCTCAAGCAGGTCCTGCTGAACCTGATCGCAAACTCCGTGGATGCGCTTGCGGGCACCAGGGGCGGCGAAATACTGCTGGGGCTGTTCAACCTCGGCAGGACCCTGATGGTCCGGGTGGCGGACAACGGGGCGGGCATTGAAAAAGAGCAGATGAAGAACCTCTTTAAACCCTTCAACACATCAAAAAAACAGGGGACGGGGCTTGGCCTGGTGATCGTGAAAAAAATGATAACCGGGATGGGCGGCGAAGTGAAAATCGCAAGCACCCGTGGCTGCGGGACCACCGTGGACCTCCTTCTGCCCTCGGCCCGGGGTTGAAGTGGCCAAACTATGATTTTTGCGTAAACTGCAATAAAAAAAACCAAGCACACTTAATCACACTACTTCCGTCAGAAATCCTGTAACTCCTCCGCAAAAAACGGCGTATAATCGGGAAAAGGAAGACCGTTCTCAAGACCAAGGGGTTTTTTTATTTTTTTCTTTTCCTCTGGCCCGGCTGAAGGGCCCCAGGGGAAAACGGTTTTTTGGGCGAGGTGGAAATGGAAAAGGAGGCCCGGGCCATCGCCGGCAAAACAGGGAAGGCCGTTAAAACAAAAAAACCCTCCGGAAGGCCGGGGTCCGGCGGACGGGAGGTGGAGCTCACCAATCCTGACAAGGTGCTCTTCCCTGACGAAAAGATAACCAAGGGCGAATTTGTCTCCTATTACGGGAAGATCGCCGGCACGATGCTTCCGCATCTCAAGGGCCGCCTAATAAGCATGCAGCGCTTTCCGGAAGGCATAGTGGAGGGGCATTTTTTCCAGAAGCAGGCGCCCGAATATTTCCCGCAATGGGTAAACCGTGTGCGGGTGGACCTCAGGCATGAGGGCCGCAAGACCTATATAACCTGCGACAACCGGCAGACATTGGTCTATCTGGCGAACCTGGTCAGCATACCCCATGTCTGGCTGAGCCGAGTGGACAAGCTGAACTACCCGGACAGGCTCATATTCGACCTGGACCCGCCGGAGGGAAGCGATGACTTCGGGCCCGTGAAATATGCCGCCCTTATATTCAAAGAGGTATTGGAAACGTTGAGCGTAAGACCGTTCCTGATGCTGACCGGGTCTCGCGGGCTGCACGTTGTGGTCCCCCTGGACAGAAGCGCGGACTTCAGGCAGGCGTCAGATTTCGCACGGGAGGCGGCAGACGTGCTTATCGGCATGGCCCCGGAGCTCTTTACAATGGAGTTAGGCAAAACAAAGAGGGGAAAGCGCATCTTCATAGACATATTCAGGAATGCCTTTGCCCAGACCGCCGTGGCGCCTTACTCCGTCAGGGCAAGGGCTGGCGCGCCGGTTGCCGCCCCTGCCCAGTGGAGCGAGATATCGGGGAAAAGCGGGATCGACTCCACCAGCTTCAACATAAGGAACATCGGCAAGCGGCTGGCCAGAAAAGGCGACATCTGGAAAAATATCGGTTCCAGGCCCTATTCCATAGCAAAAATGACGGAGGCGCTGAAAAAAAAGTTCGGCAGATAAAAACCATTATGGCCGGCCGCTTCGCTCATCGCGCCCCGCCTCCTTGTCCACGGATTCCAAAAAACAAAAACTGTGCCGCTATCGGACCCCGGCCCGGCTTGAACAGTTTCAGCAAGCGGGGTATATTTGTAAAGGGTATTTGTTGGCAGCCCGGCGGACAAAAGGCACTAAAAAAGGGCGCACTAAAGGAAAAGGAGCGCATCTTGGCAGGTCGCAAGGAAAACCCGCGGCTCTATGAAATAAACACCCTCCAGTGGCTGTCCGGGGTCTCGCGGGAAAATGGAGGCAGAAGAGGCGTGGGGGGCGGGCCTTTCACGCTGGGGAGCGTTCCGGATGCGGAATGGGACAGGCTGCTTGAGCCGGGGTTCGATTACCTGTGGCTGATGGGGGTGTGGAAAAGAAGCAGGGAAGGACTGAGGATATTCAGGCAAAGCCCCGAATGGTCGCCTTTCAAGGAATACCTGGACCACCTCCTTCCCGGGTGGAAGGAAGAGGACGTTTACGGTTCCCCCTATTCGATAGCGGCCTATGAGCCGGACCCTCTCATAGGCACATGGGAGGACCTGCAAAAGGCAAGGGACAGGCTCAACAGGCGGGGCGCGGGCCTGATACTTGATTTTGTGCCGAACCACACCGCCCCGGACCACCCCTGGGTCTCCGGACATCCGGACTACTACTTCGCGACGGACAGGGCCGGGTACGAAAAAAGTAAAGACCCGTCGTTTTACTCCATGCTGGAAACGGAACACGGGGCCTCGTACATAGCCCGCGGCAAAGACCCGAACTTCCCCGCATGGTCGGACACGGCCCAGCTCAACTATTTCAATCCGGCCCTGCGCAAGGCCATGCTCGCGGAGCTAAGGAGGATAGCCGGATATGCCGACGGGCTCAGGTGCGACATGGCCATGCTTGTCATCAATGATATCTTCGCCAGGAACTGGCGCAGCTTTGCCGCAAACGAACAAATGCCCCAGGGGGAGTTCTGGGAGCAGGCGCGCGCCGCCATACCGGGCACGGTCCTGATCGGAGAGGCCTACTGGAACACGGAGTGGCGGCTCATGGAAATGGGGTTCGACTACCTGTACGACAAAACGTTATATGACAGGCTCAGGCACTCCTCCGCGCAGGAAATAAAGCTCCATCTTGCGGCCGACGCCGGCTACCAGAAAAAACTTGTCCGCTTCCTGGAAAACCACGATGAGCCCAGAAGCCTTTCTGCCTTCGGTCCGGGCAGGCTCCGGGCCGCCGCCGTCCTCTTCTCCACCCTGCCGGGGATGAAGCTCTTCTTTCACGGGCAACTGGACGGAAAAAAAACAAAGGTCCCTGTGCAGCTTTCCAGGGAGGTCGTGGCTGAAGGGCCAAAAAAGGACGTACAAGAATTTTACTCCAGGCTCCTTCCCATTACCGCCCAGGAGGTCTTCAAAAAGGGACAGTGGAAGCTGAAGGACGTGTTCCCTTTTTCTGACGACAGCCATCATAACCTTATCGCCTATACATGGGGGTTCCCCTATGCGGGAGGGGCCTTGAAGCTTGTCGTGGTCAACCTGGACGGCCGCATGTCGCAGGGCAGGATACCCATGGCTTCGCTTGACGCGGCAACGGACTACCTGTTCAATGACGAGTTGAACGGACGTCAATACGGGCGCAAAGGGGCCGAACTGGTCAATGCAGGCCTGCACGTCATCCTGGATGGATACCAGGCCCACGTATTCGATATTAAGCCGGCATAAAAAACCGCCCGGAATAACGGAGAGGCCTCAATATCTTGTTTCCTTTCTGCACTGACAGCTTTTTTGCAACCCGTCCCCCCCGCGACAGTGGTAATATTTTAATATTGCGATGATACCCTTCAAGCACATTTATGCCAAATTTTTCCATTTCAGCACATACCATTCGGTCATGTGCATCATGTATCTGGTCCAGGCCTTCTGGTTTGTAAAGGCATGGAGGCTGACGGACGGAATAAGGCTGCCCTTTTTCAGAAAACTGCTGCGCTTCCTTCTGGCCCCGGCCGGCCTTGTCCTGATCGCAGCCGGAATAGACCCGCTCGAACTTAGTCTTTTCCAGCATCAGGGCCCTGTAGACTGGGTTTTGACCGCGGCAAGGGTCTGGCTGTTCGCATCTTGCGTGGGGTTTTGTTTGGTGGCCGCGGTGCGGGCCGCCGGATGGTTTGCAGTGAAGGCCGCGGCGGCGTTTCGCGGGGGCAAAAAGGCCGGGGAAACGGAACCCCGCCGGGCCTTTTTGCGGCACCTCGCCTCCGCCGCCGGAAGCGTCCCGTTCATTGTCCTGGCATACGGGTTCGCCACCAGGCTCAGTTACCAGGTGAGAAGGACCGAAATACCCGTTGCCAACCTGCCTGAAAAACTTGACGGGCTGAAGATTGTCCAGATCAGCGACATACACTGCGGTGATTTCATGCACCCAGCCGAGGTGCGCCGCGCTGTGGAAAAGGCAAACCGGCTGAATGCCGACCTCGCCGTCGTCACGGGCGATTTCATAAGCTGGAAGAACGACCCCCTTGAAGACTGCATCAGGGAGCTTAGCCGCCTCAGCGCCCCGCTGGGCGTGTGGGGCTGCAACGGCAACCACGAAGGCTATGCCGGGGTAGAGCGGCGGGCGCAGGAGCTCTTTCACCGCCACGGGATGAGACTGCTGCGCAGGCAAAGGGCGGAAATAGAGTGCCGAGGGGAAAAGATCAACATGATCGGGGTCGACTACCAGATGAATAGAGGCTCATCCAACTGGAAGATGCAGATGCTCCATGGCGTTGGGCCTCTTGTGCGCAGGGACATGCCGAACATACTGCTGTCACACAACCCGAACACCTTTTACCGTGCGGCCGTGCTGGGAATAGAGTTGAGCCTCGCCGGACACACGCACGGCGGCCAGATACGCCTCGAAATAGACGGAAAGGACCTGAGCCCCGCTTTTTTCTACACGGAATTCGTCGCTGGAACGTACCGCCTGCCCTTTTCCGGGGACGGCGCCGGGGCGGCCACCCTGTACGTGAACAGGGGACTTGGCACCATCTGGATCCCCGCGCGCATCGAAGTGCCCCCTGAGATAACTCTCCTTACCTTGCGGCGGCCGATATAAAAACCGGCGGTATGATAAAATTTCGCAGATAAAAGGGGAAATCATGACCTCAAACGACCTTGTCCGCATGAAAAGACGGTTCTTGAAATATGTAGAGGCCCACGGCATGCAGTCTTCTGACGACCAGCGCAACATCGAGCTCAAGCGGAGGCACACTCTCAGCGTCCTGCGGGACATGGGCCTGCTTTGCCGGGGGGAAGGCCTTAATGAAAACGATTCTCTAATAGCCAGGGCGGCCGCCCTGCTGCACGATGCCGGAAGGTTCCCCCAGTACGCTGAATTCAGGACCTTTGATGACAGGGTTTCCGTGAACCATGGTCTTCTCGGGGCGGAGATGATCTTGAAGGAAAACTTACTGGAAGGCCTGCCCGGCCCCGAGCGGTCTTTGATCCTGCGGGCCGTAAAATACCACAACGCGTATGCCATCCCCCGGATCGACCGCCGGGCGGTCTTCTTCCTGAAGCTCGTGCGGGACGCCGACAAGCTCAATATCTGGAAGGTAATGCTCGATTATTTCGCCCAGCCGCCTGAAAGCAGGGCAAACGCTGCGGGCCTGGGCCTTCCCGAGGGCAAAAGGGTCTCCGCGGAGATCATCCCGGTTGTCCTTGAGAACCGGGTGGCGCCGATCTCCCTGGTCAAAAACCTGAAAGACTACAGGGTCCTGCTGTTTTCATGGGTCTTCGGGATCAACTTCAAGACCACTTTCCGCCTGTTTTTCAGAAGAGGGTATGCCAGGGCGCTCAGGGATTCGCTGCCGCGGGACGGTGAGGTGCAAAAAGCGGTCCTGCATATGGAAGGGTTCGCGCGCTCCCGCGGCCTGGCGTCTTCCTGAGCCACCCCCGGGGCTTTATCAGTTTTCAGCCCGGCTATCCAGACCCTTCCAGCCCGGACAGGCGCTCCTCGAATTCCAGGCGCCTTGCCTCAAGCTCTGCCGTGGCCGCCGCCAGGTCGTCAAACAGCCTCTCGATCCTCTCCTTTGCCTCGCCCAGGGACCTCGAAAGCCTTTTTATCCCTTCCCCGTCGCCCTTTGTCGAGGCGATGATCAGCCCCCGGCTGTCACTTTCCACCTGCTCTTCGAGGCCGATGATATTTTCCTCGGCCTCCCTGATCTTTGACTGCAGGCCCCCAAGGACTCTGGAGCGCTCGGCAACGAGCTGCGCCCTGGCCCGCCTCGTCTCTTTTTCTTTTCCTCTCCCGCCTGGTGCCCTGCCGCCGCCGTTCGGGTCTTTGTTTTTCCCCGGCTTGCCGGAATTTTTTTGGGCAGCGGCCTCCTCGCCGCTCCAGCCCACCCGGGCAAGAAAGTCCTCATACATGCCTTCAAAGACCCTCACCTGCCCGCCGTCAAAGACCACAAGGCGCGTGGCCAGGGCGCGCAGCACCATCTCGCTGTGCGTAACCATTATCACCGCGCCTTCAAAGGCCTCTACAGCCTCTATGAGGGCGTCAATGGACTCCATGTCCAGATGGTTCGTGGGCTCATCCAGAAGAAGGAGGTTCGCTGGCTGGGCGATAAGCTTCCCAAGCAGGACCCGGCTCTTCTCACCTCCGGAAAGGACGGATATCTTTTTCAGGGCGTCATCCCCGCCAAAGAGCATCGCCCCGCAGATGTTGCGCGCGGCCCCGCGGCCCTGCTCGGGCATCGAGGACATGATCTCCTCCTCCACCGTCATCGAGGCTGACAGGCGCGAAACGTTCGTCTGCCCGAAATGGGCCAGCGCAGTTTTGGAGCTGTAGCTGATGCTGCCCCCGGCGGGCCCCATTTCCCCGGCCATAAGCTTAAGGAGCGTGGTCTTGCCCTGCCCGTTCCGCCCGATCACCGCGATGCGGTCGTTCCTGCCCACGGACAGGCTGAACCCTTCAAACAGCGGGTTTTTTGAAGGGTCGTAGCCAAAAGACAGGCCCTCCGCCCTCATCAGCCACTTGCTTTCATGCAGGGCGTAGCTGAATTCGAACTCCAGCCCCTTTTCCTTCGAAAGTTTTCCGAGCTTCTCCTTCTTTTGAAGGCCTTTTATCTTCGACTGCACGGCGCTGGCGCGGGTGGCCTGCGCCCTGAACCGGTTTATGAACTCCTCCAGCTCCCTGCGTCTTTTTTCCTCGTTTGCGCGCGTGCGCTCGTATACCTCCTCCTCGGCCAGTATCTGCTCGTAAAGCTTGTGGGTGCTGCCCGCTATCTTCCTGGTCTTTGCGCGGTGTATCCCTATGGTATGGGTAGTGACGGAGTCCATGAAATCCCTGTCATGAGTGATAAGCATAAGCTCCCCCTTCCATTTCCTGAGGAACCGCGCCAGCCACCTGGAGGAGACGATGTCCAGGTAATTCGTAGGCTCGTCAAGCAGGAGCAGGTCCGGACCTTCGAGAAGGAGCTTGGCCAGGTTCAGCCGCACCTGAAAGCCTCCTGAGAGCTCAAGAGGGTGCCTGGAAAGGTCCTCCGGCTGGAAGCCAAGCCCCGCCAGGACCACCTTGGCCTTATAGGACTCGCTCTCAAGCGAGCTGTCCGCGCCCAAAAAATCATCCGGCGGAGGGCCGTTTTTCGCAGTCAGCCCCAGCATGGCCTCATCCAGGACGGTGCCAGCCGAAAAATGTATATGCTGTGAGAGGTGCCCTGCCCTGTAGCCCCTTGGAACGCTTATCGAGCCCTGGTCGGGCAGCTCCTTGCCCAGTATCAGGCGGAAAAGCGTTGTTTTCCCGGAGCCGTTTCGCCCGGCAAGCCCCGCGCGCTCCCCTGGGCCCAATGTGAATGAGGCCCCGTCAAAAAGGACGTGCCTGCCGTACGCCTTTACAATGCCGTTTGCCTGGAGCATCCGATATTTTACAGCGGGAAACCGGCGCATATCAAAAGACAAAAAAAACGAAAACGGCCCATGTGGTTCAACCCGGCAACTCGTGATACACTTTTGATAATGAAAAATATCCTGATCCCCATAGACGGCTCGGAATGCTCGATGAAGGCGGTAAGGTACGCGGCCAGGCATTTCTCGGGCATTGAGGGCCTTAAGATAACCCTCCTTCATGTGCTGCCCATGCCCGCGGTCTTCTGGGACGAGGGGCACATGCTTGGCGAGGAGGAAAAGAAGGAGCGCAGGCGCTTTTTCGAGCAGTGGAGGCTGGAGCAGCGCGAGAGGTTCGAGCCTTCTTTCAGGGAGGCGTCCGATACCCTTGTGAAAAGCGGGATAGACCGCGCGCGGATAACCGTAAAGGACGCTTCTGACACGGTTGACGCCGCGGACCGCATCCTGGATGAGACCAGGGGCGGGGGCTACGACATGCTGCTGATAGGCCACTGCAAGCACGACAGGGCGGCCCACTTCATCCGCGGAAGCGTCACCCTGGAGATAGTCCACCGGGGCGCGGGGGCCGCGCTCAGCATCATCGAATAGTTTTTATTTTCCCCTTTTTCCTATTTCCCTTCCCTGAGCGCCCTCTCCACGGTCTTGATCGCGCAGAATTCTCCGCACATGGAGCAGACGTTCTTCTCTGTGGGAGGCACGGCGGCGCGGTAGGCGGCCACCTTCTCCGGGTTGAAGCTCATGCCTATCATTCCGTCCCAGTCCAGGGCCTTTCTCATCCTGGCCATCTTCCTGTCCTTGTCCATTGCACCGGGGATGCCTTTGGCGAGGTCGGCCGCGTGGGCCGCGATCCTGGAGGCTATGAGCCCCTCTTTGACGTCCTCGATGTCAGGCAGCCGGATATGCTCCGAAGGGGTGAGGTAACACAGGAAGTCCGCCCCGGCGGCCCCGGCCAGAGCGCCACCTATGGCGCCAACGATGTGGTCGTAGCCCACGCCGATGTCCGTAACCAGAGGGCCAAGCACGTAGAAGGGCGCGCCCTTGCAAATCTCCTTCTGGAGCTTTATGTTCAGCTCCACCTGGTTCAGGGGCACATGGCCCGGCCCCTCGATTATCACCTGAACGCCGGCATCGAGGGCCGCGTCCCTGAGCTCGCCAAGGACAAGCAGCTCCTCCATCTGCGCCCTGTCGGTTGCGTCCTCAAGGCAGCCCGGGCGCATGGCGTCACCCAGGCTCAGGGTGAGGTCGTATCTTTTTGCGATCTCAAGCAGCCTGCCGTAATCCTCATAAAACGGGTTCTCCCGCCCGTTATAGACCATCCACTCAAACAGGAACGAACCGCCCCTGCTCACCACGTCCAGCACGCGCCCCTCGGACTTAAACCTCTCTATCGCCTTACGAGTGATGCCAACGTGCACGGTGACGAAGTCCACACCCTCCTTCGCGTGCTCCTCCACGGCGGAGAACATATCGTCCGCGCTCATGTGCTTTATCATGCCGCGGGCCTCCACGGCCTTTACGGCGGCCTCGTAGATGGGGACGGTGCCGAAACAGAAAGGGTATTCCCGGATGATAAGGCTTCTCAGCTCCTTTATCCTGCCGCCGGTGGACAGGTCCATTACGGCATCGGCCCCGTATCTAGCCAGGACGTCCAGCTTGGCCCTTTCTTCTTCAAGGGAGTCCTTGTCCCTGGAGGTGCCTATGTTCGCGTTTATCTTGGTCTTTAACCCCTTGCCTATTCCAAGAGGGGCTATGCCGTGCCCGGAGTTCCTGGCGATCACCGCCTGCCCCTCCGCTATCTCAACGGCGAGCCGCTCCGGCTCCAGACCCTCCTTGAGCGCAGCGTCCCTTACCTCGTCCGTTATTATTCCAGCCTTCGCGAGCTCTATCCTTGTCTTCATTCAAATGCCCTCATGAACTTGTATGTTTCCCCCTTGATGTCATCCGCCCCGAAAATCCCGGAAATCAGGGCGGCGCCAAACGCGCCGGCCGCCATTACACTCTTTATGTTCCAGGTCTTTATCCCGCCTATTGCGAAAACCGGAATATCAAGCGCCCTTGCGGCCTCCCCAAGTTTCTGAAGCCCTAGCGGCGCGCCGTATGCCTTTTTGGACGGGGTCTCGAACACGGGCCCGAAAGTTATAAAATCAGCCCCGCCTCTTTGGGCCGCTGCGGCCTGCTCCACCGAATGGGCGGAAACCCCTATCAGCAGCCCACGGCCTCCCGGCATCCTTCTTACGGCCTCGGGCGGCATGCTCTGCCCGCCAAGGTGAACGCCATCCGCCTGGCAGGACAGGGCCACGTCCGCCCTGTCGTTTATAAAAAGCCTGGCGGACCATCTTCTTGTAAGCTCCCTCAGCGCGCACGCGAGCTCCAAAAGCCCCCGCACGGGCATGTCCTTTTCCCGGAGCTGCACGGCCTTTACACCCGCCTCAAGCGCCTTGCCTACGGCCTGCGGAAGTCCCGCCCGCCCTCCGGCGCTTCCTTCTGTTATCAGATAGAGCCTGAAATCAGGCCTCAAAGGAGCATACCCTCAAGCGGGCTGCTTGCCGTCGCATAGAGCTTCTTTGATATCCTGCCCGCTCCGAAGGAGAGACGTCCGGCCATGACGGCGTGCTTCATGGCGCTTGCCATCGCCACAGGGTCCTTTGCCCCGGCGATACCCGTATTTATCAGGACCGCGTCGCAGCCAAGCTCCATCGCTATGGCGGCGTCCGAGGCTGAGCCCACGCCCGCGTCCACCACCACAGGGCAGCCATGGGGCTGGGCCACCGTCTCAATGATGATTTTTATATTGTACGGGTTCCTGATGCCAAGGCCCGAGCCTATCGGGGCCCCGAGCGGCATAACGCATGCGGCCCCGGCATCAAGGAGTCTTTTTGCCATGATCGGGTCGTCATTCGTATAGGGGAAGACTATGAACCCTTCTTTGGCCAGCGTCTCGGTCGCCTGCAAAAGGCCGATAACATCGGGGAAAAGGGTCTTCTCGTCCCCGATGACCTCAAGCTTCACCATATCAGACAGGCCCGCCTCCCTTCCAAGCCTTGCGTACCTGAGCGCGTCTTCCACCGTGTAACAGCCGGCGGTGTTTGGCAGTATCTTGTATTTTCCGAGGTCTATAAAGTTAAGAAGGCTCTGGGCCGTGCGCTTCAGGTCCACCCTGCGGACCGAGACCGTGACCACGTCCGTACCCGAGGCCTCGAGCGCCTGCGCCATCTCCTCGAAGCTGCGGTACTTCCCGGTGCCCACCCACAGCCTGGAGCCAAACTCGATGCCCTTTATGATCAGTCTGTCTTCTTTCATCCGTCCTCCTTAAAAAAGAAAAGTCATTCCCCGGTTCTGCGCGCTTCCGGCCGGAGAGGTTTTTTTCATCCTCCACCAACGAAATTTACTATCTCCACATGGTCCCCTTCCTTTAAAGGGAAGGTCTCAAAATCCTTTTTGCTTACGATGGCGAGGTTCACCTCCACGGCAACAGCCTGGGCCTTCACCCCAAGCTCATCAAGGAGCGCCCGGACCGTCCCCGCCCTGCAGTCCACCGTCTCTCCGTTTACCCTTAACCTCATCTGTAAGGCCCCCGCCGTGCCATGCATCCGTGATGCTCCGGCAAAAAAAATTGGTTTAAAAATAAAACAAAAACAAAAAAGCCGCACCCCCGGGAAAAGGGATGCGGCCATCTGGTCCCGCAAATAAAAAAATCTGTATTTCCCTAATCCCTACGGCGGCATTACCCGCGTCAGGTTCCAGGGGTTCTCACTCGGAGTCTCAGGCACCGTGCCCGCCTGCCGGCCCGTGAACGCGCCGGAGACGGAAAAGGACCTCCCCCTAGGGTACGGTTCTGCTTGGGTTTAGTATAATCCGAGGGCGGGGGGAAGTCAAATAGGAGGGCCCGTTTGAGAAAATCGGCCTTTTGGCCCATAATAATTTCTACGGTGACAACAGTTACACAGGGCTTTGCCGGAGATGCCGCATAATAAAAAAATTCTAAAAGTTTTTTTGGGGCCGATCCTTGGAGGGGAAGAAAGGAGAATTGCGAACGTGAAGAGATTTACGTCTGTTGCGCTTCTGCTGGCGCTGGGCATATTCATTTACGGGTGTGACACGCCGCAGGGACAGGGAGCCGGCGTAGGGGCGCTCATAGGCGGCTTCGCCGGGGCGCTGCTGGACAGGAACCCGTGGGAAGGAGGCGTCGTAGGCGGCGCGCTTGGCGCGGTGGCCGGTGCAACCCTCACTGACATAGCAGTGAAGGCCAACCGGCAGGCGTATGAGACCGGCAGGCCTGTCGAATACAGGACCGACAACGGAGAGGGGGTTTACAGGGCGGAGCCCGAATCCCGGTACTATTATCCCAATGCGCACACAAGGTGCAGAAAGATCAGGGAAAGGGTCTGGGACAACGGCAGGCTCGTGAAAAACCAGGTGAGAGAGGTCTGCACAAGCGTGAGGTACGAAAACCGGTACTGAAGTTTTTTGTTTTTTGTTAAAGAAAAAAAAGGGGCAAAATCTTTGCCCCTTTTTTAATGCCCTTTAAATTAAAAGCTTTTTTGTTTGGATCAGGCCTGGCCGGACTCCTTCAGGAGGCCTTCCCATGTCCGGTCTATCTCCGCCTGTATCCTCTCCAGCATCCCTTCGTTTTCAGGGGCATAGAGGTGCTTGAACCTGCCCTGCGGCTTGAAAAACAGGTCCGCGGGCTTTTTCTCCTCCGGCACCACGGTGACCGTGAGCTTCCCGCCCTCTATCTCGTAGACAGGCCAGTAGCAGGTCTCAACGGCCAGCCTTGAAAGCTCTATCGAGTTGTCGGTGGCCGTCCTCCAGCCGCGGTTGCAGGGGGCCAGTATGTTTATGAACTTGGCGCCCTTTATGGAATGTGCCTTTTTCACCTTGTTCATGAGGTCCATCCAGTGGGAGGGGCTTGCCTGTGCGGCGTATATGCCGTGCGCCGCCATTATCCTGGTGAGGTCCTTCCGCACCTGGAGCTTGCCCGCCGGGTTTGCCGAGCCCGCGGGAGACGTGGTGGTGTCCGCGCCAAGCGGCGTGGCGCTCGAACGCTGTATGCCCGTGTTCATGTATGCCCCGTTGTCATAGCAGACGTAGAGCATGTCGTGGCCGCGCTCCATGGCCCCGGAGAGGCTCTGAAGGCCTATGTCGTAGGTGCCCCCGTCCCCGCCAAACGCGATGAACTTAACGTTCCCGGGCATCTTGCCCTTTTTCAGCAGGGCCCTGTACATCGTCTCGACACCGGCCAGCGTGGCCGCCGCGTTCT
Source organism: Nitrospirota bacterium (assembly GCA_021789735.1). The sequence goes on from JAJYJB010000041.1 coordinate 17,013, forward strand.
CAAACGCGGTATGTATCCACGGGGTCTTCCATGCCGTGTAATCCTGTATGCAGGAGGAGACCTCCAGGCAGCCGGTGGCGTTCGAGACGACCACCGGGTACTCCGTCGCCATGAGCACCATCTTTACCACCGTGGGCGCGCCGCAGCCCGCGCACATCCTGTGCCCGTGCTCGAAGCGCTCCTCCTGCTTGGACTTCTCCCTGAGCTTGACCTGGGCCGACCATTTCAATAGCTCCCTGGTTTCCATTTTATTCCCTCACTCCTATGTATTCTTTTACGGCGCCAACCGGGGCGCCCTTGGCTATCCCGTCCAGCTCCAGAAGCACCTGTCTTGCGTCGTGCGGCATATAGTCCCTTCCGCCAAGCCCGTATATCTTGTTTATGAGTCTGGGCCTCTTGCCGTCACCGTCCGCCTGGTAAAGGGCCGAACTGATCTCCATGAACATCGGGCCGTAGCCTCCAAAGGAGTCCGCCCTGTCCATGACGCAGACGGCCTTAAGGTGCTTTAGCGCCTTCCCTACCTCCTCATAGGGGAAAGGCCTGAAAAGCCTGGGCTTAAGCAGCCCCGCCTTTATGCCCTTGTCCCTTAGCTCGTCCACCACGTCCTTGGACGTGCCGGCCGCGGAGTTAAGTATCACAAGCGCGATATCGGCGTCCTCCAGGCGGTAGGACTCAAAAAGCCCGTAACGCCTCCCGGAGAGTTTCGCGAACTCCTCCGACACCTGAAGGACAACATTTTTTACCCGGCCCATTATCTCATGCTGAAGCCTCTTGTACTCGTGATAGAGGTCGGTGAGTATGAGGGGGCCATAGCTCTTCGGGTGCTCCAGGTCCAGAAGCGGGTTTACCTGCTGGTACGGGCCTATGAACTTCTTCACCTCATCGTCGCCCAGGTACTCCATCCTAGCTATGGAATGGCTAACGATGAACCCGTCCATGCAGACCATAATGGGAAGCCTTATGTCCTTGTGCTCCCCTATCCTGAAGGCCATTATGGTGTTGTCGTAGGCCTCCTGGGCGTTCTCGCTCCAAAGCTGTATCCAACCGGTGTCCCTGGCGCCCATGCCGTCTGAGTGGTCCCCGTGGATGTTCAGCGGGGCAGAAAGCGCCCTGTTTACGAGCGGCATTATTATGGGGAGGTTCATCCCGGAGGCTATATGGAGCATCTCCCACATCAGGGCAAGCCCCTGGGAGGACGTGGCGGTTATCACCCTGCCGCCCGCGGCCGCCGCCCCTATCGCCGCCGACATCGCGGAGTGCTCGCTCTCCGCGTTAAGGAGCTCCGTCTGGACAGCTCCGTTGGCAACAAAAGAGGAAAACCTCTGGACGATGTCCGTCTGGGGGGTTATGGGATAGAGGGAACAGACATCCGGGTCCGCCTGCCTCAGGGCGTTTGCTACGGCTTCGTTTCCGGTTACCGCGACTACCTTTCCCATTCCTATTTGCCCTCCGGTTCCATTACTATTGCCTTTTTACCCTGTTTGCCGGGACATTCCTTCGCGCATACCCCGCAGCCCTTGCAGTAATCATAATCGAACCCGGTCATCTTGCCGTCAACCACCTTGACGGCCATGTCCGGGCAATAAAGCCAGCACATCAGGCACTGTATGCAGTTTTCCTGCATCCACCTGGGCCTGAACGTCCTCCAGGAGCCGGTCTTGAATTTGGCGGAGCTTCCCGCCTCCAGTACAACGGCGCCGGGGACCAGTTCCGTCCATTTCTTCATCCTTCCCTGACCTCCTTGTATCCCCTTTCAACGGCGTTAAGGTTGCCTGTTATTATCTTCTCGGAAAACTTCTTCCCGAAGCTCTTCCTTACCTCCTCTATGAGGTGGGGAAGGGTCACGAGCCCCGTGACCTTCACTACCGCGCCCAGCATGGGAGAGTTGGGGAGCGGCCTGCCTATCTCCGATATCGCTATGTCGGTGGCATCCACCGTAAAGACCTTCTGTGTGCTTTTCGCCTTGAGCGACTTCCTTATCTCGGCAGGGTCCTTCGTGGTGTTGACCACGAAGATGGCATCGTCAAGCGCCCCCTCCGTGACGTCCATGGCGTCTATGATGGTGGCGTCCACGATGCTTACGACCTTAGGGTTTACAACGGGGCAGTAGAGCCTGAGCTCATGGTCGCTTACCCGGTTGTATGCCCTGAGCGGCGCGCCCGCCCTCTCTGGGCCGTACTCGGGAAAGGCCTGCACATACCTCCCGCCGCTAAGACAGGCATCAGCCAGGACCTTGGCGGCGGTCACAGTCCCCTGGCCTCCTCTTCCATGCCATCTGATCTCGATCATATCGGGCATTTTGCAGTTTTCCCTCCAGAAAAATATAGTCTGTTATATTAATTAAAGCGGGTTTGCTTTTTCAAACCAGTCGGGGGTTCCCGCCCAAGGTACTATATTGCCATAAAAAGAGCGGTTTTTCAAAAACTGTCCGCTTCGTCCGGTTTCCCCTGCGTTTTTTGCCGGCCGTGGAAAAAGACGGGACGGAAAAGATGTTAGAATCTAAGGTCCTTTTAAAAATTAAAAACCGGAAAAAATGAAATTCACCATTTTAAAAGAAGACGGCCGCGCAAGGGCCGGCCTGCTAGAGACGGAAAACGGCGTCATTCATACCCCGGCGTTCATGCCCGTGGGCACGAACGCCGGGGTCAAGGCCCTGGGGCCTGACGAGCTCAAGGCGGCCGGGGCGCAAATCATCCTCTCAAACACATACCACCTGTACCTCAGACCGGGACACCAGCTTATACGGGGGCTCGGAGGGCTGCACAGGTTCATGGGCTGGGACAGGCCGGTACTTACGGACAGCGGCGGCTTCCAGGTCTACAGCCTTGCGCTCCTCAGGAAGATAACCGATGAGGGGGTGGAATTCCAAAGCCACATAGACGGCTCCTCCCATTTCATGACCCCGGAGCTTGCCATGGAGGTGCAGGCATCGCTTGGCTCGGACATCTTCATGGCATTTGACGAGTGCCCGCCCTGGCCGGCCGGCAAGGAAGAAGTGCATAAGGCCGTAAAAAGGACCGCCCTCTGGGCGCAAAGATGCGCCGGGAAGAAAAAGGGCATGCCCGAGGCCGCAAAAAGCGCCCTTTTTGGCATCATCCAGGGCGGCTCTTACGAAGAGCTGCGCAGGGAGAGCCTTGAAGGACTTTTGGAGCTGGATTTTGAGGGTTATGCGGTCGGCGGGGTGAGCGTCGGAGAGCCAAAGGAGGAGATGTGGAAGACGATGGACCTCATGGGCCCGCTCCTGCCCGCCGCAAAACCCAGGTACCTTATGGGCATAGGGGACCTCAAAGACTGCATGGAGGCGGTGCAGGCGGGCTTTGACATGTTCGATTGCGTGATGCCTACAAGAAACGCCAGGAACGGCACGCTTTTTACCTCCGGGGGCAGGGTAAGCATAAAAAGGACGGAGTTCAAGGAAGACCCCTTGCCGCTTGATCCGCAGTGCGGCTGCTACACCTGCAGGAACTTCTCCAGGGGATACCTGAGGCACCTCTTTTTAAGCAGGGAAATACTCTCCATGCGTTTGAACACCATCCACAACATCCATTTCTACCTGGAGTTTTTCAGGCAGATGCGGCAGTCGATAACCGAAGGAAAATTTACTGAGTTCAGAAAGCGATGGGAAACCGTGATGTGGTAGCGCATTTTCATTTTCTTTAAACGGCGGCAGCGTCCCGGTTGGCTTCAGTCAGGCAGCAGTTGCGGACGGGTATTTTGACATGCCGGGCGTTGCCGGCTTAAGCGGCATCGGTTCGCCGTTTTTTACGCTGTTTCCGCCCCTCCAAGGACAAGCTGCTCATACTGCGCCCAAAGCGCCCCCTTGCCTGCGCCCGCATCTATGAAGTCCCAGGGCAATATTTCCTGCGCGCCTTTCTGCCTGAAGATGTAAAAGTCCTCCGAAAGGCCCGCGCCACGGAGCGCCGCCTTATAATCGAGCCCCTGCCTGGCCATGGCCAGGAGGACGGCCGAAAGCCTTCTGTCCCCCATGGCAAACACTCCCTGCATCAGGGCGTATTTGGGGACATCATGAAAGACAGCCACCCCTTTCAGGGCATTCAACGCCCTTTTGATCCTGCCAAGCCTTTTTTTGACCACGTCCTGCCTTTCCATCGGGTGCCACTGAAGGCAGGTGAAGGGTTTTGGCACAAACGTGCTCACTGTAAGCGTGATCCTGCCCTTGGGCGAAGCGGCCCTTATCTTTTCCACCAGGCCTGTAAGCGCCATGATGTCCTCTTCTTTTTCCGTCGGCAGGCCAATAATGAAATAGACACGCAGGTTCATGTCCGCCTCCAGGACGGCCCTTGAGGTCTTCAGGATGTCCTCTTCTGTGATCTTTTTGTTTACGAGCCTCCGGAGCCTTTCCGTGCCCGCCTCCGCGGCTATCGAGAGGCTTTTATGCCCCTTCAGATAAGGCAGCAGTCCGATGCTTTTTTCGCCTGCCCTCAGCGAGGTGATGGAAAAATCCACTCCTTCGATCCGGAGGAGTTCAGTGAGGCGCGGATAATCGGAGACCGAGGGCCCGATGAGCCCCACTCTCTGTCCTGCGGCAAGCGCCTCCCCTATCTCTTTTTTGACCTCCTCCGGCGGCCTCCTGCGCGGCGGGTTATAGACCTGCCCCGCCAGGCAGAATGAACAGCTCCAGGGACAGCCGCGCATCAGCTCTACAAGCCGCATGTTCGAAAACTCGGTGCCGGGCGCCACTATGGCATGCCGCATCCCCAGATAAGAGGACACCTGTTTTTTTACCGTAGCCGGCGCCTGGGGCAGCGCGGGCCTTCTTTGGACGATCTCTCCTTCCTGCCCGTATGAGACCTCATAAAGGGAAGGCACATAGATGCCGGGCACTGGGGCTATTTTTTCCAGAAAGTCCCGTCTGCCGCCCTCCGGCGAGACATTTTTCCTTACTTCGTCAAAAAAGACGGGCAGCAGCGCCTCGGCCTCTCCTATGAAAACGGCGTCAAAAAAATCGGCCAGCGGCTCGGGGTTTGAAAAGGCGGCCACCCCGCCAAGCAGGAGAAGCGGCTCCCTGGGGCCGCGAAGCGCGGCCAGAGGAGTTATCCCGGCAAGCTCCAGTATCCGGGGTATGTTCGGGTAATCGTTCTCAAAGGACACGGAGAAGGCCACCATATCGAACCTGTTGAGCGGCCTTTTTGATTCAAGGCTGAAAAGCTCCTCACCGCCATTTGAATAATCGTCCAGGTCTTCCGGGTCCGGCAGGAACGCCCGCTCGCAAAGCACATCCGGCATTGCGTTTAAAAAGCCGTAGACGCCCTGGAAGCCCAGATTGGACATTCCCACATGGTAGGTGTTCGGGTATACCAGGCAGATATTGAGCCTTCCGCCCGGAGTTTTGAAGACGGCGCCATTTTCCCTTGAAAGGAGGGCATCCGCCTTCCTCAGAAGCTTTTGCCTTTTTTGACCTTTTTTTCCGCTCATCCCTTCCCTAAAGCATCGCCAACAGGCAAAGCATCACGGCGCTCCATATTATGTCCAGCGGAAGGACTATGCCAGCCGAAGAGTCCAAAAGCACCCCGGCCCTCGCAGGGAACTCTTCATCCTCCAGCCACAGAAGCAGGTAGACCGGAAGTCCCGGGGCCGGCTCAAGCTTTATGCACGCGTCGGCGAAAGAGCACCTTTGCCCGCCCAGGGCCTCACCTTTTTCAAAGAAATCTTCCCTGCCATTGCCGTAACGCCTGGCCAGGCCGTCAAGGGGAAGGGTATGGGAGCCCCGGAAAAATGCCGCTCCACCGTTCAGGTCCTCAGGCCTTAACAGCCTGCCCGTGGCCGGTATGCCCTTTGCGTAAACAAGCCACCAGAGGCATACGTGCTCAAAAAAGTAGGCGAACTTGGTCGCGATAGCCTCCCCTTGCGCCGAGGAGGCCTTTATGGTCTCTTTGTCAGGATATATGAAGAATTCCATTCCAAGGGAAGGAAAAACATACGCGCCCCCCTCAAAGGGGATGCCGGAGGTCTTCGAAAGCCCCCCGCCGGCCCCGGTCCTGATCTTCTGCCATGCAGCCTTAAGGCCCGTATTGCTCATTTTCCTATTTTAATTGAAAAGCCTCTTTTTATTTTATTGGAAGGCCCCCCGGGGCGAAATGGGACAGACGGCGCAGGATAAATGGCGTGCGGGGATTTTGGGCAAAAAAAAGCCCCCGGGCTTTGGAAGCCGGGGGCTCTCGTTAGGTCTTTTTCAGACTTTCACAACGTTGACAGCCCTGGGGCCCTTGGGACCCATCTCGATGTCAAAATTGACCTGGTCCCCTTCGCCAAGGGTCTTGAAACCCTCACCAGCGATGGCCGAGAAGTGTACGAACACGTCCTTGCCATCATCAGTGGTGATGAACCCAAAACCTTTAGCCTCGTTGAACCATT
>JAJYJB010000116.1 GCA_021789735.1 Nitrospirota bacterium
GCCCGCAGCCTCACCAGCCCTTCTGCCAAACACAACGGTGTCCAGCAGGGAGTTGCACCCGAGCCTGTTTGCCCCGTGCACCGAAACGCATGCGCATTCCCCTGCAGCGAAAAGCCCGTCTACAGTCCCGCCTGTCTCATCTTTGCGCACCCTTCCATCCGGGTCCGTGGGTATGCCGCCCATGGCGTAATGGGCGGTGGGGACAACCGGTATGGGGGCGGCCGAGGGGTCCACGCCCATATAGAGCTTGCAGAAATTCATTATCTCAGGAAGTCTTTCCGACAGGGTCTTTTCAGGGACCGCCCTTAAGTCCAGGTACACAAAGTCCTTCCCCTGGACGCCCCGGCCCTCCCTTATCTCGGTGATTATCGCCCTTGATACCATGTCTCTTGGCGCCAGGTCCAGTATGTGCGGAGCGTACCTTTCCATGAACCGCTCTCCCTTGCCGTTGATCAGCACTCCGCCTTCCCCTCTTGCCCCTTCCGTAACCAGTATGCCCAATCCGTAGAGACCCGTGGGATGGAACTGGAAAAATTCCATGTCCTCAAGCGGCAGTCCTTTTGCCAGGAGCACGCCCGGCAGGTCGCCGGTGCTTTGGATGGCGTTTGATGTGGTCCTGAAGACCCTTCCGTAGCCTCCGGTTGCAAGGATGGTAGCTCGGGCGGTGAAGGCGCATATCTCCCCGGTCCTTATCTCGATGGCGGCGGCGCCAAGGCATCTGCCCCCCTCCATCATGATGTCAAGGACATGGAACTCCGTGAAAAACCTTATGCCCCGCCGTTCGCTTTGCTCATAAAGGGTGGTGACAATGGCCAGGCCTGTCCTGTCCGCGCAGTAGCAGGCCCTTCTGACCGGGGCCAAACCGAACTCTTTTGTATGGCCGCCAAAGCGCCTCTGCGCGATCTTTCCATTGGATATCCGCGAAAAAGGCACTCCCAGGTGTTCAAGCCCGATGACGGTCTTTATGGCGTCTTCGCACATCGTCCTTGCGGCGTCCTGGTCCGCCAGGTAGTCACTGCCCTTTATGGTGTCGTAGACGTGCCACTCGGGAGAGTCCGGCTCCTCGTTGCCCAGCGCCGCGGCTATGCCGCCCTGGGCCGCCGAGGAGTGGCACCTGGTGGGATAGAGTTTTGCAATAACGGCCACGCTGCCGTGTCTGGAGGCCTCAATGGCCGCCGACAGGCCAGCAAGCCCGGAGCCTATTACCAGAGTGTCGAAACTGTGGACCATGTGAACTATTTTATATGAAAAATCCCCGCAACACGCTAACTGGCTCTCAATTAAAAAGGCCGGTACACCGGAATGGGTATGGTCGGGCTTTGCAGCGGGCCAAGGGGATTTTTTGTTATGGTTGTCGAGTCGATCGAGGGGCTGCCACCCCATTGTTTGTAGGCCACAACGCCGTCCAAGATCAGATATGGGCGGCCAGATGCGGCCACAAAGAGGCGGCGATCAAAAACAGGATCTCGGACGCCTCCGTTATTGCACCCAGGTGGTCTCCCGTAAGCCCTCCGAACTTTCGAGACAAGAACCTGGCGGCAGCCCTGCCTTCCGCATAGAGGAAAATAATGAGGGGGAAAAACAGAAACAAAAAGGGGAAAAGGTGAACTTGCCGCAGCATGCCCTCCTGTCGATAGATAAATAGACTGGAAAAAACAGCAAACCAGAGGCATAAAAGCAAAAGGGAGGCAAGCGCAACGTCTTTGGCCCCAGCGTTTCCTATGAATAGCCGCCCCAGGCCCTCTTTTCTTGCCGGCTTTCCGTGAAACATTACCGGCACCGTGGCCCACTTGGAGAAAACCGGCATCATGAAAAGCAGGGCAAAGGCATATGGCTCTGTCAGCGCAAGCAGGCCGCTTATGAGCACGAATTTAAGCAGGATGGAGATTATTAGCGCTATGACCCCCATCGCGCCCACGTGGCTGTCCTTCATTATTTCGAGCCGCTTTTGCCTGTCCGCCTCCGGGTCTCCGCTGGACTTGACGGACAGGGCGTCCGCCGTGTCCGCGAGCCCGTCCAGATCGAACCCTCCGCTAAGGATTATATAAACGGCAAGCGCGAGCGCGCCGGCAGCGTAGCGGTCAAAGTCAAAAAAATGGGCAAAGGCCATTGCGGAAACGGCAAGAAAAAATCCCTGCGCCGCCCCTGCAAGGGGGAAAAAAGGGATGCTCCCGGCCATGTCCTCTTCCTGGACGGGGCCGTTTACTTTCACAGGGAGCACTGTGTGGAACTGGACCGCTAGCAGTATCCGTTTAAGCAAAAAAATATCCGCCTCAATTTAAGATCTCGCCGCATACGCCCGCCTCGCCGAAGGTCGCCATCTCCCCGTATATCTTGAGCCCGGCCTCTATAAGCGCAATGCCCAGCGCCGCGCCGGTGCCTTCACCCAGGCGCAGGCCCAGGTCGACGATAGGGGTAAGCCCCATTTTTTCAAGCATTGCGCGATGGCCCGCTTCCACCGATTTGTGGGAGGCAAACATATAGTCCGCGGCGGCAGGATGCAGGGTGTGCGCAATGAGCGCGCCCGCGGTGGATATGAACCCGTCTATCACAACCGGCACCCTGTTTGCCGCGGCTCCGAGCACCAGTCCGGCGATGCCGCCTATCTCCGTTCCGCCCAGCTTTGAAAGCACATCGAGCGCGTCTTTGGCATCAGGGGCATTGCGCTCTATCGCCGTCTCTATCACCCCGATCTTTCTTCCCAGCGAGCTGTCCGTAATGCCTGTGCCCTTTCCAGTGACCTTGGAGACTTCCCTGCCCGTAAGCACGGCCGCTATGGCGCTTGAGGGGGTCGTGTTGCCGATTCCCATATCGCCCGTGCCAAATAGGGAAAAACCTTTTTTTGCGAACCTGCCAGCCAGCCTTATCCCGGCCTCCACGCTTTTAACAGCTTCCGCGCGCGTCATTGCCGGGCCCTTGGTGAAATTCCTGGTCCCCTTTATAACCTTGGCGTCCACCAGCCCCTTCTTTTTCCCGAAATCATGATTTACGCCCATGTCTATGACCACCACCTTTGCCCCCACGTGGCGGGCAAGCACGTTTATCCCGGCCCCGCCCGCCAGGAAATTATGCACCATCTGCACCGTCACTTCCCTGGGATATGCGGAAACGCCTTCGTCCACCACGCCATGGTCCCCGGCGAAGGTGAATATCACTTTTTTGCCAGGGACAGGAGAGGCGTTTTCCTCTATGGCGACGATCCTTGCCGCGAATTCTTCCAGCCTTCCCAGGCTCCCCGGCGGTTTTGTGAGGTTGTCCAGACGCCTTTTTGCTATTGAAAACCAGCGTTCATCTACCGGTTTGATCTTTTCAAGCGTTGCCTGAAGCAGTTTCATTTATAGCCCGTCTCCTTCCGTTTTATGTGGTCTTCCTTCCGCCTTAAAAGATGTTCCTGACAAAAAATACCCGGTGGGCAAGAGGTTCAGTATCTCTTTTTCGGCCTGGGCGGCAAGCATCTCCATTTTTTCGGAGCCGGGCTTTTCCGGGCCCGGCTGTTCAGGGTTGAAGCGGCCGCCCCGCGTCAGAGAAAGCCTTGAAAGCGTGGATTCAAACAGCTCCACAAGAAACCTGTTTATCTCCCTGTATCTCTCCTTTGCCCCAGGCGGCGCAAGGAACCTTCCGCTCCATATGCCGTCCATCCGGACAAAAAGGAGGTTTGCCGCCCTTCTCATGATAAAGGCCAGCTCGCCCACTTCAGGCGAGTTAAAGCTTGCCTCCACCTCATAGGGGACGGCTTCGTACGCGTTTTTCTGCCCGTCATTGCCAGGCGTCCCATAAGCCTTTGTGCCTTTTAGCAAAATCTGATGGTGGCTGAGAACATTCGCCGTGACTGCCAGGTTTTCAAGAAGGCTGTTTCTTTTCAGGAATTCGAAATTCGCCCTGATGTCTTCAAGCGTGGAGGCCGGCTCGAACATGATGAACCCGATATTGGGTTCGATCCCGTGCCGCCTGAGTATCCGGATAGCCTCTTCCCCCTCACTCACGGTGGTCATCTTCCCCATGCGCTTCAGCGCCTCGTCCCTGCCGCTTTCAAGCCCAATAAGTATCTGGCGCAGTCCGGCCTTTGCAAGCGCGCCTATGGTTTCATCCCTGATATCATTGGCCCTGGCTTCGATGCCAAAACGGATGTTTTTAGGCCCTATCAGGGAGGCCAGGCGCAGCGCCCGCTCCTGTCCGGCGGCCCCAGGGCCAAAAAAATTGGGGTCCGTGAAATAAAAATCCCTCGCTCCGCTTTCGCTGATGATGCGGTCTATTTCTTCCGCTATGTTTTCGGGGCTCCTGCCGCGCCATCTGCCCCCAAAAGAGCTCAGATGGCAGAAGGTGCACTGTCCGTAGCAGCCCCGGCTTCCAAGCAGGTTTACCTCCGGCAGCCGCCGCATGGCCGGGGTGCGCAGCGGGAAGGGAAGCGTGTCCAGGTCCTCTGCTATCCGGGGGATTGAAAACTGTCCGCCTCCCAAATCCCAGCTGTCCCCTGCGGTAACAAGCCCGGCGATTTTTTTGTTTTTGTTTTCGTTTTTGTCTTTGATCTTTCCGGCGCTCTGCCCGGAGGCAAGCGCCTGGGCAAGGCTTTTAAAGGTTAGCTCCGGCTCGCCGGTAAGAACTCCATCCACTGCGGGGAAAAGTGTAAGGATGTCCCTGAAGGCAAACGTGCCTTCAGG